>JAGRMG010000151.1 GCA_020441385.1 Paracoccaceae bacterium
ATCATGCGCGTGATCATCGCGCGCCAGTTGCTCGGGACGCGCTGAGGGATACGAGATGCCCGATATCGACATCCGCGTGACCGGCCGGGCGGGCCGCATCACCTTGACCAGGCCGCAGGCGCTGAACGCGATGTCCTATGACATGTGTATGGCCATCGACGCCGAAATGCGCATGTGGCGCGAGGACGACGCGATCGACCTCGTGGTGATCGACGCGGAGGGCGACAAGGCCTTCTGCGCCGGCGGCGACATTGCCGAACTCTACGAGACCGGGCGGGCGGGCGATTTCGATTACGGCCGCACCTTCTGGCGCGACGAATACCGGCTGAACGCCTGTATCGCGGAATATCCCAAACCGGTGGTCAGCTTCATGCAGGGCTTTACCATGGGCGGGGGTGTGGGCATCGGCTGCCACGGATCGCACCGGGTGGTGGATGCGTCCTCGCGTATCGCCATGCCGGAATGCGGCATAGGCCTGGTGCCCGATGTCGGCGGATCGTTGCTGCTGGCACGCGCGCCGGGCTGGCTGGGGGTGTATCTGGGCATCACCGCGGGGCGGATGGATCCGGGCGATGCGATCCTGGCGGGCTTTGCCGATCACTACATTCCGCGCGAGGGCTGGCCTGACCTGATCGAGATGCTGGAGGCGAGCGGCGACGCGACCCATGTCGCCCGCCATTCCCGGCCGCCGCCGCGCGGCGCGATGCGACCGCTGCTGCCCGGGATCGACCGTCATTTCGGCGCCGGGACACTGGGCGACATCCTGACCGGCTTGCGCGCGGCCGACAGCGAATTCGCCCGGGATTCGCTGCAAGCGATGGGCCGGAATTCCCCGCTTTCAATGGCTTGCACGGTGGAGATGATCCGCCGGCTGCGCCGGCCCGACGCAACCGTTCGCGATGCGCTCAAGCGGGAATACCGCTTTACCTGGCGGGCGATGGCAGAGGGCGACTTTCTGGAAGGCATTCGCGCGCAGATCATCGACAAGGACCGCGACCCGAAATGGCAATACCCCGACATGGAGGTACCGCCCGATGCGGTGGCCGCCATGCTGGCGCCGCTGGGTGCGGACGGGCTGACATTTTCAGAGGAGGCGTAGGCCATGAGGATCGGGTTTATCGGGCTGGGCAACATGGGCGCGCCGATGGCCGCCAATCTTGCGAAGGCGGGGCATCAGGTGATCGGCCACGACACGGCCGATGTGACGGTCGAGGGCGTGCGCAAGGCCGCCAGCGCCGCACAGGCCGCCAGTGACGCCGAAATCGTTATCACCATGCTGCCCGACGGCGCCATCCTGCGCAGCGTGGCGAACGAGATCATCCCGGCGATGCGCGCGGGCGCGGTGTTCGTCGATTGCTCGACCGTCGATGTCGACAGCGCGAGGGAGGTGGCACAACAGGCTGAAGAGGCAGGGCTTCTGGCGGTTGATGCACCGGTTTCCGGCGGTGTTGGCGGGGCGACGGCGGGCACGCTGACCTTCATGGCCGGCGGCTCAGAGGCGGGCTTTGCCAAGGCCGAGCCGCTGTTTGCGATCATGGGCCAGAAGGCGGTGCATTGCGGTCCGTCGGGCAATGGGCAGGCGGCCAAGATCTGCAACAACATGATCCTCGGTGTCACGATGATCGCCACATGCGAGGCCTTCGCGCTGGCCGACAAGCTCGGGCTGGACCGGCAGAAGATGTTCGACGTGGTCAGCACCTCTTCGGGCTATTCCTGGACCATGAACGCCTATTGCCCGGCACCCGGCGTCGGGCCGCAATCGCCGGCCGATAACGGCTACAAGCCCGGTTTCGCCGCCGAACTGATGCTGAAGGATCTGCGGCTCAGCCAGCAGGCGGCGCAAAGCGCCGATGCCGACACGCCGATGGGCGCGCTGGCCCAGGCGCTTTACGCCAGTTTCGTCGAGCAGGAGGACGGCAGGGGCCGCGATTTCAGCGCCATGCTGCCCAGGTTCGAAAAGCGCGGGCGCGGCTGAAAGGCATGTCGCGCTGACATGGCGTCACCGGCCCGCGGCCTTCAGCGCGATGCCGCCCTGCGACGGCGCCGCCAGGCCAGCGCACCGGCGAGGCCGAGCGCGGAGAATTGCAGAAACGCCGTGGCCGGAACCGGGATCGGCGCCAGGGCGACTTCATAGAACCCCAGGGAGATGGACTGCTGATCGGTCAGCGGAAATACCTTGTCCGCGTACCATTCGCCGGGAATCGGCGTGGCGAAGTCATAGATCGGATAGAACGAGAACGCGCACTCGCCGACGCCGCATATCCCGACGGCGGCCGAGTTGTAGACGGCGCCGAGGCTCGCTCCGGTCCCGCCGATATCGTTGTCGGCGGCATCATAGCTGGGCGCCTGTGTGCCGGTTCCGAGCGTGTCGAAGGTGATTCCCGCCACGGTCACGCTCATGGCCGTGATCGCGCCGCCCGCCCCGGGCGCCTGGAAAGTCCCCAGCAGGGTCGTCGTGCCGGCTTCGAACAGGTTGAAGGTCGCGGCGGCCGCGCCGCCGGTGCCGGCGGCCAGCGCAAGAAGGGCGGCCGCGGCCAGGCCGGATTGTCGTTTCAGGAAATTGCGTACGTTCATTGAAACCTCCGTTGACAGAAAAAACGCAACACCCGCTCAACGCCCGCAACACGCCTGCCCGACCACAATCTATCACGTCCGGGGCGCGGAATCGACGATCATGGGCCCTGACGCCTGCAAGACCGCGGAAATCCGCGCGGTGTTTCCGCCGCGAACGGCGCCGTGAGGCGGAACAATCGCACTCCTGCCGGGTTTGTTCACGGCCAGGCCGTACGCCGCGCTGAACTGCACGCGGCCCGAGCGCCGGGGGAATGGGATCTTGAGTTCGACCGACCGTCTTGTTGTGCCCGTCACCGGCATCTTCATCATCCTGCTGGTGCAGATCATGCTGTGGGGCGCCAATTTCCTGATCCCGCTCACCGCCGCGATCCTGTCCTATCTGGTCTTCAATCGGCCGCGCCGCTGGCTGGGCCGGCTGGGCCTTCCCGATCTGGTGATCGCCACGCTGTTCACCGCGCTGCTGTTCGTGATGGTGGGATTCGCGATGTTCTGGTTTGCCGAGCCGGTCAGCGATCTGATCGAGGATCTGCCCCGCCTGCTGCGCGAGGTCGAAACCGAACTGACCCGCCAGGGCGGTGCGCTGTCGGCGGTGAACGACGCGGCCAAGGCGCTGGACGACGCGGTCGACGGCTCGGGCGGCAAGACGGCGATGGAGGTCGAGGTGGTCGAGGATTCGGCGGCCACGCTGACCATCATGTCGATGGCCCCGCGCCTTCTGAGCCAGGTCGTCTTCTCGATCTTCATGACGTTCTTCCTCATCGCGTCGGGCGACTTCTTCATCCGGCGGCTGGCCGAAAGCGTCGACTCCCTCGAAGACAAGCGCCGCGCGATCGAGGTCATACACAGCATCGAGGACCGGCTTGGCCGCTATCTCGGCGGCATCACCCTGATCAACGCAGGGCTGGGGCTGTGCGTCGGCCTGGCCATGTTCGTCTGGGACTTGCCGAACTACGTCGCTATCGGGCTGATGGCCTTCGCGCTGAACTTCATCCCGTTCCTGGGTGCGGTGCTGGGTGCCGGCATCGCCGCTATCGTCGCCTTCGCCACCTTCGGCAACTTCTGGACCGCATTGGGCGTCTTCGCCACCTACATGGCGCTGACCTCGCTCGAGGGACAGCTGGTCACGCCGATGCTGATCTCGCGCCGCATGCGGCTGAACACGCCGATCCTGTTTCTCATGGTCGCGTTCTTTGCCTATATCTGGTCGGTGGTGGGCATGGTCGTGGCGGTGCCGATCCTGATCGTCGCCAAGTCCATCTGCGACCAGATCGAGGGCCTGCAACGGATCGGGCATTTCCTGGGCGACAGCGATATCGAGGAGACGGCGGCGCACGACCGGGCCGCGCCGCGCCGCGCGCCCCGTTAGCGCGCGCCCCGCACCAGCGCTCTATTCCGCCGCCACCTTGCGCGCGTTCAGCATCGCCTTGAGATAGCGCCCGGTATGGCTGTGCGGGTCGTCGGCAACCTTCTCGGGCGTTCCGGTGGCGACGATCTCTCCGCCGCCGTCGCCGCCTTCGGGGCCGATGTCGATGATGTGATCGGCCGTCTTGACCACGTCGAGATTGTGTTCGATCACCACCACCGAATTGCCCTGATCGACCAGTTCGTGCAGCACCTCGAGCAGCTTCTTCACATCCTCGAAATGCAGCCCCGTGGTCGGTTCGTCGAGAATGTAGAGCGTGCGCCCGGTCGACCGGCGGCTGAGTTCCTTGGACAGTTTCACGCGCTGCGCCTCGCCGCCCGAAAGCGTCGTGGCGGGCTGGCCCACCTTGATGTAGCCCAGGCCCACGCGCATCAGGGCATCCATCTTCTCGCGGATCGACGGCACCGCCTTGAAGAATTCCTGCGCGTCCTCTACCGTCATGTCAAGAACGTCCGCTATGCTCTTGCCCTTGAACCTTATTTCCAGGGTTTCACGGTTGTACCGCGCGCCCTTGCAGGTCTCGCAGGTGACGTAGACATCGGGCAGGAAATGCATCTCGATCTTGATCAGCCCATCGCCCTGGCAGGCCTCGCAGCGCCCGCCCTTGACGTTGAAGGAAAACCGCCCCGGCTTGTAGCCGCGCGCCTTGGCTTCCGGCAGGCCCGCGAACCAGTCGCGGATCGGGGTGAAG
>JAGRMG010000152.1 GCA_020441385.1 Paracoccaceae bacterium
ACCTTCAAGTGTGATTGGAGCGGTGACGTTCTCTATGGGGAAAACGACGCCGTTGCGGGCAACTATGTACTAGGCTGGTCCGCTGACCCGCAGCAAGCACAAGCGCAGAGGCAAACGCAACCTCGCGATCAAGTGCTCTTGTGGCACATGAACTACCATCCCGACGGCGGCCAGCTTTTCTTTCCGTTGGATAAGAAGCCGTTCATTGTCCCGCTGGCACTGCCCGGAGACAATTTTCATCCCGACAAGGTTGTCGCTTTCTGGTGCGACGGTCAGAAGGGTTTGTATATCCACGCAGGCATTTGGCACGAAGGCGTGTTTCCCGTCCACGATCAACAGCGATTTCTTGACCGGCAAGGTGCCGTTCATGCGCGGGTGAGTACGGATATCGGACAGGAGTTTGGCGTGTATCTCTCCTGCCCACTCAGAGAAGACAAAGCTCGGTACATCTGACCAGCACTGATTGGCAGTAAAGTCCCGCAGTTCTCCCGTCCGGCCCGGCGGGTGCGGATGGCCGGTTGTCGGCGGACCCGTGGCCCGCGTGTCCGGCCATCCGTCAAAGGACATGTCATGAGCGAGTCCGCGATTTCAGGACGGTTCGCGGCAAGGTGGCGGCTGATCGGGGCGTCTTGAGTCGATGGACGCCGCAAAATGCGACGGGGTCCGGTCGTTTTCACGTCCGAACCCCGCCGTCAGCGTCAGCTGATGCATTACCGCGTCCATGCACCTGTGGGGCGAGAGATACACCGGCCCGGCAAACGAAGCAACCATATATGGACGGCGCACGCCGGAAAACGCCAGAATGTGGCGATCACCCCAACGGATTGTGGGCGCTGGCGGGGGTTACACGAACTCCCGGCCGTTCTCGACATGCTCGCGCAGGATCGCGGGCGGCGCGAACCGCTCGCCATAGCGCGCCGCCAGTTCCTCGCAACGCGCCGCGAACCGGTCCGGTCCGTAGGTGTTGACGAACTGGATATAACCGCCGGTATGCACCGGGGCGCCAATGCCGAGGATCGAACCGACATTGCCGTCCGCGACGGAGCGCAACACGCCTTCTTCGAGGCATTTGAGGCTTTCGATCACCGCGCGGAACAGGATGCGGTCCTGAATGTCGGCGTCTGCAATCGCGGCATTCGCATCGCGCCACGCCTCCAGCCCGGGCCAGATCGTCTTGCCCGCGGGCCCGTAGTCGTAAAACCCCTTGCCGCTGGCGCGGCCCTGGCGGCCGTGCCTGTCCACCATCTCGGCCAGCAGGGCGCGGGCCGCGGGGTTGGGTTCCGCCGCCGGGTCGAGCAGGCCCATTTCGATCTGGGTGTTGTAGATGTCGTTGACCAGCTTGATCTGCACCTCGTCGAGCAGCGACAGCATGCCGGTCGGCATCCCCGTCAGCCGCGACAGGTTGTCGATGCGCACCGGGTCGTGGCCTTCGGCGACCATCTGCACCGCCTCGATGATCTTGGTGCCGATGGTGCGCGAGGTATAAAACCCGGTACTGTCATTCACCACGATGGGCGTCTTGCGGATCTGGCGGGCAAAGTCGAAGGCGCGGGCAAGCGTTTCGTCGCTGGTTGCCTTGCCCACGACGATTTCCAGCAGCGGCATCCTGTCGACCGGCGAGAAGAAATGCAAGCCGATGAAGTTATCCGGCCGCGCCGCGCCCTCTGCCAGCCGGGTGATCGGCAGGGTCGAGGTGTTGGAGCCCCAGATTCCGTTGTCGGCCAGCAGCGCCTGATGTTCGGCCAGCACCGCGTCCTTGACCTCGATCTTCTCGAACACCGCCTCGATGATCAGGTCGCAGCCCTTGAGGTCATCGGGTTGGTCGGTGGCGGCGATGCGGGCGAGTACCGCGTCGCGGTCTTCCTGCGTCATCCGGCCGCGGGCAACGCGCTTGTCCAGCAGCCCGGCGACATGCGCCTTGCCGGCCTCGGCGGCCTTCATGCCGGTATCCTTCAGCACCACGGGGATGCCGGCCATGGCCGCGCTGTAGGCGATGCCCCGGCCCATCATACCGGCGCCGAGGATGCCGAGCCGGCCCACCTTCGAGACCGGCACGCCCTTGGGCCGGCTGGCGCCGCCATTCACCTTGTTCATGCCGAAGAACAGGGTCGAGATCATGTTCTTGGTGGTCGCCTGCGGCAAGAGCGACACGAAGCGGCGGCTTTCATAGCGCGTCGCGGTGTCGAAATCGAGCTTGCCGGCGGCCTCGGTCATCACGTCGAGGATGTGGCGAGGGCCGGGCAGCAGGCCGCGGGTTTTCTTCCACAGCATCGCCGCGGCACCGGCGATCCGGGTCATGTTCTGCGGCGAGGTCGAGGGGCCGCCGGGAATGCGGTAGCCCTTTGTGTCCCAGGGCTGGGTTGCGGCCGCGGCGTCGCCCTGCACCGAAAGGATCCACTCGCGGGCGCGGTCCAGCAGCCGTTCGGCCTGCACCACCTCGTGGATGATGCCGGCGTCGCGGGCGGCGTCCGGGCCGACCTGCCGGCCCTCCATCAGGAAGGGCATGGCGGCCTCTAACCCCAGCAGCCAGGTCAGGCGCACCACGCCGCCGCCGCCGGGCAGCAGCCCCAGCGTCACCTCGGGCAGGCCGATTTTCGTCTTGGGGTTGGCGGCGGCGATGCGGTGGGTGCAGGCCAGGCAGATCTCCAGCCCGCCGCCAAGTGCGGCGCCGTTGATCGCGGCCACCGACGGCACGCCCAGGCGTTCCTGCCGGCGCATAACCGCCTTGGCGCCTTCGACGGCGTCGAACACGTCGCCGACGGTGTCGGCGGTCACGCTGCGCAGCATGTTCAGATCGCCGCCGGCAAAGAACGTGTCCTTGGCCGAGGTCCAGATCACGCCCTTCAGCCCTTCGGTAGCCTCGATCCGGTCCATCGCGCCGGAATAGAGGCCCCAGAACGCATCGTTCATGGAATTGACCGGCCCGTCCATGTCCATGGTGATGGTGACGATGCCATCGTCGTTGTCATAGCGGAATTCGCCCATTTCCCCGGCTCCTCTCACACGCGTTCGATCAGGGTCGAGATGCCCATGCCGCCGCCGACGCAAAGCGAGATCATCGCCCGCCTGGCGCCGCGCCGTTCCAGTTCGTCGAGCACGATCGACACCAGCATGCCGCCGGTGGCGCCCAGCGGATGCCCCATGGCGATGGCGCCGCCGTTGACGTTGGTTATCTCGGGCCCGATACCCAGATCGCGCATGTAGCGCAGCACGACGGATGCGAAGGCCTCGTTGATTTCCCAGATGTCGACATCGTCCACCGTCAGCCCGGCGCGGGCCAGGCATTTCTTCGCCGCCGGCCCGGGGCCGGCCAGCATGATCACCGGGTCGGTCGAGATCACCGTGGCCGAGACGATGCGGCCGCGCGGATCCAGCCCCAGATCGCGGCCGGCCGTCTCGCTTCCGATCATCACCGCCGAGGCGCCGTCGACGATGCCCGAGGAATTTCCCGGCGTGTGCACATGCTCGATGCGCGCCACGGACGGGTATTTCGCCAGCGCCATGTCGTCATAGCCGAACCCGCCCATCTGCGAAAACGACGGCTTCAGCGCGCCGAGTTTCTGCATGTCGGTACCGGGCTTGATGAAATCGTCGCGTTCGAGGATGGTCAGCCCGTTTTCGTCGCGCACCGGCACCACCGAGCGGTCGAACCAGCCGCTGTCGCGGGCATGCGCCGCGCGCTTCTGGCTTTCGACGGCGTAGGCGTCCACGTCCTCGCGGCGATAGCCGTCGATGGTGGCGATCAGATCGGCGCCGATGCCCTGGGGCACCGAGTTCTGGTCGATCACGAAATCGGGATCGGCGAACATCGCGCCCCCCGCCGAGAGCATGGGCACGCGGGACATCGATTCGACGCCGCCGGCGACCACCATGTCCGCCTGGTCGGATCCGACCTTGGCGGCGGCAATGTTGACCGCCTCGAGCCCCGAGGCGCAGAACCGGTCGAGCTGCACCCCCGGCACCGCCTCGTCCCAATGCGCGGCCTGCACGGCGGCCTTGGCGATGCAGGCGCCCTGGTCGCCGACCGGGCCGGTGCAGCCCAGGATCACGTCGCCGACGCGGGCGGTGTCGAGATCGTGGCGGGCCTGAAGTTCGCGCAGCAGCCCGGCGGCCAGTTGCACCGGCTTGACCTCGTGCAGGGTGCCGTCGGCGCGGCCCTTGGACCGCGGCGTGCGGACGGCGTCGTAGATATAGGCGGCGGTGGCCATTTTGGGGTTTCTCCTCGGGATGGGCGGCGCCGGGGGCTGGCCCGGCGCGGAATCGTCTGCAAGCCTAGCCAGGCGGGCACGGCGGCGCCAATGGGGTGAATGGGGGTCCGGGGCGTTTCGGGACGTTGACGACCCAACGTCAGGCCGTTTTCGGCCGGTTCTTGCGAAACGGGCTCATGCCTTCGCGCGCCAGTTCGTCGGCGCGTTCGTTTTCGGGGTGGCCGGCGTGGCCCTTGACCCATTGCCAGGTGACGTCGTGCCGGGCCTGCGCCGCGTCCAGGCGCTGCCAAAGCTCGACGTTCTTGACCGGCTTTTTCGCGGCGGTCTTCCAGCCGTTGCGCTTCCATCCATGGATCCAGCCGGTCACGCCGTTCTTCACATAGGCGCTGTCGGTGACGAGGGTGATCCGCGACGGCTTGCCCAGCACCTCGAGCGCGTTGATCGCGGCCAGAAGTTCCATCCGGTTGTTGGTCGTATCGGCCTCGCCGCCCCTGAGTTCGCGTTGCTTCACGATGTTGCCGCCATCCATCGCCCGCAACAGCACACCCCAGCCGCCAGGGCCGGGATTGCCCGAACAGGCGCCGTCGGTCCAGGCGAACAGTTCAGGCACGGGCAGACACCGAAACCCAGTCGGAAACCGACCCGTCCAGCCCGGGGCCAGAGCCGAAGGCGCGGCCGGTCACGGTGAACCCGGCGCGCGCCAGATGCGCGGCCAGGTCTTCGGCGGTGTAATAGCAGTAGAAACGGCCGATCCCGTCGCGCGCCTCGCCGCGGCCCAGCTTCATGGCGATCATGAAGGCGCCGCCGGGTTTCAATGCGCGGTGCAGGGCGGCCAGATGGCGCGGAAAATCGGCGCGCGGGGCATGCAGCAGGCTGAAATTGGCCCAGATGCCGTCATAGACGGCTTGCCCCGAGATATCGTCGAACGTGGCCTGCCTTGCATCGACACCGCGATGGCGCCCGGCGCGCGCGGCCATTTCGGCCGAGGCGTCGGTGGCCTCGACCCGCAGCCCGGCATCCGCCATCGCGGCCGCCGATGCGCCGGGCCCGCAGCCCAGGTCGAGCACCCGCCCGGCCGGGGGGCAGGCGGCAATGAACGCGCCCAGGCGCGGATCGGCGGCATTGTGCGCGCCGGTCAATTCGGCATAGGCATCGGCCCGCCCGTCATAGACACGGATCGTTTCGCGATCGGGCATGGCGGGGTCAGGCGCGCTCGGCGGCGAGCCGCGCGCCCAGCCCGGCAAAGATCGCGGCAAAGCCGCGATTGAGCCAGCGCATCGTGCGCGCGCTCGACAGCAGCCGGTCGCGCGCGGCGGCGGCGAAGATGCCGTAGAGGGCGAAGACGGCGAAGGTCAGCCCCATGAACACCGCGCCCATGCCTGCCATTTCGGCGGTGGCGGTGGCCGGGTTGCCCGACAGGAACGGCGGCAGCAGCGCCAGAAAGAAGATCGACAGCTTGGGGTTCAGGATGTTGATCAGCGCCCCGCGCCGCGCGATGCGCCAGCCGGCCTGACGTGCCGCGCCCGGCGACACCGACAGCGCGCCGCCCGATTTCAGCGCCTGCCAGGCCAGCCAGAGCAGATAGGCGACCCCGGCGAATTTCACGACCTGGAACAGCAGTGCGCTGGTGTGCAGCACCGCCGCCAGCCCCAGCGCGGCCGCGCCCAGATGCGGCAGGATGCCGGCGGTGCAGCCCAGGGCCGCCATGACCGAGGCGCGGCGGCCCTGGCCCAGCCCGGTGGCCAGCGTATAGATGACCCCGGTGCCGGGGGCGATGACCACGACCAGCGCGGTCAGAAGAAACTGTGCCGACAGCATGGCGGTTCCCCCGATCTAGCGCCGCAACACGCGCGGCACCTTGAATTCCACGTTCTCGGTGGCAGTCTCGACCATTTCGACGGTCACGTCAAAGCGGTCGCGGAAGGCATCGACGACTTCCGTGACCAGCCGTTCGGGCGCCGAGGCGCCGGCGGTGATGCCGACCGACCCGATCCCCTCCAGCGCCGGCCAGTCGATATCGCCGGCATGCTGCACCAGTTGCGAATAGGCGCAGCCCGCCTTGGCGCCGACCTCGACCAGGCGGCGCGAATTGGACGAATTGGGCGCCCCCACCACCAGCATGGCATCGACCCGCGGCGCGATGGCGCGCACCGCGTTCTGGCGGTTGGTGGTGGCATAGCAGATGTCTTCCTTGTGCGGGCCCACGATGGCGGGAAAGCGGGCCTGCAAGGCCGCGATCACGCCGGCGGCGTCATCCACGCTCAGCGTCGTCTGGGTGACATAGGCCAGCCGCGCCGGATCGCGCACGACCAGCGTGGCGACATCCTGCGGGGTTTCGACAAGCAGCACCTCGCCCTGCGGCAACTGGCCCATGGTGCCGATGGTTTCGGGATGTCCGCGATGACCGATCATGACGATCTGAAGGCCGTTCTCGGCCTGGCGCTCGGCCTCGACATGCACCTTGCTGACCAGCGGGCAGGTGGCATCGACAAAGACCATGTCGCGGCGCCGGGCCTCGGCGGGAACCGATTTCGGCACGCCATGCGCCGAAAAGATCACCGGCCGGTCGTCGGGCGCGTCGTCCAGTTCCTCGACGAACACCGCGCCCTTGGCGCGCAGCCCGTCGACCACGGACCTGTTGTGCACGATCTCGTGGCGCACATAGACCGGCGCGCCCCATTTCTCCAGCGCCATCTCGACGATCCTGATGGCGCGGTCGACACCGGCGCAGAACCCGCGCGGCGCGGCAAGGCAGAGGGTGAGGGGCGGTTTGGTCATCGGCGGCGTCTCCTTGCGCGACAGGTAGGGCTTTCGGGCGCGATGGTCCAGAGACCTCTGCCCGCACCGGCGAACATCCGGCATGTCGCGTTCAAGCGAATTCACCGGCCGCGCCGAACGCGTCGTTCTTGCACGACGCTGCCTCGACACGGCGGGTGGAAATCTGTTGGGTCGAACGCGACACGCCCTGGCCACCTGAAGCCCGGGTTCGCGGCATCAATCTGCTGCCCCCGGATCGCCTGCGATCCGGTTCGCGCCCGACCCCGCCCCCCAGGGCGGGCGCGAATTGGCCGGGACGTTTCAAATGATTGTCACGCCATGCCCGATTGCGTCGGCTTGCCAGGTTCAGCCGCGCCCAGCCTCGTGGCCGGGCGCGAACCTCTGTTGTTCCCGGTTTTCAATGTACCGAACCACGAATCCATATCGCTAGCCGTGAAACGCCGCCACGGTCTTGAGTTGCGAGAACCCGTAAAGCGCCTCGAACCCCTTTTCGCGGCCGTGGCCGGACTTGCCGACCCCGCCGAACGGCAGTTCCACGCCGCCCCCGGCGCCATAGTTGTTGATGAACACCTGGCCCGAGCGCAGCCGTTTGGCCAGCCGCATCTGGCGGGCGCCGTCGCGGCTCCAGATGCTTGCGACAAGGCCGTAATCCGTGCCGTTGGCGATGGCGACCGCCTGATCCTCGGTGGAAAACGGGATGAGCACCTGCACGGGGCCGAAGATCTCGTCGCGCGCCAGCGGGTGATCGGGCGGCACGTCGGCGAACAGGGTCGGGCGGACATAGGCGCCCGACGCCGGGGCGTGATCGACGATCCGGCCCTGTCCGGCGACGGTCAGGCCGGCGCCCCTTTCGAGAAACCCGGTCACGATCTCTTTCTGGCGGGTCGAGATCAGCGGACCAACCCGCAGATCCTCCATCGCGGGGCCGACGGTCAGTTCGTAATAGGCCGCCGCCATCCGCTCTTTCACCGTCTCGTAGACGCCGCGCTGAACCAGAATGCGCGAGGACGCCGAACAGGTCTGCCCGGCGTTCTGGCACCCGGCATTGACCAGAAAGGGCAGCGCCGCATCGAGGTCGGCATCGTCAAACACCAGTTGCGGCGACTTGCCGCCCAGTTCCAGCGTCACCGGTACCACGTTGCGGGCCGCCGCGGCCTGCACGGCGGCGCCGGTGGCGACCGAGCCGGTAAAGCTGACATGGCGCACCCCCGGATGCCCCGCCAGCGCCGCCCCGGCCTCGGACCCGAGCCCCGGAACCACGTTCAGCGCCCCGGCGGGCAGGCCGGCCTCGATGGCGAGATGCGCGAAGGCCAGCGCCGTCAGACAGGCCTCTTCGGCGGGTTTCAGCACGCAGGCATTGCCCATCGCCAGGGCCGCCCCGACCGACCGGCCGATGATCTGCATCGGATAGTTCCACGGCACGATATGGCCGGTGACGCCGTGGGGTTCGCGCAGGGTATAGACGGTATAGCCGTCCAGATAGGGGATGGTCTGGCCCGTGACCTTGTCGGCGGCACCGCCATAGAATTCGCAATAGCGCGCCAGCGCCAGCGCGTCGGCGCGGGCCTGGCTCAGCGGCTTGCCCACGTCCATCGCCTCGAGCCGGGCCAGGGTGTCGGCCCGGTCCAGCACGATCCGGCCCAGCCGTGTCAGGATGCGGCCGCGTTCCAGCGCGGTCATGCGGCCCCATTCGCCGGCAAGGGCGTTCTCGGCGGCGCCAACCGCGGCGTCGATGTCGGCGGGCCCGCCGCGGGCGATGCGGCAGATGTCGCGGCCAATCGAGGGATCGGCCAGCGCCAGCGTTTCGCCGCCGGCGGGGGCGACCCAGCACCCGCCGATCAGGCACAGGGACGGATCGAACCAGAGCGGATCGGGCTTGGGCGCGTCAGACATGGTCGGGGGTCCTTCTCAGGCTGGCGAGATCGGGCAGGCGCGGGGCCGCGGCGATCAGGGATCGGGTATAGGGATGTTTGGGCGCATCGAACACGGCGCGGGTTTCGCCCTGCTCGACGATACGTCCGGCCTGCATCACCAGCACCCGGTCGGTGACGCTGCGCACCACGCTCAGATCGTGCGAGATGAACAGGTAGGTCAGATCGTAGGTGCGGCACAGCTCGGCCAGAAGGTCGAGGATCCGGGCGCGCACCGAGACATCCAGCGCCGACACCGCCTCGTCGAACAGGATCAGTTCGGGGCGGACGATAAGCGCGCGCGCAATGGCGATGCGCTGGCGCTGGCCGCCGGAAAATTCGTGGATGTATCTGGTGGCGTCCCCGGGTTTCAGGCCGACCGCGCTCAGCGCCGCGGCGATGGCGTCGCGCCGCGCCGCCCCCTTCGGGGGCGTATCGAGAAGGTGGAACGGTTCGGTGATCAGCCGGTCGACCCGGTGGCGCGGGTTGAACGATCCGAACGGATCCTGAAACACCACCTGCATCTTGCGGCGCACCGACAGATTCGGGCGGCGGCCGGAAAAGACCGGTTCGCCGTCCAGCAGGATCTGCCCCGACTGCACCGGTTCCAGCCCCAGAATGGCGCGCGTCAGGGTGGATTTTCCGCACCCGCTTTCGCCGACCAGCCCCAGCCGTTCGCCCCGGTTGAGCGCAAAGCTCACATCGTCCACGGCGCGGAAATGGCCGGGATCGGCGAACAGTTTCGTGCGCGGCAGGCGATAGTCGCGCACCGCGCCCCGCACCTGCAACAGCGGCTGCGGCGCCGGCGGTTCGGGCAGGGCGACCTGATGGTCGGATGCCTCGAACAGCATGCGCGTATAGGGGTGGCGCATGCCGGCCAGCAGATCGCGGGTGGCCCCGGACTCGACCACCTCGCCGTTGCGCATCACCACGATCCGGTCGGCCATGTCCGCGACCACCGCCAGATCATGCGTGATCATCAGCAATCCCATGCCGTAATCGGCCACCAGACCTTTCAGCAGATCGAGGATCTGGGCCTGCGTGGTGACATCGAGCGCGGTCGTCGGTTCGTCCGCGATCAGCATTTTCGGTTGCAGTGCGATCGCCATGGCGATCACGACCCGCTGACGCTGGCCGCCCGACAATTCGTGGGGATAGCGCGACATCGCAAAGCGGTCGGCCGGCAGGCCGACGCGGTCCAGCACGTCGCGGGCACGCTCCCGGGCCTGTTCGGGGCGCATCGCGCCATGTACGAGAACGGTTTCGGCAACCTGGTCGCCAATGGTGCGGACCGGATTGAGCGCGGTCGTCGGTTCCTGAAAGACCATGCCGACAGAGCGGCCGCGGATGGCGCAGAGTTCGGGCTCCGTCGCCGCCAGCAGATCGGTGCCGTCAAGCCGCACCGCGCCGCAACAGCGCGCCAGGTCGGGCAGCAGTTGCATGACCGCCAGCGCGGTCATCGACTTGCCCGAACCGCTTTCGCCGGTGACGGCGACGATCTCGCCGGGGCCGACGTTCAGCGACACCCGTTTCAGGATCTCAAGGCCGCAGATCGACATCGACAGGTCGGTGATCTCCAGCAGGCTCATGCGCGCGCCACCCGCAGCCGCGGATCGAGCCAGTCGCGCAGCCCGTCGCCCATCAGGTTCAGCCCCAGAACGGTGACGATGATCGCCAGCCCGGGAATCAGCGCCAGATGCGGCGCAAAGCTGACCATGGTCTGTGCGTCCGCCAGCATCCGGCCCCAGCTGGGCGTTGGCGGCTGGGCGCCCAGACCGACATAGGACAGCCCCGCCTCGGCCAGGATGCCCAGGCTGAACTGGATGGTGCCCTGCACGATCAGCAGGTTGGTCACGTTGGGCAGGATGTGTTCGGCCGATATGCGCGCGTCCGACTTGCCCGCGACGCGCGCGGCGAGGATGAACTCGCGCTCCCACAGGCTGAGCGCCGCGCCCCGCGTGATGCGCGCGAAGACCGGGATGTTGAAGATGCCGATGGCGATGATCGCATTCACGGCCCCGGCGCCCAGCACCGCCGTGATCAGGATGGCGATCACCAGGCTGGGAAAGGCGAAGACCAGATCGTTGCCGCGCATGATGACCTCGTCGATCCAGCCGCCCTTGCGGGCCGCCGCCATCAGGCCCAGCGGCACCCCCAGCCCCATGCCGATGCCGACCGCCACCAGCGCCACCGCGATGGAAGTGCGCGCGCCCACCATGATCATGGAAAACAGGTCGCGCCCGAAATGGTCGGTGCCGAACCAGTGCGCCGCGCCCGGCGGTTGCAGCTTGTCGGGGATGTTCATCGCGGCATGGTCGTAGGGCGTCCAGACGAACGAGGTCAGCGCCGCCAGCACCACCAGCGAGGACAGCACGGCACCCAGGATCAGGCTGCGCGTCATGTTCTGGCCCTCAGCCGGGGATCGACCGCGGCATAGGCCAGATCGACAAGGAAGTTCACGACGATCACCGCGAAGACCAGCAGCATGACCACCGATTCCACGACGATCAGATCGCGCGAGGAAATCGACTGGAACACCAGCCGCCCCAGCCCGGGCAGGTTGAACACCTGTTCGATGATGATCGAGCCGGCCAGAAGGAACGAGAATTGCAGCCCGATGATGGTCAGCACCGGGATCAGCGCGTTCCTGACCCCGTGGCGCCACAGCGTCTGCCGGCGGGAAAGCCCCTTGGCGCGGGCGGTGCGCATGAAATCCTCGCCCAGGATATCCAGCAGGGCCGAACGCATCACGCGCGTCAGGATCGCCGCCTGCGGCAAAGCCAGCGAGATCGCCGGCAGGGTCAGCGAATGCATCGCCACCCAGAACCCCTTGTCCCAGCCGGCGAAACCGCCGGCGCGGAACCAGCGCAGATCGACCGCGAAGATCAGCACCAGCATCATGGCGAACCAGAAATTGGGCACCGCGATGCCCAGTTGCGTCGCGCCCATCACCGACACATCGCCGGGCCGCCCGCGCCGGGCCGCGGCATAGATGCCCGCCGGAAACGCGATCAGGGTGGACAGCATCAGCGCCAGAAGCGCCAGCGGCAGCGAGACCCACAACCGGTCGCCGATCATGCCCGCCACGGGTGTCCGATAGGTATAGGAGGTGCCGAAATCGCCGCTCAGCATGCCGCCGACCCAGGCCAGATAGCGCACCGGTCTGGACACGTCGAGCCCCAGTTCCGCCCGCAGCGCCGCCACGGTATCGGGCTGCGCGTTGATACCGAGCATGTACGAGGCGGGATCGCCGGGCGCGACCTCGATCACGAGGAAGATCACCAGGCTGGCGACCGCCAGGCTGATCGCCAGCGACATCAGGCGTTTGATCGAATAGCGCAGCATGGGGGGCAGGTTAGGTGGTGGCGCGATGACCGTCCAGTGCTCAGCCGGTCAGCAGGAAACTGGTCACGGCAACCACCACGATGGCAGCATATCCCAGCGGGTAGATCCATTTGATCGCGTAGTTGTCCAGCCGGCTGGCCAGCCCCTCGCGGCCAGAGACCTGCAGCCGGGTCAGAACCACGTTGAACACGATAAGCAGCCCGGTGACGATGAACATCCATTGCAGTATGAAATCGACGAAGGTGACATAGCCCAGTTTCGGCAGATCGCTGGAGATCGTCCAGTTGAACGCCACGAACACCAGCAGGTTGGCGCCGGCGATCTCGGCGCGCTTTCGGTAGTCGTCCAGAAAGAACGCCGCCCAGGAGACCACCACCAGGATCAGCATCGGCAGGAACAGCCGCGTCGTGTAATAGGTGACGTGGCGCGATCCGGTGAAGGTCAGCGTTGCGCTGGAACTGTCCAGCCCGGTCAGCCCCTTTGTCGTGCCGATTTCCATCGACGCATCGGTCAGAACCCATTCTTCTTCGCCCAGGGTGGAATCGAGCCCCGAGTCCAGCGGCAGTTTGGCGAAGGTCACGACATCGTCCGGATAGGCCGAGACGATCTTGAAATAGAAGATCTGACGGTCGAACGGATAGCGGGTAAAGTCGAAATGCGGCGCTTGCAGGGTCAGCGACGATTTTTCGGCGTAAAAGGCGGTGCCGTCGGGCAGGACGACGGCCAGGTCTTCGTGGATCCAGCGGTTGGATTGCTGGTTCTGGACCACGAAACGCGGAACCACGGATCCGACCGCCTTGGCATGATCCACCAGATCCTCGGGCTTGAACTGGCGAAAACCGGTGCCCTGCGTATCCTCGAAGGCCAGCGCCGGATCGTGCCATTTCATCCGGATCGCCACCACCGCGCCGTAGTTTTCCGCCTTCTGGTCCACCGATGTGATCTGGTCCACCTCGATCCCGACCGCCACCTTGATCGGGCGTTCGCGACGGCTGACATACACGGTGCCTTCCGAGACCTGCGGCAGGTCGCCGACGGAAACACCGCTTTCCTGAGCAGCCGCGCTTTGGGCGACGGGCAGGATCGGTGCGGTCAGTTGCAACAGGATGAACAACAGGCCTGGTATGCGGGCGATCATGCGCGGTGTCCCACTGACGAGAGAACGGCTGCGAGGTATCGACAATTGCCGCCGTCTCCCCCGTGGGGGGGACGGCCTGTCCCGTCGAACGGGAATGCGATCACTCGGCCCAGCTGACCGCGGTCAGGTCGGTCGCCTGGGTCGGCGCGTTTGCCCACAGGCCCCGAACCCCGGCCTTGGCCACGGTCAGCGCGGCAAGCTGGAACAGATAGCCGTTGACGTAGTCCTCGGCGATGATCCGTTGCGCCTGTTGCAGCAGTTCCGTTCGCTTGCCGGGATCGGTGGTCTCGTCCAGCGTTTTCATGAGCGCCTGGAAATCCGGGTTGTCATACTGGAAATAGTAATCCGGGCGGGCGTAGATGCCGATGTCCATCGGTTCGGTGTGGCTGACGATGGTCAGGCCGAAATCCTTGCCCTTGAACACGGTTTCCAGCCATTGCGCCCATTCGACGTTGATGATCTCGGCCTTGATGCCGACCTCGGCCAGCTGCGCCGCGACGATTTCGCCGCCGCGCCGGGCGTAGGATGGCGGCGGCAGGTGCAGGGTCGTGGTGAAGCCGTCGGGATGACCGGCCTCGGCCAGCAGCGCCCGTGATTTTTCGGGGTCGTATTCCGACAGGCCGGTCAGATCCACATAGGCCGGGTTGTGCGGTGCGAAATGCGTGCCGATGGGGGTGCCATAACCGAACATGGCCCCGTCGATGATCGCCTGCCGGTCGATGGCATGGGCCACGGCCTCGCGCACCCGGATGTCGTCGAACGGCGCCCGCTTGTTGTTCATCGCCAGGATGGTTTCGCCCTCGGTCGAACCGACCAGCACCTGAAAGCGATCGTCGGCCTCGAACTGGGGCAGGTTCTCCGGCGCCGGGAAGCCGGTGAAGACGTCGATATCCTCGGCCATCATGGCGGCGAAGGCGGCGGTGGGGTCCGAGATGAACTTGAACGTCGCCTTGTCCAGAACGGCCGGGGTGCCCCAGTAATCTGGGTTCTTGTCCAGCACGATGCGGTCGCCCTGAACCCATTCGGTGAACTTGAAGGCGCCGGTTCCTATCGGCATCTGCTTGATGCCCTCGATGCTTTCGGGCGCGACGATCACGGCATCGCCCCAGGCCATGTTGAACAGGAAGCTGCCGTTGGGTTCGCTGAGCGTTACCCTGACGGTCTGCGGGTCGATTACCGCCACATCCGAGATGCCGGTGAACAGCGCCTTCTGTGCGTTGGCGCTGTCTTCGGCGCGCGCCCGGTCGAGGCTGAATTTCACATCCTCGGCGTCCATCGTGGTGCCGTCATGGAAGGTGACCCCATCGTGCAGCTTGAAGGTATAGACCAGCCCGTCATCGGAGATTTCCCAGCTTTCGGCCAGCCCGGGCACCACCGAGCCATCGCCCATGAACCGGGTCAGCCCCTCGAACACGTTGGAATAAAGCACCGAATCGATGGCGCCCGCGGCGGCGCTGGTCGGATCCAGATGCGGCGGCTCAAGCTGCATCGCCACCGTCATCTCGCCGTCGGCCCAAGCCGGTACGGCCAACAGCCCCGCGGCCAGAGCGGCGGCGGGCGCGAGCCGGCGCCCGAATGTTGCAAATCGCATGATGTCTTCCCCCTGATGTGTCCAAGACCGGCGCCTGGGGCGTACCGGTTCGCGGCCGAGTTTCTCCGCAAACCCGAACGGGATCAAGGGGATGTTGCAGTGCAGCGAAGAAAACTGCGATGCCGTCCGTCGTATCCGGGGCTGGCGGCACCGGCGTCGGGCGCGCTAGGATCGGCACTGACGGCGCAACACGAGGGCGGCAATGACATACATACTGGCCATCGACCAAGGCACCACGTCGAGCCGCGCGATCCTGTTCGGCGCGGCGATGGAGGTGCTTGGCATCGCGCAGCGCGAATTCGCCCAGATCTATCCCGATGCGGGCTGGGTGGAGCACGACCCCGAGGAGATCTGGACGAGCACGCTTCAGGTTTGCCGCGAGGTGCTGGAGCGATGCGGTGTTTCCGAGGGGGCACTGGCCGGGATCGGGATAACCAATCAGCGCGAGACCACCGTGATATGGGAGCGCGACAGCGGCCGGGCGCTTCACAATGCGATCGTCTGGCAGGATCGGCGTACCGCGCCGCTCTGCGCGGCGCTGCGCGAGGCCGGGCACGAACCGAATATCGCTGCCCGGACCGGGCTGCTGCTGGATCCGTACTTCTCGGGAGCCAAGCTGAAATGGCTGCTCGATACCCTGCCGGACGCGCGGAACCGGGCAGAGCGTGGCGAAATACTGTTCGGCACCATCGACAGCTTTCTGATCTGGCGGCTGACCGGCGGCAAGGTCCATGCGACGGACGCAACCAACGCCGCGCGTACCCTGTTGTTCGACATCCACGAAGGCGGGTGGAGCGCGGAGATCTGCGACCTGCTGGACATTCCCATGCCGATGCTGCCCGAGGTGCGCGACTGCGCCGGCGATTTCGGCACCACGGCGGGCGATGTTCTGGGTGCGCGCGTGCCGATTCTCGGTGTCGCGGGTGATCAGCAGGCAGCCACCATGGGGCAGGCCTGTTTCCGCCCCGGCATGATGAAATCCACCTACGGGACGGGCTGTTTCGCGCTTCTCAATACCGGGGCCGTGCCGGTTGCCTCGAACAACCGGATGCTGACCACGATCGCCTATCAACTCGGCGGGCGGCGCAGCTATGCGCTGGAAGGGTCGATCTTCGTTGCCGGGGCGGCGGTACAGTGGTTGCGCGACGGGCTCGGGGTGATCGGGTCGGCGGCGCAGTCGGGGGCGCTTGCCGACCGCGCCGACCCGGCGCAGGAGGTGGTGCTGGTTCCTGCCTTCACCGGGCTCGGCGCGCCCTATTGGCGGCCCGATTGCCGTGGCGCGATATTCGGTCTGACCCGCAATTCCGGTCCGGCAGAATTCGCCCGCGCGGCGCTGGAAAGCGTCGGCTTCCAGACCCGCGATCTGCTCGAGGCGATGCGGGCCGACTGGCAGGGCGGCGCGGATGTGATCCTGCGCGTCGATGGCGGCATGAGCGCAAGCGACTGGACCATGCAGCGCCTTGCCGATCTTCTGGGCGCACCGGTGGACCGCCCGGTGATGCAGGAGACCACGGCGCTGGGCGCGGCCTGGCTGGCCGGGATGCAGGCGGGCATCTATCCCGGGATGGACCAATTCGCGAACGGCTGGGCGCTGGAGCGGCGATTCGAGCCGCAAATGGCACCGGACGAACGCGACCGCCGCTATGAACACTGGCAAAGGGCGGTGCGCGCGGCGATGGCGGTCTGAGCCCTCGCCGGGGGCGCCTCTCGGATCAACGGATCATGGCCGATCCGGTCGATGGCAAGCGTGATCCGTTCCTGTTGCCCGCCGTCGATCAGAGCCGGAAGGAACTGCGCGGCGGATTTGGCCCCTGGGGGTCAGGACGCCCCCCGGTCGAACCGCGCCTCTTTGGGGATGAGGCCCGGTTTCGCATTCAGCTCTTCAATCGAAAACCCGGCGATGGTTTTGTATTTCTCGGCATGCGCGGCCAGTTCGGCGCGCGGAATGACATCCTCGATATCGCGAAAATCGCCGCCGCACAGATCCTCGACGCGCTGCAACACCCCATCGGGGCCTTCACCGGCGCGGTTGGCGCGCGCGACGGCGGTGGCGAGCGGACGCATCTCGGCCTCGTAAGCCTCGAGTCCCGCGGGCGTCATCCCGTGTTCCAGCAGTTTCGCGCCGATCACGCGGGCGTCGACGATGGCCTGGCTGGCGCCGTTCGAGCCCACCGGATAGGTCGGATGCGCGGCATCGCCCATCAGCGTCACCCGCCCGTCGGTCCAGCGCGGCAGCGGATCGCGGTCCACCATCGGGTATTCGTAGATCGTGCCGGCCCCTTCGATCAGCGCCGGAACGTCGATCCAGTCGAATCGCCAGTCCTCGAACAGCGGCAGGATATCGCCGGGATCGGCGGTGCGGTTCCAGTCCAACCCCATCCGGCCGGAATCGGGCGAGAACCGCTTTTCCGCGATCCAGTTGATGATCGCGTCGCCATGCGCATCGGGTTCCGAGATCGGATAGGCGACGACGCGCTGGCTGTCATGGCCGATCACCGCCATCGCGCCGCCGCCGAAGAACGCGGGCGCCCGGGACGTGGCGCGCCACAGGATGCGGCCGTCCCACACCGGTGCGCCCTCATCGGGATACATCTGCGCCCGCAAGGCGGAGTGGATGCCGTCGGCGGCGACGATCAGATCGCCGGTGACGCGCTCGCCGTCTTGCAGGATCAGGACGGCGTTGTCCGGCCCGGTCTCGAACCCCGCGGCGGTCGCGCCGGTGCGGACCGCGGCCAGCCCGGCACGCCCGACCAGATCGGCATGCAGAACCATCTGCAATTTGCCGCGATGCAGCGAATACTGCGGCCACGCATGGCCGGCCCAGCGCCCGCGGGGTTCCTCCCAGATGGTCTTGCCCAGTTTGGAATAGAACCCGTACTGCCGGGTCTGCACGCCGATATCGTCAAGCTGCGCCTCGAGGTCGAGGTCGAACAACTCGCGCACCGCGTTGGGTTGCAGGTTGATCCCGACCCCCAGCGGCCTGATCTCGCGCCGGGTCTCGAAAATGCGAAACGGCACACCGATCTGGTGCAGCGTCAAGCCAAGCGTCAGCCCGGCAATGCCGCCGCCCGCGATAAGTACCGTCATGAAGCGTCTCCGTCCCCTGGACGGACAGTCAAGCAGGAGCGCCGGGCCGGATCAAGCCTCAGCTCTTGGATGCGATGATCAAATCGGGGCCGAATATCGTATCGGCATGGCTGTCGAGATAGATTTTCAACCACGGCGTGAAACGTCCGGGGTGGCGGGCAACCTCGGCCAGAAGGTCGTGATAATCGACCCAGCGGGTCTGCATCACCTCTTCGGGATTCGGTTCGATCTCGATCTCG
>JAGRMG010000153.1 GCA_020441385.1 Paracoccaceae bacterium
CCTGGGTTGCATAGGCTTCGGCATCGGCCTGGATGCGGCGCGCCTTGGCGACCTGTTCGGCGGCGTAGAGTTCGGCATCGGCCTGCAACTCGACGGCGCGTTTCTGACCCTCGGCGCGGGTCACCTGGGCGCGCCGCTCGCGTTCGGCGTTGAGTTGCTGGAGCATCGCGTCGCGCGTCGCCTGGTCGAGGTTGACGTCGAGGATCTCGGCCCGCGTCACCTCGATGCCCCAGTCGTCCACCGCATCCTCGACCGAGGCCTTGATGGTGGCGATCAGCTGCGACCGGTTGGCCTGCACCTCGTCGAGATCCATCTTGCCGATCTCGGCGCGCACGATGCCGGCCACGGTGGTGGCGATGGCGGCATCGACGTCGCGGATGCGATAGACGGTCTTTTCCGGTTCGGTGATGCGGTAGAAGACCGAGGTATCGACCTGAACCAGCACGTTGTCCTTGGTGATCGCATCCTGGCTGGCGGTGGGCAACTGGCGTTCGAGGATCGAGATCTTGTGCGCCACCGAATCGAGGAAGGGCACGATGAAATTGATCCCCGGCCCCAGCACCGCATGCAGGCGGCCGAACCGTTCGATCACGAACTTGTCCGATTGCGGCACGATGCGCACGCCCTTGAGGATGACGGCGATCAGGAAGATCGCGCCGAGAAGATAGATGATGTTCTGCGAGATCATCCCCAGAATCTGGTCTTCGCTCATGCCGTTCCCCGTCAAGGTTTCCATGGTTGCGCGCCGCGGGCAGATGATTCGGGGCGCCCGGGGGCAGATTCGGCGGGAATTGCGCCCAAGGCAACGCCCTTGTGCCGCACTGTTGCCAATCGGCGGCAATGGCGCGACTACTGGGGGCCGGCCGGTTCGGGCCGGAGTGGCAGGCGGAGGGCGCGATGCGCGGGCTGGCATGGATGGCGATCGTGGCGGCACTGGCCGCGGGTTGCGGGCATCGGGCGCCGCGCCTGCCCGAACCGGTGCCCGCCGCCGCGCCGGGTGCGGTGCAGCGCGCGGATGCGCTTGTCACCTATCCCGAATTCGGCGATGCCGATCCGCACCGCTGGACCGGGCGGGCGCCGCCCTCCTATCCGGTCCACGGCATCGACGTGTCGCGCTGGCAGGGCGAGATCGACTGGGCCACCGCGCGCGCGGCAGGGGTGAGTTTCGTCTATATCAAGGCGACCGAGGGCGGCGACGTGGCCGACCCGGCGTTCAGCGCCTACCGGCGGGGCGCGAAAGCCGCCGGGGTGCGCTACGGCGCCTATCACTACTTCTATTTCTGCCGTCCGGCGGCGGAACAGGCGCGCTGGTTCATCCGGCATGTGCCAAGGGATGCAGGCGCGCTGCCCCATGTTCTCGACATGGAATGGAACCCGCATTCGCCCACCTGCACGCTGCGGCCCGACGGCGCCACGGTGCGGGCCGAGGCCCGGACGTTCCTGTCGATCCTCGAACGCCACTACGGCCGCCGCCCGCTGGTCTACACCACGGTCGATTTCTTCCGCGAAACCGGGATCGGGCGGCTCGCGGGCACCGAGTTCTGGCTGCGTTCGGTCGCGGGGCACCCGAGGCAGGTCTATCCCGGCGCGTTCTGGACGCTGTGGCAATATACCGGCACCGGGCTGGTTCCGGGGGTCGAGGGCAAGGTCGATCTGAACGTGTTCCGCGGCAGCCCCGAAGCCTGGCTGCGCTGGGCCGGGTAGGGGTGGGGCGACCGGCTTGCATTGCTCCGGGCGATGCGGCAAAGCCTGTGGCGCCCGCGACCAAGCAGGAACGCAGCCATGTCCGACCGGTTCTCCTTCGCCCTCAGCGCCACCGACGGCCGTGCCCGCCGCGGCACCATCGCCACGCCGCGCGGCACCATCGCCACGCCCGCCTTCATGCCGGTGGGCACGGCGGCAACCGTCAAGGCGATGCTGCCCGAAAGCGTTGCGGCCACGGGTGCTGAAATCCTGCTTGGCAACACCTACCATCTGATGCTGCGCCCGGGCGCCGAACGCATCGCGCGGCTGGGCGGGCTGCACCGTTTCATGAACTGGGATCGCCCGATCCTGACCGATTCGGGCGGCTTTCAGGTGATGAGCCTGGCCGGGCTGCGCAAGCTGAGCGAGAAGGGCGTTGCCTTCAAGTCCCATATCGACGGCTCCAGGCACGAGTTGACGCCGGAGCGCTCGATGGAGATCCAGCGGCTGCTGGGCTCCGATATCGTGATGTGTTTCGACGAATGCCCGGCGCTGCCGGCGCCGGAGGCGGACGTGGCCCAAAGCATGCGCCTGTCGATGCGCTGGGCCGAGAGGTCGCGCGCCGCCTTCGGCGACCGGCCCGGGCACGCGCTGTTCGGCATCCAGCAGGGCGGCGTGTCGCGTGAATTGCGCGCCGAAAGCGCCGAAAAACTAACGGAAATCGGGTTTGACGGCTACGCGGTCGGCGGGCTGGCCGTGGGAGAGGGGCAGGAGGCGATGCTGGGCGTACTGGATTACGCACCGGACATGCTGCCCGGCGACCGGCCGCGCTATCTGATGGGGGTGGGCAAGCCCGACGACATCGTCGGCGCGGTGGCGCGCGGCATCGACATGATGGATTGTGTGCTGCCCTCGCGCTCGGGTCGGACCGGGCAGGCGTTCACGCGCCGCGGACAGGTCAACATCAAGAACGCCCGCCACCAGGACGACCCGCGCCCGCTGGACGAAACCTGCACCTGCCCGGCCTGCGCCGGCTATTCCCGCGCCTATCTGCACCATGTGTTCCGGGCGGGCGAGATCATCAGTTCGATGCTGCTGACCTGGCACAACCTGCACTACTATCAAGATCTCATGGGGGAGATGCGGGCGGCGATCGCGACCGGCACCTTTGCCGCGTGGGAAAGGGATTTCCACGATGCGCGGGCGCAGGGCGACATCGAGCCGTTGTGAGCGATTTCGGCGGCCCGGTTGCCGCTGTTTTGGGCGTTCCTCCCCAGCACCCATTCGTTGGACTTATGTTAAGAACCGTGGTATGATTACCAGTCACCACCTTTCGCGGTGATGATATTTCAGGGGGTAATCATGAGAAAGACGATTAATACGCTTTCGGCCGCGGTCGTCGCGGCGGGGATGGGCACGGCGGCGTCGGCCGCGGTTGTCGATCTGATCGGCGACAAGGACTGCTTTGGCACCGGCGGCGCCTGCGCCGAGGGCTCCGCGCTGCCAGGCTGGGGCGTGGTCACGCAGGGTGTCGGCGATCCTGCCTTCACCGATATCCATACCTTCAGCGGTGGTACGACATCCTGGACCCATTCGTTCGGCGCCGGCGCCTATACCGGCGGAACGCTGAGCATCCGGACCGCCGGGATCGCCGATATTGCCGGGCCCTACGATGTGCTTGTCGACGGCGTGTCGGTTGGCATGATGCCGTTCGACGGCTTCGGCCACATTCTGGTGGAAACCTTCACCTTCGCGGTCGATGCCTCGCTTCTGGCCGACGGCATGGCGATGGTCAGCTTCGACAGCAGCTCAGGCGATTCATGGGCCATCGACTATTCCGAGCTTACCGCGGACATGTCGGCCATTCCGGTTCCCGCCTCGCTGCCGCTGCTGGGCGGTGCCCTGCTGTTTGGCGGATGGGTGGCCCGGCGGCGCCGGAAGGGCTGACGCGCCCCGCCCGGGCGATAAGAGTCGCTTTGAGACCGGCGCGAAGGTCGCGCCGGTCGCATGGTGGCCGAAAGGTGCCCGAGAAGATGTGCGCGGACCGGTCGAACCCGCATCACAATGCGCCGAAACCCCTGCAATTCATGGACCGAAGCGCGTTTTTCTGATAAGATCATCCCATTGATCGACTACTAAACGTTTTGCCTGGGGAGGGGAAATCATGAACAAAATCACCAAACCGCTGTATGTTGCAGCCCTGTCGCTGGGCATCGCATCGGGGGCGTCCGCGGCCAGCGTGACGCTGACCGAAGGCGATATGGACTGCTTCGGTCTCGGCGGCACCTGCGCCGTGGGCGACCGGTTCATGACCGATCTGGGCGGCGCGTTCTTCACCGACTATTCGACCGCGTCGGACCCGACCGGAACCGACCACTGGGGTACCTCGTCGACCCTTGGCGGCCCGACGCTGACATTCGATCTTACCGGCGTCGGCACGATCCTGTCGGCGACGCTGAAGATCTTCTATGCCGGTCTCGAGCTTGGCTCGGGTGGTGACGTGAAGGTGAACGGCACCAGCGTCGGCACCATCCAGACCTTTGGCCCGGATGCCTTCGAACTGGTCGATCTGGGTGTGATCGGGGGTGTCGAGGCGTTCCTGGCCGGGTCGTCCATGGTCAGCATCACCACCTCTTCCGGGGGTGACGGGTTCATCGTCGATTACATGCAGCTCGATCTCGATGTCGCCGCGCCGATTCCCGTCCCGGCCTCGCTGCCGCTGCTGGGCGGTGCCCTGATGGGGCTGATCGCCTTCGGGCGCCGCCGCAAGGCAAACAAGGCCTGATCGGGCGGGTCGCGCAGGGATGTTCGCGCAAGCGCCGGGCATCCGGGCGGGCCGCTGATCGGGCGCGGTTTCGCTCGCGCCCCCCCAGCGATACGAAACCGAAAACAGGGGCCGGGCGGCGTTTGTCCGCCCGGCCCCTCTCTGTCGCACCTGACAAAAGAGGCGAACCCGCGTCTCCCGTCAGCCAGGGCCAAAGCCTGCCATGCAAGAAGCCCCCGCCAGTGGCGGGGGCTTCATCTTGCGCGGAACATGCCGAACCCGGGTGGCCCGGGTCGGCGAACCGGCTGGCGTCAGGCCTTCTTGCGGCGGCGCAGAGCGACCAGACCGCCCAGACCGCCGATCAGCAGCAGGCCGCCGGCAGGCAGCGGAACGGCCGAAATCGACACGTCGAAGGATGCGGTTCCGCCGGCCGGCAGAACAAAGCCCGAACCCGATGCGTCGATGATGGCATCGAAGATATAGGTACCCGCCGCCAGCATGGTGGTCAGGGTGCCTTCCCACAGACCGCCGGGGCCTGTGAAGCCTTCGGTGTCCCATGCCACGACGCCGCCGTCGATCGTGGCGTCATAGGTGTCGCCCACGATGCAGCAGTCGAGGATCGAGTAGCTGACCGTCGCCACGGTGCCCGCGCCCACCGAAAGCGAGAAGTCGCTTTCGCCCGAGCCGTCGATGTCCGCGATCGTTCCCCCGTCGGTAGCCCATTCGACCGCGTATGACGAAGCGCCCGGCCCGACCGCGGTCGAGGCGGCCGCGGGAAGCGCGGCGCCCAATCCGAGGGCGGCAATGCCCAAGGCGGCGCAATAGTTGATGGCCTTCATGATTTCCTCCTTAAATCTGGTTACTGGTACGAGCGTCAATCATAACACCGAAATACCACAATCCAAACACCTGAATGTCGTGTTTGGCCCCGAACATCCGGCGATTGTGCGGATGACAGAAACAATGCCTGGCGGGTTGCGCCATTGTTGTCGTATCCGGCGATGCGCGAATGCTGCTGTCACGGCGCCCGCGGCCATGGCGGGGCTGCGCCGGGCGTTCCGGGGTCTCGGCCCCGCCGGATTCGCGCCTTGCGAAAGGCGCCCCCGGGTGGTCATGGTTGGGGGCATTGTGCGGGCGGATCTGGCGGATGAGAGCAGCAATACCCAACTCGGTTTCGGCGCTTGCGTGGCGGCGGCTTGCCCGCCTCTCGGCGCTCGTGTCGCTTGTCGCGGTCTCGACCGCCTGCGGTATCGAGAAATACGGCTCGGCCGTCTATTACGACGGGCCCGAACGAACCAGGGTCGTCGTGCCGCCCGGCGCGCCCTTCATCTCGCAGCAGTTTTCCGAACCGGTCGAGCAGGGCTCGGGCGGGCATATCGGCATCGACATCTGGGGCGCGCTGCGTTCGCCGGTTCTGGCGGCGGCGCCGGGGCGGGTGACGGCCTCGTTCTACGAACCGGCCTATGGCAACCGCATCGTCGTGGATCACGGCCGCGACGCCGCCGGCGTGCGCCACTGGACCGTCTACAAGCACCTCAAGGAGCGGCTGGCAGTCAAGGGCGCCCGGGTCGCGCGCGGCGAACGCATCGCCACGATGGGCGCCACCGGCGCGCTGGGCATGATGGTGCATCTGCATTTCGAGGTGCTGGAGGGCGACGATCCGCGCTATGCCACGCCGCGCGATCCCCAGTTGTTCTGGGTCGAGGGGGCAGGGCGCGTCACCTGTTTCGATCCCGCCCTGGCGATCCCCCGGGGCCGGTTCGTCACCACCTATCCGGTGGCCTGCCGCGACGGCTGAGCGCGCCGATGCGGCCCCCGCCACGCCGGCAACGGGCTGGCGTGGCGGGGGGTATTTTCATCCAAGACTCCGCGGGAAGGGCTGGCCTCAGCCCTTCTTGCGGCGGCGCAGCGCGGCCAGACCGCCCAA
>JAGRMG010000154.1 GCA_020441385.1 Paracoccaceae bacterium
AGGCGGCGCGGTCCTCTGCGCCGCGGTCGTCGTGGCTGCCCATGCGCACGCCCTGCCCCGCCAGCACCCGGCACAGCGCATCCAGCGCCGCGGGCACCTCGCAATGCCGGCCGTGCAGGGCCTGCATGATCGCGAGATGCCGCTCGGGATTGCGCCCGGCCTTCAGCGCCTGCCCGGTCAGGCGCGCCGGCCGGCGGCCCTGCGCCAGCCTGGCGTGGGGCAGGTGGTCGTTGAACACCACATAACCCACCCGCCAGTCCGCCAGCCGCGCCGGCAGATCCGCGAAATCGTCGAGCATGTGCGTTTCCAGCCGCAATTGCGCGATCAGGTCGGTGGCAAGGCAGCCGCGCGCCGCGCGGATCGCCGCGAACACGCGCGCCGCGAAATCGGGGCCGCGCTGGCCGCCTTCCCAGCTCCAGAACTGTGCCAGGACCGCGGTGGTGATGCCGTTCGCGGCAAGTTCGGCCTCGGCGGCGAGCAGACCTTCGGCGAGGTCGCCCACCACGCCCCGGCGCGGCGCCAGGTGGCGTTCGAACCCGTCGCCATGGGCATCGACGATCCCCGGCAGGACGATGAACCCCCTCAGATCGACGGCCCGCCCGACGGGCCCCTCCACGATCAGCCCGCCCGCCAGCGACAGCCGCGCGGCGGCCAGGCCCTCGCCCGGCAACAGGATATCGGCGCCCTCGAGATCGCAGGCCAGCGCGTTCATCGGGCCGGTTCCGCCGCGTCCGGGTCGGGGGCGCAGCCGGTTTCGCCGCAGGCGTCCTCGATGGTGCCCAGCACCGAATCCATCCAGGAAATCGAAGGGTCGAACCGCCCGCTCTCGATGAAATGAACCGCCTGGGCGATCACGCGGGGATTGTTCATCATGTAGGTATGCGTCACCGGCAGCACGATGTGATCGCGCATGCCCTGCACGCGGGTCGAGGCGACCGAGACCTTGCCGTCGTCGGGCCCGTCGATGATGGCCGAAAACACCGGGTTCAGCGAATGATCGCCCGCGATCACGCCGACCGGATAGTCCACCGGCGGCAGGCGGCGCGGCAGGCTGCCCGGTCCGGTGCCAAGCTGCATCCCGGCGGGGCCGTTCAGCAGGCCGAACACCTCCCAGTCGCCCAGGGCATCCACCAGTTCGCTGCCCTGGTTGGGCGGCCCCAGCATCACCACACGGCCCAGCCAGCCGGGGTGGCGCCCGCGCAGCCAGTAGCGGATCAGGATGCCGCCCATCGAATGCGCCACGAAATGCACCGGCGCGGCATCGCCGCAGGCGGCGACGCCGGCGGGGATGGTGCTGTCGGCCAGAGCGGGAATCGGCAGGTCGGTCGAGGCATAGCCCGGGCGCACCACGGTATAGCCGCGCATCTTCAGCACCTGCTCCATCAGCGCGAACGAGGCCTCGGTGCGCGCCAGCCCGTGCAGCAGCACGACGCAGTCGGCCCGCGCCACGGCGGGCCAGGTCATCAGAAGGGCGGCGATCCACAGGCGCATCGCCTGCCAGATACGCGCAATCGCGCGCGCGGGAAAGCGGCTTTCGCGCGCGCCCGGGCCGGCTGTCGCGCTCAGACCCTGAGGTTGGGGATGATCTGCTTCTTGCGGCTGACCACGCCGGGCAGCACCACGCTATCGCCGCCGGTCTCGGCGCCAAAGCTCCTGGCGGCAACCCCGCGCACCAGATCGTTGGGCACCAGCAGGGTCGATTGCTCGTTCAGGATGTCCACCACGAACAGCAGAACCTGGTCGACCCCGTCCTCGGCGGCGACCTGCGCCATGGTCTCGATCAGGCCGGCCTTGCGTTCCAGCACCGTGGCCGGAGACGTGGTTTCCAGCACCGAAACCCGGAATCTGGTGCCGTCGATGGCGTATTCCTTGCTGTCCATCCGCAGCAGTTGCGCATCCGAGAACGACGAGACGTCGGATTTGGCCGCGAACATCTCGGCGGCGTAGTCGGGGATCGAAAGGCCCAGGCGATGCGCCAGCGCCTCGGCCACCTGGCGGTCGCGCGGGGTGGTGGTGGGGCTGCGGAATTCCAGCGTGTCCGAGAGGATGCAGCTCAGCATGACCGCCTTCATCCGGTCGGGCATCCGCGTCGCGTCCTCGCCCATCAGGTCGTGCATGATCGTGGCGGTGCAGGCCACGGGCCGGATGGTGATGTCGATCGGGCTTCTGGTCTCGAGCCCGCCGGCCAGCTTGTGATGGTCGATGATCGCGCGCACGTCCGCGCGGTTGATGTTGGCGGGCAGTTCGGCGGGGTTGTTGGTATCGACGATCACGCAGGCCTGGGCGTCATCGACATCGGCAATGATGCGCGGTTTGGGAATGTCCCAGCGTTTCAGAATGAAGGCGGCCTCTGTATTGGGCTCGCCCAGCAGCACGGCCTCGGCCTGCCCCCCCTTCATCTCGTTGATGTACCAGGCCCAGATGATGGGCGAACCGGTGGAATCGGTATCGGGGGATTTGTGGCCAAAAACGAGCGTGGTCATCGGATGAGTCCTGTTTGGGGGGCAATTCGCGCGCCTTATAGGCAAAGGGTGGGGCGATGTCACGGGCGCAATCGGCTGCGAAATGGACGCGCGGGAAGGCATCGCCTAGTCTGGCCGCCATGACGCGGGAACAGGACCTCTATGCGCCCATAAAGGCGCTGCTGGAACGGCAGGGATACACCGTCAAGGGCGAGGTCGGCGCCGCCGACGTGGTGGCAAGGCGCGGCGATGAACCGCCCGTGATCGTTGAGTTGAAGCTGCGCTTTTCGCTGGGGCTCTTCCATCAGGCGGTGGCGCGGCTGGCGGTCTCGGATCTGGTCTATGTCGCGGTGCCCCGCCCCGGGGGCAGATCCGCGCGCCGCGCGCTCAGGGACAATCTGGCGCTGTGCCGCCGGCTGGGCCTGGGGCTGATCGTGGTGCGCGCGGACGGGCGCGCCGAGGTGCAGTGCGACCCGGGGCCTTATGCGCCGCGCAAGTCGAAGAAACGCCGCGAGCGACTGCTGCGCGAATTCGACCGGCTGCGCGGCGATCCCAACGCCGGCGGGGCGACCCGGCACGGCATCGTCACCGGCTATCGGCAGGACGCGCTGCGCGTGGCGGCGCATCTGGCCGAACACGGGCCGTCCCGGGGCCGCGACGTTGCGGCGGCGACCGGTGTGGCGGGTGCGACGCGGCTGATGGCGGACAATCACTACGGCTGGTTTCGCCGCGTTTCGGTCGGGGTCTACGCCTTGACCGAGGACGGTTCGCGGGGGCTGGAACACTGGGCCTACAGCTGGGACGCGGATTGAGGCGAATTTTATCTCGCGCGGCTGTTGACAGGGGCGCGCCCTGTCCCTAATTCACGTTCGTTGTCACTCGCCCGAGGTGAGTGCCAATGATCCCTGCGGGGGTCCGCAAACAACAACCTTTGAGCCTCAAGGAGCTGCAAAGATGGCATTCAAACCACTTCATGACCGGGTGCTGGTGCGCCGTGTGGAAAGCGACGAAAAGACCAAGGGCGGCCTGATCATCCCCGACAGCGCCAAGGAAAAGCCCGCCGAGGGCATCGTGGTGGCTTGCGGCGAGGGCGCGCGCAAGGACAGCGGCGAACTGATCGAGATGGCCGTTGCCGAGGGCGACAAGATCCTGTTCGGCAAGTGGTCGGGGACCGAAGTCACGATCGACGGCGAAGAACTGCTGATCATGAAGGAATCCGACATCCTGGGCATCATCGAAACCAAGGCCAAGGCCAAGGCGGCCTGAGCGCCGCGCCCGGCCTGATCCCAACCGACAACCGAAATTCAAGGAGAGATCGAGAATGTCCGCAAAAGACGTACGCTTCGAGACCGACGCCCGCAACAAGATGCTCAAGGGCGTGAACATCCTGGCCGACGCGGTCAAGGTGACGCTCGGCCCCAAGGGCCGCAACGTGGTTCTGGACAAGTCGTTCGGCGCCCCGCGCATCACCAAGGACGGCGTGACCGTGGCCAAGGAAATCGAACTGGAAGACAAGTTCGAGAACATGGGCGCGCAGATGGTCAAGGAAGTGGCCAGCCGCACCAATGACGAGGCCGGCGACGGCACCACCACCGCCACCGTTCTGGCCCAGGCCATACTGCGCGAAGGTCTGAAATCGGTTGCCGCCGGCATGAACCCGATGGATCTCAAGCGCGGCATCGACCTGGCCACCGCCAGGGTCGTCGAGGAAATCAAGGCCGCCTCGCGCGAAGTCAGCGACAGCGCCGAGGTTGCCCAGGTCGGCACGATTTCCGCCAACGGCGAATCCGAGATCGGCCGCCAGATCGCCGACGCGATGCAGAAGGTCGGCAACGAGGGTGTCATCACCGTCGAGGAGAACAAGGGCCTGGAGACCGAGACCGACGTGGTCGAGGGCATGCAGTTCGACCGTGGCTACCTGTCGCCCTACTTCGTCACCAACGCCGACAAGATGACCGCCGAGCTGGAAGACTGCATGATCCTGCTGCACGAGAAGAAGCTCTCCTCGCTGCAGGCCATGGTTCCGCTGCTTGAGTCGGTGATCCAGTCGCAGAAGCCGCTGCTGATCATCGCCGAGGACGTCGAAGGCGAAGCGCTGGCGACTCTCGTCGTCAACAAGCTGCGCGGCGGCCTGAAGGTCGCGGCCGTCAAGGCGCCGGGCTTCGGTGACCGCCGCAAGGCGATGCTGGAGGATATGGCGATCCTGACGGGCGGCCAGGTCATCAGCGAAGACCTGGGCATCAAGCTCGAGAATGTCGGGCTCGAGATGCTCGGGACGGCCAAGCGCGTCTCGACCAACAAGGACGAGACCACGGTCATCGACGGCGCCGGCAAGAAGAAGGACATCGCCGCGCGCTGCAACCAGATCCGTCAGCAGATCGAGGAGACTTCCTCGGACTACGACCGGGAGAAGCTGCAGGAGCGGCTGGCCAAGCTG
>JAGRMG010000155.1 GCA_020441385.1 Paracoccaceae bacterium
TCTTCTTCTCCAATCCCGACGCCGAGGACAAGGCGACCGCCGAATCGGAGCTTCTTTATGTGAAGGCGTCGTTCGGCGGCAACATGCGCACCTATTACCGCTTCCAGATGTCGGATGGCGCGGTCGACTATTTCGATTCTGACGGCAAGAGCGCGCGCCAGTTCCTGCTGCGCAATCCAGTGCCGAACGGCAAGTTCCGGTCCGGTTTCGGCATGCGCCGCCATCCGATCCTGGGCTACAGCCGCATGCATACCGGCGTCGACTGGTCGGCGCCGCGCGGCACGCCGATCATCGCGTCGGGCAATGGCGTGGTCGAGAAGGCGGGCTGGTCGGGCGGCTATGGCCGCCAGACGATCATCCGCCACACCAACGGCTACGAGACCTCCTACAATCATCAGAGCGCCTTCGCCAAGGGCATCGTGCCCGGCGCGCGCGTCCGCCAGGGCCAGGTGATCGGCTATGTCGGCGCCACCGGCCTGGCGACCGGCGACCACCTGCATTACGAGCTGATGGTCAACGGCTCCAAGGTCGACCCGATGCGCGTCCGCCTACCCGTCAGCCGGGTGCTCAAGGGCGACGACCTCGAGGCCTTCGCGCGTGAACGCGACCGCATCGACATCCTGCTCCACGACGAATCGGAACCCGCGCTGAAGGTAGCCGCTAGCGGCTGAACGGACGCGCCGCTACGCCGTCGCTTCCGCCACGCGGTTCCAGGAAGGTTGCGTGAACCACGCCACGAGCGCGGCCAACAGGCATAGCGCGCCGGACACCGCCACGACCGCCTGCAGCGCCATGTTCGACGCGGCGATCCTCAACTCCTCCGCGGTCGGATCCAGCATCGTGTCGGGCCGCGCCCCGAACTCCGCCAGCCCGGCCGAACCGCCCATGGCGAGATCGAAGACGATGCCCGCCAACGCGCCGAGGGCGGCGACCGCCAGCATGCTGCCGGAGCGCGCCACAGCGTTGTTGATACCCGAGGCAAGACCCGAATCATCGTCCGGCGCGGCCTGCATCACCGCTGTGGAGAGTGGCGACACCAGAACGGACATCCCGAAGCCCATCAGCGCCAGGAACGGAAAGGTGACGCTCCACATCATCATCAGCGGCGCCGTCAGCGCCAGGCCGATAAAGGCGACGCCGACGATCGCCGCGCCGGCCGTCAGGAACAGCCGCGGACCGCGCGCATCCGCCAGCCGCCCCATTCTGCCCGACAGCGTTCCGATGAAGACCGAAAGCGGCAGCATCATGAGGCTGGCCTTCCATTCGGGGGCGCCCCACGCGCTGACCAGCGTCATCGGCACGAAGAACAGGGTCGCGCCGAAGGCGAAGAACAGGATCGCGGTGTAGACATTCGCGCCAGAGAAAGCACGCGACCTGAACAGCGCCAGCTTGACCATCGGTTCGCGCGCCCTTTTCTCCCACCAGACGAAGCCGGCGGCCAGCATGGCACCGAGGACGATCCAGCCGATAGGCGGCATGATGCGGTTGTCGGACGGCACGCCGAAGGCAGTCAGTCCCCATGTGATCAGCCCCAGCCCGCCCGTTGCGAGCACGGCGCCGGGGACGTCCAGCCGCCGCACCGTCTCGGGCCGGTCCGGCGGCACGCGGAAGAACAGGAGATAGAGCGCGACGAGCCCGATCGGCCCATTGATCGCGAAGATCACCCGCCACATCCAGTCCTCGCCGAAGGCCAGCACCAGCCCGCCGACGAATGGACCGAGCGCTGTCGTCAGAGACGATGCGGCAGCCCAGGTGCCGATCGCCGCGCCCCGCTCGCCGGCGGGATAGGATTTGGCGATGATCGCGAGACTTCCCGGCACCATGAACGCCGCGCCGACGCCCTGGGCCGCACGCAGCACGATCAGCGTTCCGCTGTCGGGGGCAAGCGCGCAGGCAAGCGACATGAGGACGAACAGCGCGATGCCGGCGCCGAACACCCGCCGCACGCCGAACACGTCGCCGGCCGCGCCGCCCAGCAGGACGAGCGCCGACAGGAACAGCATGTAGCCGTTGTTGATCCACTGCGCATCGACCAGCGAGGCGCCGAGATCTGCCCGAATGGCCGGCATCGCCAGAGCGACGACCGAGCCGTCGATGAACCCCATGCTCGAGGCGAGGATTGCCGATATCAGCACGAAGCGCCGGCTTTCCCGCGGGCAGAACGTGCCGGTCTGTCGGGTCATGTCGGGAGCGGTGGCGGGGTGGCCTGCGGCCTCGGGGCTGTCCATGGCCGCGACAGTATCGTCATTGTCCCGGCCGATCCACGGCCAGGCGCAATTCAGGATTGGAACACGAGACAGACTTCCGGTGACGCTAGTCCTCGAACACCACCGGCACGCCCGGCTTGACCATCTTGGCCAGTTCCTGCGCATCCCAATTGGTCAGGCGCACGCAGCCATGGCTCGACGTCTTGCCGATCTTCGATGGCTCGGGAGTCCCGTGAACCCCGTAGGTCGGCTTGTCGAGCGCGATCCAGATCGTCCCCACGGGACCGTTGGGTCCGGGCGGGATTGTCAGGACCTTGTCGTTGTTGCCCTGCTTGAAATTGACCTTCGGGTTGTAGGTATAGTTCGGATCGAAGGCGACGCGGCTGACCTCGTGGGTCCCCGTCGGCGACGGCGTATCCTGCGAGCCGATGGTCGCCGGGTAGGCCGCGACGATGCGCCCGGCGGCGTCGTAGGCGCGCACCTGCTTGCGGCCCTTGTCGGCGACGATACGGGCCACCTCGCCCGCCTGCGGCGCGCCGGGATTCACGACCTTGATGATGCTGCCGGCCCGGTTGAAGTCGATTCCGGGATTGAGCGCACGCAGGAACTTCTCATCCATATGGAAGCGCTCGGCCAGCATTTCGGGAACCGATGTGAAGCCCAGCCGGTCGAGCTTGGCCTTCTCTCCATAATCCTCGGGAATCGAGGCGACATACTGCCCAGCGACGTCGGTCGGCGTGATCTCGTAGCTGACGAAAGCCTCGCCGCCACTCTCCGCGAGCCCGGCTTCGATCGAGTCCTTGTCGTAGGTCCTGAGCGCAGCACCGAACTTCTGGCGATAGGTGTCGAGCGCCTTGTTCACATTGTCGCCCATGCGACCGTCGATGACCCCAGGCGAAACGCCCTTGCGGTCGAGCA
>JAGRMG010000156.1 GCA_020441385.1 Paracoccaceae bacterium
CGTGGCTGAGATAGTTCAGCGTCGCCACCAGGCTCCAGCGGTCCATCTGCGCCTGGTTGATCTGCTGCACCCCGTGATAAAGCCCGGTGGTATCGCCCAGACCCACCGTGTTGGCGGTGGCGAACAGCCGGAAACAGGGATGCGGCGTTATGATCTCGTTCTGGTCCAGAAGCGTCAGCTTGCCGTCATGTTCCAGCACACGCTGGATCACGAACATCACGTCGGCGCGCCCGGCGTCGTATTCGTCGAACACGATCGCCGTCGGGTTGCGCAGCGCCCAGGGCAGGATGCCCTCGTGGAACTCGGTCACCTGCTTGCCGTCGCGCAGCTTGATCGCGTCCTTGCCGATCAGGTCGATACGGGAAATGTGGCTGTCCAGGTTGACCCGCACGCAGGACCAGTTCAGCCGCGCCGCGACCTGTTCGATATGCGTGGACTTGCCGGTGCCGTGATAGCCCTGGATCATCACCCGGCGGTTATGGGCAAAGCCCGCGAGAATCGCCAGCGTGGTATCGGGGTCGAACTTGTAGGTGTGGTCGATGTCGGGCACCCGTTCGCCGCGTTCGGCAAAGCCCTTGACCTTCATGGCGGTTTCGATTCCGAACACGTCCTGAACCGAAACCTCCTCGGTGGGTTTCGCCTTGGTGTCGATCGCGCCGTCCGCCATGCCTGTCCGTCCTTGTCCTGGTTTCCGCGCCCCCGGGGCGCGAACCCGCCTGTGGTGCAATATAACGGGGCCGAGGGCAAGGGGGCAGGGCGCATTTGAAAAGCCTCTGGTCAAGACGCCGGCGCCGCCCTTATCCTGCCCGGCACCGGGGCCCGGATGCGCAAAGACATGCCGACACGCGACGAGATCGAAACCATGCTGGCGCGGATCGCCCTGGGCGACCGGGCGGCTTTCGCTGCGCTTTACGATGCGACCTCGGCGAAACTTCTCGGCATCTGCCTGCGTGTGTTGCAGGACAGGGCGCAGGCCGAGGACGCCTTGCAGGACGTATATGTGCGAATCTGGCACAAGGCCGACCTCTACAGGGCCAACGGGCTCAGTCCGATGACCTGGCTGATCACGGTGGCACGCAATCTGGCGATCGACCGGCTGCGCGCGCGGCGCTCGCGCGGTCATGGCGCCACGTCCGACGACGACGCGGTCGCACGGCTGGCCGATCCCGCGCCCGGCCCCGAGGCGCGGGCGCAGGCGGCCAGCGAGCGGGCGCAGTTGGATCGCTGCCTAGACGAATTGCCGGCCGAGAGGGCCAAGGCCGTGCGCCGGGCCTACCTGGACGGAGACACATATGCCGACCTGGCAGAGTTGTTCGACGTGCCTGTCAACACGATGCGAACCTGGCTGCGCCGCAGCCTGCTGAAGCTCAGGGAGTGTCTGACGCGATGAACGGCGGCGACCATACGGGCGAATATACCGGCGGCGGCGACGACCGCATCCTGGCCGGCGAATACGCGCTCGGCGTGCTGGACGCCGATCAGGCCCGCGCCTTCGAGGCGCGCATGGCCGCCGAACCCGAGCTTCGCATCCTCTATGCCGC
>JAGRMG010000157.1 GCA_020441385.1 Paracoccaceae bacterium
CCGAATACTGGTGCACCATCAGATCGCGCTTTTCGATCCCCACACCGTGCTCGCCGGTCAGACAGCCGCCCACCTCCACGCACAGCCTGAGGATGGCCGCCCCGAACGCCTCGCAGACCCCGAGCTGGCCGGGGGCGTTGGCATCATAAAGGATCAACGGATGCATGTTGCCGTCCCCGGCATGGAACACGTTGGCCACGTCCAGCCCGAATTCCCGGGACATCTCGCCGATCCGGCGCAGCACGAAGGGCAGGGCGCTGACCGGGATGGTCCCGTCCAGACACATGTAATCGTTGATCTGTCCCATCGCCCCGAAGGCCGACTTGCGGCCCAGCCAGATGCGCCCGGCCTCGCCGGCATCCGCCGCCTCGCGCAATTCGACCGGATCGTGAGAGGCGGCGATAGCCTTGATCACCGCCAGTTGCGCGTCGATCTCCCCGGGGCTGCCCTCGACCTCGACGATCAGCAGTGCCTCGCAATCGGGGTATCCGGCATGGGCGAACGCCTCGCAGGCGCGGATGCAGGGCCGGTCCATGAACTCGATCGCCACCGGCAGCACGCCCGCCCTGATGATGTCGGCGACACAGGCGCCGGCGACCTCGCTGCTGTCATAGCCGATCAGGACGGGGCGCGCGCCCTCGGGCTTGCGCAGGATGCGCAGGGTGGCTTCGGTAACGACGCCCAGCTGCCCTTCCGATCCGCAGATCACGCCCAGCAGGTCCAGCCCGCCGGCATCCAGATGCGCACCGCCGATCTCGACGACGGTACCGTCCATCAGAACGCATGTCACCCCCAGCAGGTTGTTGGTCGTCACCCCGTATTTCAGGCAATGCGCGCCGCCGGAATTCATCGCGATATTGCCCGCGATGGCGCAGGCAAGCTGCGAGGACGGATCGGGCGCATAGAAGAAATCCTCCGCCTCGACGGCGTCCGTCACGCCCAGATTGGTGCGCCCGGTCTCGACCCGGATGAACCTGTTGGCATAGTCCGTCTCCAGCACCGCGTTCATCCGCGCGACCCCGACGATCACGCTGTCGGCGGTGGGCAGCGCACCCCCCGCCAGCGAGGTGCCCGAACCGCGCGGAACCACCGGCACGCCCTCCTCGTGGCAGATGCGCAGCACGTCGGATACCTCGGCCGTCGAGCCGGGAAGCACGGCCAGCAGCGGCGCGCAGCGATAGGCGGTCAGCGCGTCGCATTCATAGACGCGGGTTTCGGCCTCGTCCTCGATCACGGCATCGGGCCCGACAACCGCGCGCAGCCGGTGCGCCAGATGCGCCTTCTTCGCAAGAATTGCCGGGTCCGGGGGCGGCATGTCCATGGATCGCTCCTTTTGGTAAGGTAATATTACCAATCATCGCCCCTGGCAAGCCGTCTTCACCCGTATCCCGGGCGCGCACGGGGGCGCCGTATCAGGCCCGGTGATAGGGACCGCCGGCAAGGATGGTCGCGGCGCGGTAAAGCTGTTCGGCCAGCATCACCCTGGCCAGCATGTGCGGCCAGACCATCGCGCCGAGGGACAGGGTGAAATCCGCCTGCGCGCGCAATTCAGGTGCAAGGCCGTCCGCGCCACCGATCACCAGCGCGAGATCGGCGCGGCCGGCATCGCGCCACCCCGCCAGCAGGGCCGCGAAATCGGGCGAACCCGGACGCTGGCCGCGCTCGTCCAGCGCGCAGATCACCGCCCCCCGCGGGATCGCCCGGCGCAGAAGTGCCGCCTCGGCCCCCATGCCGCCGCCCTTGCGGTCTTCGATTTCGCTCACCGTGACCGGGCCGAGGCCCAGCGGGCGGCCGGTGCGCGCGAACCGCGCCAGATAGTCTTCGATCAGGGTTTTTTCGGGGCCGGGCCGCAAACGGCCGACCGCGCAAAGGGTCACGCGCATGGATGTTTCGCCTCGGGATCCGCCCGTTCGCGGCCGCGCCGGTGATTCAGGCGGTCGGCGCGGGCGTGGCGGTGCCGGCGGGCAGCCACATCTTTTCAAGCTGGTAGAATTCGCGCACTTCCGGGCGGAACAGGTGGACGATCACGTCGCCGGTGTCGATCAGCACCCAGTCGCCGGTCTCCTTGCCCTCGACCCGGGCGGTAAAGCCGAACGCCTGCTTGACGCGGTCCACGAGCTTTTCGGACATCGCCGAAACCTGCCGGGTCGAGCGGCCGGTGGCGATGACCATGGTGTCGGCGATGGTGGACCTGCCGCGCAGGTCGATCTGCACGACATCTTCGGCCTTGTCGTCGGAAAGGGATGAAAGAACGAGCGCGAGCAGCTTCTCGCTGGTCGGCTGGGAGTGGGCAGGCATATTACCGGCCCGGTCATCGGCGGACAATACCGCCTCTGCATGGGTTGTCAGAACATCGTCCTCCTTCTGGCGCGCCGGCCGGCCCCCGGCGCCGGGCTGTCTTCAAGGTAGCAACTGCAACGCATGAATTCAACAAACCCTGCCGCAGACCGCCGCGCCGGTCGGCGGTCAGTTGCCGTCCTGCCGCAGATCGACCGGCACGGTTTCGTTCAGGATGCGCATTTCGCGCTGGGGGAACGGAACGGAGATGCCGTTTTCGGCGAACGCATCCCACATCGCCAGGTAGACGTTACCCTTGACGTTGGTCAGGCCCGCGGTCGGATCGGCGATCCAGAACCGCAGCACGTAATCGACGCTGCTGTCGCCGAAGCCGGTAATGTGGCAGACCGGCAGATAGGTCTGCGTCAGCACCCGCGGCACGGTCTTGGCCGCCTCGATCGCGATCCGGCGCACCGCGTGGGGATCGTCGCCGTAAGATGTGCCGAAATGCGCGTCGAGCCGAACATAACGGTTGGAATGGGACCAGTTGACCACCTGGCTGGTGATCAGATCCTCGTTCGGGATCAGATATTCGCGCCCGTCGCGCGTGACCACCGAAACATAGCGCGCACCCAGCGAATCGATCCAGCCGAAGGTCTCGCCGAGCGAGATCACGTCGCCGGGCTTGATCGACCGGTCGAGCAGGATGATGATGCCCGAGACGAGGTTCGAAACCACCTTCTGCAAGCCAAAGCCGATTCCGACGCCGATGGCGCCCGACACCAGCGCCAGCCCTGTCAGGTCGATCCCCAGCGCGCGAATGCCGATCAGCGCCACGATGCCGTAAAACAGTACCTGCACCGCCTTGATGGCCAGAACCTGCATCGAGGGCGAAATATCCTCGTTGCGGCGCAGGCTGCCCGATGCGGCCCTGGTGCCCAGCCGCGCCACCGTCAGCAGCACCGCCACCAGCAGCAGCGCCTTGATGACCGCCAGGACCGAGAACCGCATCTCGCCGATGGAAAACCCGAGGCCGTCAAGATAGGCCGAGACATCGTCGGTCAGGTTCAGCGCGACGAGCGTGGCATAGATCCACAGCGTCCAGGTGAACACCCGCCGCAGACTGCGATTGGCGACCAGCCGGCCCATGAAGAAAATCACGAGCCAGGCGGCGGCCAGGGTCGCCGCGACCCCGATCAGATAGCTGCGCGAGGGCCATGTGAGCTGTTGCATCACCAGGTAGACCGCCCAGGACGAGACCACGAAATAGGCCAGCGCCAGGCGCCGGCGAAACAGCACGAGCAGCCGCAGCCGCCATTTCGGCCAGTTGGTGCGCGACCGCGCCCAGCCGTCGACCCGCCCCCGGGTCAGCAGATCCAGGACAACCGCCAGCGCGATCAGCCCCAGCAGGATCAGGATCTGGTTCTGCCGCCAGCCCGGGGTAAGAAACATGGCGGCGAGGTGACGGCCCTGTTTCAGCGTCAGCTCGATCAGGTCGGTCAGGCTCTGGGGCAGGTTTTCAGGGTCCATGCACGATCTCCGGCCGACAGGGTGGACCGGAAATGCGCCTCGTGGCAAGCCGCACGGCGTTCAGGGGCGCCGGCCGATGCGGTTTCCGTGCTTGATCGCGCCCGTCTGCCCCTGTATCGGGTCGGCCATGACACCCGTTCCGGCCCTGCGTATCGACTTTGCTGACCGCGCCCGCCTGCGGGAGCGCTTTTTCGGGGCGGCCCGCACGGTGCTGGCCGGCCCCTAGGCCCGGCCATCCTCCGCCACCTTTCGAAATTCACTCACGGGAGAGAACCGATGTCCCCCAAGACGCTCTATGACAAGATCTGGGATGCCCATCTCGCGCATCAGGCCGAGGACGGAACCTGCCTGCTCTATATCGACCGCCATCTGGTCCACGAAGTCACCAGCCCGCAGGCTTTCGAGGGGCTGCGCATGGCCGGCCGCAAGGTGCATGCGCCCGACAAGACCATCGCGGTGCCCGACCACAACGTGCCGACCACGCCGGGGCGCGAGGACCCGGCCAACATGACCGAGGACAGCGCCATCCAGGTCGCCGCGCTGGACAGGAACGCGAGGGATTTCGGCATTCACTACTACCCGGTCAGCGACATCCGCCAGGGCATCGTGCATATCGTCGGCCCGGAACAGGGCTGGACCCTGCCGGGCATGACCGTGGTCTGCGGCGACAGCCACACCGCCACGCATGGCGCCTTCGGCGCGCTGGCCCATGGCATCGGCACGTCCGAGGTCGAACATGTGCTGGCCACCCAGACGCTGATCCAGCGCAAGGCGAAGAACATGAAGGTGGAAATCACCGGCCGGCTCGCACCCGGAGTCACCGCCAAGGACATCACGCTTGCGGTGATCGGGCGCACCGGCACCGCCGGCGGCACCGGCCATGTCATCGAATATTGCGGCGAGGCGATCCGCGACCTGTCGATGGAAGGGCGCATGACGGTGTGCAACATGGCCATCGAGGGCGGCGCGCGGGCCGGGCTGATCGCGCCCGACGAAAAGACCTTCGAATACGTCAAGGGCCGCCCCCACGCCCCCAAGGGCGCGCAATGGGAGGCCGCGCTGGCCTGGTGGAAGACGCTCTACACCGACGACGGCGCGCATTTCGACAAGGTCGTGACCATCGCCGCCGAGGATATCGAACCCGTCGTGACCTGGGGCACCTCGCCCGAGGACGTGCTGCCGATCTCGGCGCGCGTGCCCGGCCCCGGCGATTTCACCGGCGGCAAGGTCGAGGCGGCGAAACGCTCGCTTGAATACATGGGGCTGGAACCGGGCACGCCGCTGACCGACATCAAGGTCGACACCGTGTTCATCGGATCCTGCACCAACGGCCGGATCGAGGATCTGCGCGCCGTGGCCGAGGTGGTGAAGGGCAGGAAGATCGCCGAAGGCATGCGCGCGATGATCGTGCCCGGCTCGGGCCTGGTGCGCGAACAGGCCGAGGTCGAGGGGCTGGCCGAGATCTTCACGGAGGCCGGCTTTGAATGGCGGCTTGCGGGCTGTTCCATGTGTCTGGCGATGAACCCCGACCAGTTGGCGCCGGGCGAACGCTGTGCGTCGACCAGCAACCGCAATTTCGAGGGCCGGCAGGGCCGCGGCGGGCGCACCCACCTGATGAGCCCGGCCATGGCCGCCGCGGCCGCCATCACCGGGCGGCTGACAGACGTGCGCGAACTGATGTAGGCTGACTCGCGCAATGACATCATATTGAAGGACGGATGAAATGAGTGAATGGGTCAAGTGGCTCCTGCTGGGGCTTCTGTCGGTGGTATTCGGCGTGATCGTTCTGGGCGCGCCGGTCGTGGCCTCGATGGCGATCACCACGCTGACCGGCTTTCTGCTGATCATCAGCGGCGTGTTGCAGTTCATCGCCGCCTTCAGCGCCGAAGGTACCGGAAACAGGTTCCTGGGCTGGATCATGGGCCTGATCCTGGCATTCCTGGGCTGGTCGTTTCTGGCCCATCCGCTGGCCGGCATCCTGACGCTGGCCACTGTCGTCCTGATTCTGCTGGCCGCGGGCGGCCTTGTGCGCATCATCCTGACGTTCCAGATGCGCGGCACCCAGTTCTTCTGGCCGACGCTGTTTTCCGGCATCGTGTCGCTGGGGCTGGCGATCTATGTCTGGAGCACGCCGGGCGCGACCGTCGCGATACTCGGCATCCTCCTGGGGGTCGAGATGCTGGTCAACGGGTTCGGCCTGATCTTCCTTTCGATGCACATCAAGGGCGGCGGCCGGACCCACGCCTGACAAACGAGCCTCAAATCACGGGCAAGACTGAAATTGCGGGGCCGGATCGCGCATCCCGCTTCGCCGGAGACCATCAATGGACAAATTCGAAAAACTCACGGGGGTTGCGGCTCCGATGCCGATGATCAATGTCGATACCGACATGATCATCCCCAAGCAGTTCCTGAAGACGATCAAGCGCTCGGGCCTGGGCAAGAACCTGTTCGACGAAATGCGGTTTGACGACGAGGGCCGGGAACGCCCCGACTTCGTGCTCAACAGGCCGCAATACCGCAACGCCGAGATTCTGGTGACGGGCGACAATTTCGGCTGCGGGTCGAGCCGCGAACACGCGCCCTGGGCGCTTCTTGATTTCGGCATCCGCTGCATCGTCGCGCCCGGATTCGCCGACATCTTCTTCAACAACTGCTTCAAGAACGGCATCCTTCCGGTCGTGCTGCCGCAGGCCCAGGTGGATATGCTGATGAAGGACGCGGAAAAGGGCGCCAACGCACGCATGACCGTGGACCTGGACGCCCAGACCATCACCACCTCGGACGGCGAAGTGATCGGCTTCGAGGTCGACGCCTTCAAGAAGCACTGCCTGCTGGAGGGGCTGGACGATATCGGCCTGACGCTGGAAAAGGCGGCCGCCATCGAAAGCTTCGAGGCGCGGGCGGCGGCCGAACGCCCCTGGGTCTGACGCCGGGCGGATCCTGAAATCGAAATCGGAACGGGCCGCGCCATCGCAGCGGCCCGTTTGAAGCGTGACGCCTCTTGTCCGAGTTGCGCATTCATGCGCCGGGTCGGGGCCGCGTATTCGCAGGGCATCGCGTTCGCCCCCGGCGGGTGAATTCAATCGAGCGCGACAAGCATTTGCGTTTTTCGGGTTTGTCTGCCCGCTTTCACAACATCTGGTGTCTCGCCCGCGAGCGAGCGCAAGCGCACACCCGCATTGATGCAAAGTCGCACCAGTTTTTCCTTTGTTTTGCCTCAAATCGGCGCTCTCGTGGTCGAACAGCTTGAGCAAGTGGCCGAATGGCGGCACAAATGGGGCCAAAATGAGGCACACCGTCCGCAAGGGCGGTATCAAGTTGGAACAAGGGCCCGGCGACGCATCGGCCTGTCCAGTTTGAAGGGATCGGACAGTGTTTGCACGCATATCAGGCGCGGGAATGCGCGGACTATTGGTGGCCCTGCTGGTGGCGATCCCGTCAATCCTGTTGCCCGGCCGCGCCTCGGATGCGCCTGAAATCGTGCTGTTGCTGGCGATCATCGCCGCGATGCTGACCTTCGCCGAGTACAATTCCATCTTTCCCAGCTATGTCGAATTCCGCGACGCGCCTCCGTTGAACCGGATGCGGTTCGTGGCGCTTTTCTCCATGGTCCTGTGCCTGACGCTGATCGCCAAGCACCGGTTCGAGCCGACCAACGCGACGGCGATATTCGCCGGTTTCGGCGTCCTGATCGGGAACTGGGTCGACTTTCCCTATTCTCCCGTACGCCAGGTGGTGCTGATGCTGCCCGAAGGGTCTTCGGCGCTGCTGGTTCAGTCGGTGCGGGTGGCCGCCGGTGTCTCCTACGTCATCGCGCTGATCACCGTGGCGGCGTTCGTGTTCGCGGTGCGGGTGCGCGGCTGGCCAACCGGCAACGGCGCCTTCAACGTGTGGGTGAACCTGCCGCTGTTCGATCCGACCGCCGGCGGGGATGTGGTCAGCCGGTTGCAGCGCGACGGGCGGCTCAACGTCATCATGGGCGTGCTGCTGCCCTTCCTCATCCCGGTCGTCGTCAAGGCGGGCTCGCAACTGATCTGGCAGTTGCCGATAAACGAGCCACAGCCGATGATCTGGACCATCTGTGCCTGGGCCTTCCTGCCCGCCAGCATGATCCTGCGCGGTATCGCGATGATGCGGATCGCCGAACTGATCGAGAAGAAGCGCCGCCGCACCTATGCCAACCCCGAGGCGGTGCCGGTCGCGTAACCGCCCGCGGCCGACCCCAGAGAAAGCCGGCCGCGCGGCACGACCTGACATGCCCGGCCGGCGTCCGGCCTGCCGGGCATGTCCGCTGCCGCCGCCGCGTCAACGGGCGCTCAGGCTTTGCGCCAGGCGCATGAGCTGCACGGCTTCGGTGCGGTAGCCGAACGGATCCTTGCCCTTGTTGGCACCCGCCAGCGCGATGGCCTCGCCATAGCCCCAGTCGCCCAGATAGGCGCTGCCGCGCAGAAGCTGGCCGAACCCGGCGATGGAAGCGGCGAAGCCGGTGTCGGGCAGGGCGGGCAGATCGGCGGTGATCGGCATCTCGATCAGGTTGCCGGTATCCTCTCCGGGCCGCTTGTAGCGCAGGCGCAGATAGCCCAGTTCGCCCGCAACCGGATCCGGCTCCGCTGCCGATGGCCGCGCGCCATAGCGCAGCGGATCGGTCAGCCGCCCGGGCGAGCCGGCCGGCACGATCTCGTACAATGCCGTCACCGAATGACCCGCGCCGATATCCCCGGCATCCACCCGGTCGTTGTTGAAATCCTCGCGCCGCAGCGCCCGGGTCTCGTATCCGATCAGGCGAAACTCGGCGACCTGCGCGGGGTTGAATTCGACCTGGATCTTGACGTCGCCCGCGATCGGGAAGAGGGCGCCGGTCAACTGGTCCACCAGAACCTTCTGCGCCTCGGACAGCGTGTCGATATAGGCCGCCTGGCCGTTGCCGTTCTGCGCCAGCGCCTGCATGGTCGCGTCGTCCAGATTGCCGCGCCCGAACCCCAGCACGCTGAGATAGGTGCCGCTCTCGCGCTGGGCGGCGATATAGGTCTTCAGATCTTCGGGATCGGACAGGCCGACATTGAAATCGCCGTCGGTGGCAAGGATGACGCGGCCGATCTCGCCTTCGCCGGCCATGTCGCGGGCGGTGGCATAGGCCAGTTCCAGCCCCTCGGCCCCGGCGGTGGAACCGCCCGCATCCAGCCGGTTCAGCGCCGCCATGATCGCAACGCGGTCATCGGCGGGCGTCGGTTCGAGGACCAGCCCGGCGCTGCCCGCATAGGTGACGATGGCCACCTGATCCTGCGCGCGCAGCTGGCCCAGCATCAGGGCGAAGGACTGTTTCAGAAGCGCCAGCTTGTTGGCCGCGTCCATCGACCCCGAGGTGTCGATCAGGAACACCAGGTTCAGTGGCGGGCGGTCGGCGAGCGCCGGCAGCCTGCCCTGGATGGCGATATGCACCAGCCGCGTGTGGGGGTTCCAGGGTGTCGCGGCCAAGCCGACCGAAGGCCGGAACGGCGCGGCATGCTCGGGCGCGGGGTAGTCGTAGGGGAAATAGTTCACCATCTCCTCGATGCGCACCGCGTCCGGGTCGGGCAGGTGCCCGTGCATCAGCGAATTGCGCACCACCGCGTAAGAGGCCGTGTCGACGTCGATCGAAAAGGTCGAAACCGGGCTTTCGGCGGTGACGTGAACCGGGTTGGCCGGGGCATTGGCATAGGCTTCGGTATCGGCCTCGGCGGGTTGCGGGGCCGGCTCGGCCCGGATCGTGCCGTAACCGGCAACCGGGTTCGCCGGGGAAGGGCGGACGCCATCGGCCATGGGCGCGGGCGGTGCCGAGGCCAGCGCGCTCTGTTGCCTCTCCGCGATCTTGGCGCGCGCCTGCGCCGGATGCGGTGCCGGTTCCGGCTCGGTCGCGCCGCCATGGCTGCCCGCATCGCGGGGCCGGATCGCCGGCAGTGCCGGTCCCTCAGGGGGCAGCATCATCTCGCGCACCGGTGTCAGCGTCACGACGCCGACCGCGATCAGGGCGCTCGTGGCGACAAGCGCGGCGCGGGGGGAAAAGGAATTCAGCATGTCACGTACTCCTGTCCAGATGCCCGTTCTCGGGCGATCGGACATGGGACGCGTGTCGGCCCCCGATCCTTGGGCACTGGCGAAGTTCCTGCTGGCAAGCGCCAGATGGTCCGCCTTGATCCGCGGATCGGGGGCAGGGGTCGCGGCGCGCATCGCCGCCTTCAGGTCGTCCAGTTCGTCGCTCATGATCGTTCCTCGGTCTCGCGGATCGCGCGCAGCCGCTTGCGCGCCTCGCTTATGCGCCAGCTGACGGTGCCTTCGGACACGCCCAGTACCTCGCCCGCCTCGCGGTGGGTCATGTCGTCAAGCACCAGCGCCAGCGTGTCGCGCAGATCGTCGGGCAGGCCCGCCATCGCCGCCACCAGCCAGCCAAGCTGCTGGGCCGTTTCGCTGTCGGCGGCGCGGCGCGCGATTTCCCATGTGCCCCAGCCGTCTGCGGCGCGGGCATGTGCCGCCTGCCGGCGGCGGCGGTCATGGGCGGCATTGACCGCCACCCGGTAAAGCCAGGTGGTAAAGCGCGCCTCGCCGCGAAAGCCGGCGATCCGGGCCGGCAGGGCGGCGCAGATGTCCTGGGTCAGATCCTCGGCCTCGGCGCGGGCGCCGGTCAGCCGGAAGGCCAGCGCGAACAGCCCGTCATAGCGCCGCTCCATCAGCGCCGAAAACGCCGCCGCATCGCCCTTGGCGGCGGCTCTTGCCAGTTCCTCGTCACTCGCGGTCATGCGCATCACATTGGGTAGGACGCGCGCGCGCGGTCAATCCTTGGCGCGGTTGCCTGAAAATCCCCGCGCCGCGTCAGAGCGCCAGGTCGAATGTCAGAACCTCGCCCGCACCCGCCGTGCGCGGCAGGGCCAGCATGATCTCGTCGATCCCGGCGGCGTCCTCGAAGGTGAAGATCACCCGGCTGTCGTCGGGGCGCGGATGATGCACAACCTCGAAACTTTCGAACGTGTCGTTGCCGTCGGCATCGGTCAGGATGGTGCGCCGGACCGAGAAATCGCCGCGTTCGGCATGATCGCCGTCATAGACCAGAACATCGCCCTCACCGGCGTTGTAATCCATGATGTGCAGGCTGTCGCTGCGGATGTAGGAAACGAAGAACCGGTCGGCCCCGGCGCCGCC
>JAGRMG010000014.1 GCA_020441385.1 Paracoccaceae bacterium
GAGGTCGTCCACCACCGACGGATCGGCCAGCGTCGAGGTATCCCCGAGGCTGCCGAAATCGTTCTCGGCGATCTTGCGCAGGATGCGGCGCATGATCTTGCCCGAGCGCGTCTTGGGCAGGCCCGGCGCCCATTGGATCACGTCGGGCGAGGCGATCGGGCCGATCTCGTTGCGCACCCAGCCGCGCAGTTCCTTGACCAGATCGTCGGAGGGCTCCACCCCGTTCATCAGCGTGACATAGCAATAGATGCCCTGACCCTTGATGTCGTGCGGATAGCCCACGACCGCGGCCTCGGCCACGGCGGCGTGCGCGACCAGCGCGCTTTCCACCTCGGCGGTGCCCATGCGGTGCCCGCTCACGTTGATCACGTCATCGACGCGGCCGGTGATCCAGTAATAGCCGTCGCCGTCGCGCCGGCACCCGTCACCGGAAAAGTAGTAGCCCTTGTAGTCGCTGAAATAGGTCTGCATGAACCGTTCGTGATCGCCATAGACCGTGCGCATCTGGCCCGGCCAGCTGTCGGCGATGCAAAGCACGCCCTCGGCTTCGGTTCCGGTCTGCTCGGCGCCGGTCTGGGCGTCCAGGATCACCGGGCGCACGCCGAAGAAGGGTTTCGTGGCGCTGCCCGGCTTGGTCGGGATGGCGCCGGGCAGGGGGGTCAGCATGTGGCCGCCGGTTTCGGTCTGCCACCAGGTATCGACGATGGGCAGTTTGCCCTTGCCCACCGTCTCGTTGTACCAGTTCCAGGCCTCGGGGTTGATCGGCTCGCCCACGGTGCCGAGAACCCGCAGCGCGGACAGGTCGCATTTCTCGACGAATTCCTTGCCCTGGCCGATCAGGGCCCGGATCGCCGTCGGCGCGGTGTAGAACTGGTTGACCTTGTGCTTTTCGCAAACCTGCCAGAACCGGCTCGCGTCGGGCCAGGTCGGCACGCCCTCGAACATCAGCGTGGTGGCGCCGTTGGCCAGCGGCCCGTAGACGATATAGCTGTGCCCCGTGACCCAGCCGACATCGGCGGTACACCAGAACACGTCGCCCTCGTGATAGTCGAACACCAGTTCGTGCGTCATGGCGGCGAACAGCAGATACCCGCCCGAACTGTGCACCACGCCCTTGGGCTTGCCGGTCGATCCCGAGGTATAGAGCACGAACAGCGGATCCTCGGCGTTCATCGGGCGGGCCGGGCAATCGGGCGCCGCGGTTTCCATCAGCGCCAGAACATCGACGTCGCGGCCCTGAATCCAGGTGGTCTGATCGCCGGTATGCTTGACCACGAGACAGCGCACCTTGTCCGAACAATGCAGCAGGGCGGCATCGGCGTTGGATTTCAGCGCGGTGCGCTTGCCCCCGCGCGGCGCGGTGTCGGCGGTGATCACCAGCTTGGCCTGGCTGTCGTTGATGCGGTTGGCCAGCGCGTCGGGCGAAAAGCCCGCAAACACCACCGAATGAATGGCCCCGATGCGGGCGCAGGCCAGCATGGCATAGGCGGCCTCGGGGATCATCGGCAGATAGATCACCACCCGGTCGCCGCGCATCACCCCTTGGGACAGCAGCACGTTGGCCATGCGGCAGACCTTTTCGTGCAGTTCGCGATAGGTGATGTGGCGGGCCGGCGTTTCGGGGTCGTCGGGTTCGAAGATGATCGCGGTCTGATCGCCCCGGGTTTGCAGATGCCGGTCGATGCAGTTGGCGGCCACGTTCAGCACGCCGTCCTCGTACCATTTGATCGAGACGTCGCCAAAGTCGAAGCGGGTGTTCTTGATCTTCGTGTAGGGCTTGATCCAGTCCAGCCGCTTGCCCTGCTCGCCCCAGAACGCTTCGGGATCATCCATGGACGCCGCGTACATCGCGTCGTATTTCGCCGCGTCGACATGGGCGCGCGCGATCGTTTCGGGCGATGGCGCGTGAACCGATGGTTGGGCTTGAGCGGTCTTGGTCATCTCGAGGTTCCTCCCTCTGGCAGTGTCTGTTTGGCTGTGGGCCGCAGGCGGCGGGTCGACCCCGATCATTGGCCGGGGGCCAATCGGGCGGTCCCTTCCCTTGGGGAAATAATAGCCGGAGTTGAAAATATGTGAATAACTTACGGGAATTGAACGATTTGTTTGTAAACTGTTTTCGGGATTTCCGCGGGCATTGTAAACTATCGGGATCGAAACGTAAAATTCCATTCTCTGGCAAGGTATTGCCTGTCAACCGGTTTGCGCCTGCCGCTGCGCCGGTTGGTGAAATGCCGACCCTCCGCGGCGCGCCGAGGTGGTGATCCGGTGTGACATTTTGTTTCGCGCATGTGACGCGCGCCCAGGCCGCGCCTTGTGGACCGGGCGACTCGGCCCGGGCCGGCCCGGTTTCCCGC
>JAGRMG010000158.1 GCA_020441385.1 Paracoccaceae bacterium
ATTGGTCGGAGTGAGAGGATTCGAACCTCCGGCCCCTGCCTCCCGAAGACAGTGCTCTACCAGGCTGAGCTACACTCCGACCGTGGCGCGTGGATTATACCCGGCATCGGGGTTTTGCAAGGGCAATATGGCCGGGCTTTCGGGGGGCGCCGCCGCCTTGCGCGCGTGGCACGGGCGGGCCATTCTGGGGCCGGGGCAGGGGCGTCATGACAACGGATTTCTTCATCCTTCTGGGCGGCGTCGGGATGTTCCTGCTGGGCATGGACGTGATGACCGGCGCGCTGCGCGAGGCGGCCGGGCGCAACCTGCGCGCCTTGCTGGCCCGCTTCACGACGACGCCGCTGCGCGGCACGGTGACGGGGGCGGCGGCGACCGCGGTGATCCAGTCTTCCAGTGCGACGACCGTGATGACCGTGGGTTTCGTCGGCGCCGGCCTGATGACGCTCGGCCAGGCGCTGGGCATCATCTATGGCGCCAATGTCGGCACGACGGCGACCGGCTGGCTGGTGTCGCTCCTGGGCTTCAAGCTGCACCTGGGCAGGCTGGCGCTTGCCCTGCTGCTGCCGGCCAGTTTGGCGCTGCTGCTGGGGCGGGGGGCGCTGGCCCGCGGCGGCCGTGCGGTGGCGGGGCTGTGCCTGCTGCTGATCGGGCTCGACATGATGCAGGCGGGCATGGGCGATGCGGCGGCACTGATCACGGCGCAACGCCTGCCCGGCGCGGATGCGGCGGGGCTGCTCGCGCTGGCCGGGATCGGACTGGCGGTGACGGTGCTGATCCAGTCCTCGAGCGCCGGCGTGGCCCTGGCGCTGGTGATGCTGCAAGGCGGTACGATCGCGCTGCCGCAGGCGGCGGCGCTGGTGGCGGGGATGAATGTCGGCACGACCTTCACCGGGCTTCTGGCCTCGCTTGGCGGATCGCGGGCGATGCGGCAGACGGCGGTCGCGAACCTCGTGTTTCACCTGGCCATCGCCGCCATGGCGCTGCCGTTTGTTGCACTGGGCGCGGACGCGTTGCTGTGGCTTGGCGAGGCCAGCGATCCGTTGACCGCCCTGCTCTTGTTTCATACCGGATTCAACCTTGTCGGCGCGGCGGTCTTTCTGCCCTTCACCGCGCGCTATGCGCGTCTGATCGCGCGGCTGGTGCCCGAACGCGCGGCCGACCGGCTGATCGTGCTGGATCGCGCCCTGCTGAGCGAGCCCGCCGCGGCGCTGCTGGCCGCGCAGGCCGCGGTCGCGAACATTTCTCGCCGCATGTTCCTTGCGCTGGCGGCGGGTCTGCGCGAGCCCCCCGACTATCGCCCGCTTTCGGCGCTGGACCCGGTCGTGGGGTCGGCGCTGGATGAACTGGAGGCGTTCCTGGCCGATATCCGGCTGCCCGACGACCGCCCGCAGGAGCAGGAGTCGTACTCGGCCCTGCTGCATTCGGCCGACCATCTGCGGCGCCTGCTGTCGCGCTCGGCGCAGAAGGCGCGCATCCAGACGCTGCTGGAGGATCGGGTGCTGCGCCGCCCGGCGCTGGCCACAGGGGCGGCCCTGGGCCGGGCCGGGGCCAGCGAACCGGGCGCGATGGGGCCGGAACGGCTGGCGCGGCTGCACGCTCTGGTAGAACGCCGCACCCGGCGGTACCGGCGCGGCCTTCTGCTGGGCGCACAGGCGCGGCACACCGCCGTGAGCAGCGTCTTTGCCCATACCGACGCCATGCGGTGGCTCGACCGGGTACTGCACCACGGCGAACGCATCGGCCACTACGATAGCCTGGCGGGCCGGCACCTGCGGCTCGCCCCGCCGCCAGAGCAGGCCGGCGCCTAGAGGCTGGCCTCGAGCGCGGCCACGATGGCATCGCCCATCTGCGAGGTCGAAACCGGGCTGGCGCCGTCCTCGCCCAGCAGGTCGGCGGTGCGCAGCCCGTCGGCCAGCACCGTTTCGACCGCCGCTTCCAGCCGCGCGCCCTCTTCGCCGAGGTCGAAGGAATAGCGCAGCGCCATGGCGAAACTCAGGATCGAGGCGATCGGGTTGGCCTTGCCCTGACCGGCGATATCGGGCGCCGAGCCATGCACCGGTTCGTAAAGCGCCTTGGGCCGGCCGTTTTCCATCGGTGCGCCCAGAGACGCCGAGGGCAGCATGCCAAGGCTGCCGGTCAGCATCGCCGCGGCGTCCGAAAGCAGGTCGCCGAACAGGTTGTCGGTCACGATCACGTCGAACTGCTTGGGCCAGCGGCAAAGCTGCATCGCGCCGGCATCGGCGTACATGTGGCTCAACTCGATGTCCGGGTAGTCCTCGTCATGCACCTTCTGCACCACTTCGCGCCACAGGATGCCGCTTTCCATCACGTTGGCCTTTTCCATCGAACAGACCTTGCCCGCCCGTTTGCGCGCCAGTTCGAACGCCGAGCGCGCGACGCGGTCGATCTCGCTTTCGGTGTAACGCTGGGTGTTGATGCCGACGCGTTCGTTGCCTTCCCGGATGATGCCGCGCGGTTCGCCGAAATAGATGCCGCTGGTCAGTTCGCGGACGATCATGATGTCGAGCCCGGCCACCACCTCGCGCTTGAGGCTGCTGAAATCGGCCAGCGCGTCGAAACACTGGGCCGGGCGCAGGTTGGCAAACAGGTCCATCTCCTTGCGCAGGCGCAGCAACCCGCGTTCGGGTTTCAGCGAAA
>JAGRMG010000159.1 GCA_020441385.1 Paracoccaceae bacterium
CGAACGCGCTGCAGAACACGCCGCCGCTCGGCCTCTTCCGCGACTTCCGGCTCAGCGGCAAGGGCGAGGAATCCAATACCCTGGACCTGAAGCTGAACGGGGTGGCGCCCTTCATCGACGCCGCGCGGATCCTCGCGCTGGCGCATCGCGTTCCGGCGACCAATACGGTCGAGCGGCTGACCGGCGCGGCGGGCGCCGGCGCGCTCGATGCCGGCGACGTGGCGGCATGGACCGACGCCTACGACTACATCCGGCTCCTGCGCATGCGCACCAACGACGAGCAGGCCGCGGCGGGCAGCGCGCTGACGAATCGCATCGATCCGGCGAAGCTCAACGACCTGGACCGCCGGATACTCAAGGAGGCCTTTCGCGAAGCAAAAAGGCTCCAGACGAAATTGGCGCTGGACTATCAACTGTAAAACTATTAAAAATTGTGCAGTGCGGCATAGCATTGTGTCCGCACGGGACAGCTATGCGATAAGAGATGAGGCGGCAGACCTCACATAGCGCAAAAATGGGGAGTAAGAATGACTGCACCAACGAAGGATAGAAGCGAGTACTGGCGGAAAAATATCGGCATCATCACCGGGTGTCTGGTGGTCTGGGCACTGGTATCGCTCGGCGCAGGGATCCTGTTCGCACCGATGCTGAACGGTTTTAGTATCGGGGGCTACCCGCTCGGCTTCTGGTTTGCCCAGCAGGGTTCCATCTACATATTCATCATCCTGATCTTCTACTATGCCTGGCGCATGAACAGGCTCGATCGGGAATTCGACGTGCACGAAGAGTAGGGGGCGCCGCAATGGATCTTCAGACGCTGAGCATTATTGCGGTCGGGCTGACCTTCGTGCTCTACATCGCCATCGCGATCTGGGCGCGCGCCGGTTCGACTTCGGAATTCTACGTCGCCGGCAAGGGCATTCACCCGACCCTCAACGGCATGGCCACGGCCGCGGACTGGATGTCGGCGGCATCCTTCATCTCCATGGCCGGCATCATCGCCTTCGCCGGCTATGCAGGCGGCGCCTATCTGATGGGATGGACCGGCGGCTACGTGCTGATGGCGCTGCTGCTCGCGCCCTATCTGCGCAAGTTCGGCAAGTTCACCGTGCCGGAGTTCATCGGCGACCGGTTCTATTCCACCACCGCGCGGACCGTGGCAGTGATCAGTCTCCTGATGATCTCGCTGACGTACGTGATTGGCCAGATGAGCGGCGTCGGCATCGCCTTCGCCAACATCCTGCAGCTTCCGGTCGCAACCGGCCTCTATGTCGGCATGGCGATCGTCTTCGTCTATGCGGTGCTCGGGGGCATGAAGGGCATCACCTACACCCAGATCGCGCAATACGTGATCATGATCTTCGCCTATACGGTGCCTGCGATCTTCATCTCGCTGCAGCTCACCGGCGATTTCCTGCCCCAGGTCGGGCTGGGCGGCCAGATCACCGGCACCGACACCCACATGCTCGCGGCGCTCGACAAGACCGTCGCGGAACTCGGCTTCGGCGCCTATACTGACCGCGTGGCGATGGGGCTCGGCAACATGTTCCTGCTGACGCTGTCGCTGATGATCGGCACCGCGGGCCTGCCGCATGTGATCGTGCGCTTCTTCACGGTGCCCAAGATGTCGGACGCGCGCTCCTCGGCCGGATGGGCGCTGATCTTCATCGCGCTGCTCTACACCGTTGCACCGGCGGTCGGCGCCATGGCGATCTTCAACCTCGCCAACACAGTGCATCCGGGCATTGAGCAAGGCCTGCCGCTCAGCGATCCGAAAGGCAGCCTACCGATCGACGAACAGCCAAGCTGGATGACCCGCTGGGCGCAGACTAAATTGCTCAAGGTCGATGACCTGAATGGCGACGGCCTCATCCAATGGTACAATGACAAGAACCCTGAAATGGCCGCCGAGGCCGAAACCTTCGGATGGAAGGGCAACGAGCTGACCGTGAGCAACGACATCATGGTGCTCGCCAACCCCGAGATCGCGCAGCTGCCGAACTGGATCGCGGCGCTGGTCGCGGCCGGCGGCATCGCTGCGGCGCTCTCGACCGCGGCGGGGCTTCTGCTGGCGATCTCCTCGGCGGTGAGCCACGACCTGCTCAAGGGCATCTTCATGCCCACGATCAGCGAGCGGTCGGAGTTGATGGCCGCGCGCATCTCCATGGGCGTGGCGATCGTCGTGGCCGGCTACCTGGGGCTTAACCCGCCGGGCTTCGCGGCCCAGGTGGTGGCGCTCGCCTTCGGGCTGGCGGCGGCGAGCCTCTTCCCGACCCTGATGATGGGCATCTTCTCCAAGCGCATCAACAAGGAGGGGGCGATCTCGGGGATGCTGGTGGGCCTGATCACGACGATGGTCTACATCTTCCTCTACAAGGGCTGGTTCTTCATTCCCGGCACCAACCCGCTGCCGGACGATGCGTCGGGCTGGATCCTCGGCATCAACCCGCTCGGCTTCGGGGTGATCGGCGCGCTCCTGAACTTCGGGACCGCCTATGTTGTCGCCGGCATGACCAAGCCGACGCCCGCGGCGATCCAGGAGCTGGTCGAGAACGTCCGGGTGCCGCGCCAGGCCTGACCGGCGCAGATCGCGCGAAACCGGCAAGGCCCGCTCCGGCGGGCCTTTCCTCGTTCGGCGGGACTTCGCCGGGGCATGGCCCAACTCGGGACTTGCCCCGGCGCAACGATGTGCATATTCAGCGCAACGAGCAGGTGAATCTCATGCATTTTCGCGAGACCCGGACCTTCCACGTCGGGATCATCATGGACGGCAACGGCCGTTGGGCCGAGGCCCGCGGCCTCAACCGCGTGGCGGGCCACGCTCGCGGCGCCCGTCGTGTGACCGAGATCGTCGACGCCTGCCCGGGGCTCGGGGTGACGCATCTCACGGTCTTCGCCTTCTCGACCGAGAACTGGCGCCGGCCGCTGCTCGAGGTCGAGGCGCTGATGCGCATCTTCCGGCAGTATATCCGCATGAAGATCGAGGATCTCGCGGCCCATGACGTGCGCGTCCGCTTCATCGGCATCCGCGACCGCGTGCCGGCGCGGCTGCGCCAGCTGATGCAGGATCTCGAGGATCGCACGGCCCATTGCGAGGGCCTGAACCTGACCATCGCCATCGACTACGGCGGCCGCGACGAGATCACCCGTGCGGTGCAGTCGCTGGCCCGGGACGTCGCC
>JAGRMG010000015.1 GCA_020441385.1 Paracoccaceae bacterium
CAGACGCATGCGCGCCTGCGCTCACCATTCCTCATAGGCGTCCTCTTCGAGAAAGTCGCCGCGATAAAGCCTGAGCGCATCGCCCAGGCTCGCGGCCGCGAGGTCCGGGCGCTGCCCTCTGGCGTGGCGGATCCCGTCCGTGACGAACCATTCGAACATCTCGACATCAAGCAGTACCGCCCCGGCGCGCAGCGCATAGGCGTCCTCGGCATGTTCGACCAGTTCGCCATGGCCCAGCAATTGCCGCAGCGAATAGACCGCGACCTTCAGCCGGTCGCGCCCGTGCTTCTGATCGACACCGGGCCAGAGACATTCGATCAGACGGTCTCGCGACACCTTGTGGCCGGGGTGCATCGCAAGGATCTTCAGCACCTTGACGGCAGCCTTGCGCCGCCAGGTTCGAACGGCACGCAACGGATGGTGCGGGCGGGCAATCCGCGGCTGCGCGCGCAGGTCGTTCCCGCCGCGCCCGCACCCGGCCGGACCCGCAACGGCCAGCGGCTCGATGCCGCGGGCCAAGGGCCGCAACACGCGCGTCCGCCGATGCCGCGGCGATGCCGGCTTCCGGGGGTGCACCGGTATCAAACGGAAATGCCCAATCGCCATACCCCTCCGACAAACCGGGAAAACCGAAGTGCCGGCGCCGGGGCGTCATGCAAGAAGAAAGCCCCGCCGGGAATGGCGGGGCTTTGCCGGAAGTGCGGGAACCCGCCTGCGCGGGATCCCCGGCAGCGTTCATGCCATCCGCATTATTGCGGCACTTCGCCTTTGATCCCTTCGACATAGAAGTTCATGCTCAGAAGATCCGCATCGCTGGCGGTCTCGCCCTCGGCCAGCCAGGGTGTGCCGTCCTGCTTGTTGATCGGCCCGGCGAAGGGATGCAGCGCGCCCGAGGCGATCTGGTCGCGGATGGCTTCCGCCTCCTTGGTGACGTCCTCGGGCAGGCCGGTGATCTCGCCGATCTCGACCATCCCCGAGCCGATGCCGCCCCAGTAGTCGCCGCTCTCCCAGGTTCCGTCCATCACCTTCTGCACGCGCTCGATGTAATAGGGCGCCCAGTTGTCGATGATCGAACTGACCCGCGGGCGCGGCTTGTATTCGGCCATGTCCGAGGCCTGCCCGAAGGTGATCACGTTACCCGCCTTCTCGGCGGCGGCGCTGGGGGCGGTCGAATCGGTGTGCTGCAGGATCACGTCGGCGCCCTGCTCAAGCAGCGCCTTGGCGGCATCCGCCTCCTTGGCCGGATCGAACCAGGTATAGGCCCAGATGATGTTGAACTCGACATCCGGGTTGACCTTCTTTGCCGCGAGATAGGTCGCGTTGATGCCGCGGATCACCTCGGGGATCGGATAGGCACCGATATAGCCGATCTTGTTGGTCTTGGTCATCCGCCCGGCGATGGTGCCCATCACCGTGCGTCCCTCGTAGAAGCGGGCAGAATAGGTGGCCAGGTTGTCGGCGCGCTTGAAGCCGGTGGCATGCTCGAACTTGACGTTGGGAAATTTCTTGGCGACCGCGACGGTCGGATCCATGAAGCCGAAGGAGGTGGTAAAGATCAGGTCGGCACCGTTCAGCGCCATCTGGGTGATCGCGCGTTCGGCATCGGCGCCCTCGGGCACGCTTTCCTGATAGACGGTCTCGACCTTGTCGCCAAAGTGCTTTTCGACCGCGAGACGGCCCTGGTCGTGCTGATAGGTATATCCGCCGTCGCCGATCGGGCCGACATAGATGAAGCCGACCTTGGTCTTGTCCTGCGCCATCGCGCCGGACGCCAGACCCAGCACCATCGCGGCGCTGGTCAGAAGTGTGGTGAGTTTCATTCAGGTTCCTCCAGGTTGCTGTTGTTTTGCCCTCAGCGAGAGGCGTGGAATATTCTGCCCAGCGAAGCCGGTGCGCTGCTTTTGTCTTTCGACAGGATCACCAGCACAAGAATTGTGATGAGATAGGGCGACATTGCCAGATACTCGACCGGAATGGCAACGCCTGCCGCCTGAAGGTTGAGTTGCAAGACCGTGATGCCGCCGAAGAGATAGGCGCCCAGCATCACCCGCCAGGGTTTCCAGCTTGCGAACACCACCAGCGCCAGCGCGATCCAGCCGACGCCCGCGGTCATGCCTTCGGTCCACTGGGGCACCCGCACGAGGCTGATATAGGCGCCGCCCAGGCCCGCGCAGGCCCCGCCGAACAGGATCGAAAGCGTGCGGATGCGCACCACCTTGTAGCCAAGCGCATGCGCGGCGTCGTGGCTTTCGCCCACCGCGCGCAGGATCAGCCCGGCGCGGGTGTATTTCAGCAGCGCCCAGACCCCCGCCACGATGGCGATGCCGAGGTACAGAATCGGGTCGTGACCGAACAGGATCGGGCCGATCACCGGCATATCGCTGAGGACCGGAATGTCGAGCCGGCCGATCTGCGGCGGCTTGATGCCGACATAGCCCTGCCCCATCAGCGCGCTCAGCCCCAGCCCGAACAGCGTCAGCGCCAGGCCCGAGGCCACCTGATTGGCCAGCGCCACCTGGGTCAGCAGCACGAACAGCAGCGACAGCAGCGCGCCGCCCGCCGCCGCCGCCAGAAAGCCCAGCCAGGGCGAGCCGGTTTCCACCGCGATCGCGAATCCGCTGATCGCGCCGGTGATCATCATGCCCTCGACCCCTAGATTCAGAACACCGGATTTCTCGACGACCAGTTCGCCGATCCCGGCCAGCAGCAGCGGCGTGGCGGCCACCATCAGCGAGGCGATCAGCAAAACGGGGTTGATTGCGGACAGGTCCATTCAGGCCACCTCGCTCTTGCGCGGACGGATGCGGTAGTTGGTCAGGATATCCAGCGCCAGCAGGAAGAACAGCAACATGCCCTGAAACACCTGGATCGCCGCCGCCGGCAGGCCCAGATTGCCCTGCGCGATCTCGCCTCCGATATAGGTCAGCGCCATCAGCCCGCCCGCCAGCAGGATGCCCACCGGGTGCAGCCGCCCCAGAAACGCCACGATGATCGCTGTAAAGCCATAGCCGATGTTGAAGTCGATGGTGATCTGACCGGCGGGGCCGGCAACCTCGAACAGACCGGCCAGCCCCGCCAGCGCGCCCGAAACACCCAGGCAGAACAGGATCAGCCGCGACGGCCTGACACCGGCGAAACGGGCGGCGCGCGGCGCCTCGCCGGTCAGCCGGATGTGAAAGCCCAGCATGTGCCGGTTCAACAGCACATAGGCGAATATCACCGCGATGAAGGCCGCGGCCACGCCCCAATGCATGCCCGAACCCGCGATCAGTTCGCCGTTATGCGCGCTTTCGTACTGCTGGAGGTTTCGCGAACCGGGAAAGCCGTGCCCTTCGGGATTGCGCATCAGGCCGAGCGACATCGACGCCAGCAGCTGTTCAGCGACATAGACCAGCATCAGCGAGACCAGGATCTCGTTGGTGCCGAACCTGACCTTCAGAACCGCCGGGATCATCGCCCAGGCCCAGCCGCCCAGGGCGCCGCCCAGCACCATCAGCGGAAAGATGTACCAGGCCTCCAGCGGGTAGAAGGCAAGCCCGACACCGGCACCGGCGATGGCGCCCATGATGTACTGCCCTTCGGCGCCGATGTTCCAGATGCCGGCGCGGAATCCCAGGCTCAGCCCGATCGCGATCAGCACCAGCGGCGCACCCTTCACCAGAATCTGCGGCCGGTAGTAGAACGCGAATTCGCCGAACAGCGGATCCCAGAAGATCGTGCCGATGGCGACGGCCGGGTTCTTGCCCAGCGCCGCGAACAACAGCCCGCCGAACACCATGGTCGCCAGCACCGCCGCCACCGGCGTCGCATAGGACCAGAACCGCGAGGGCTGCGGCCGTTTCTCAAGAACGATCATCGCGCCGCCCCTCCGCTTCCCGTCGTTCCGCATATCCCGCCCGCAGGCAGATGGCGCATCCGCTCAGACATGGGCCACCTCCATGCCATGCGCGCCGCCCATCATCAGGCCGATCTCCTCCACGCTCAGCCCGGCGGTCTCGCGCGGTGCGCTCAGCCGGCCTTCGTTCAGGGCGGCGAAACTGTCGGAGATTTCCATCAGTTCGTCCAGATCCTGGCTGATGCAGACCACGGCGCAGCCCCCGGCGGCCAGATCCAGGATCGCCTGCCGGATCGCCGCCGCCGCCGAGGCATCGACCCCCCAGGTCGGCTGGTTGACCACCAGCACCTCGGGCTCCTGCAACACCTCGCGCCCGATCACGAATTTCTGAAGGTTGCCGCCCGAAAGCGACCGCGCCGCACTGTCCGGCCCCGGCGTGCGCACGTCGAAGCTCTCGATGATGCGGCGGGCGAAGGCTTCGGCCTTGCCCCAGTTCAGGAACCCGTTGGTTTCCAGCCCCTGGCGCACCGATCCGGTCAGAAGCGCGTTTTCCGTCAGGCTCATGTCCGGCGCCGCGGCATGGCCCAGCCGCTCTTCGGGGGCGGTCAGCAGCCCCAGGCGCCGCCGCGCCACCGGCCCCAGCCGGCCGATCGGCCTGCCAGCCAGCCTGACCGCATCGGCGGCGCTCGGCATCTCGCCCGACAGCACCGACAGCAATTCGTCCTGGCCGTTGCCGGCGACCCCGCCGATGCCCAGCACCTCGCCCTTGCGCACCGCCAGATGAACGTTCTTCAGCGCCGTGCCGAAAGCCGAGGGCGCGGGCGCCGAAAGGCCGCTGATATCCAGCGCCATGTCGCCGAAATCGCGCCCTGCGCGTTCCGGCGTGTGAAGCGCACTGCCGACCATCAGTTCGGCCATTTCCCTTGCCGTTGTTTGCGCCGGAACGCAGGTGCCGACATTCCTGCCCAGCCGCAGGATGGTGGCGCTGTCGCACAGCGTGCGGATTTCTTCCAGCTTGTGACTGATATAAAGGATCGACGTGCCCTCGGCGCGCAGCTTCTGCAAGGTCTGAAACAGGATCTCCACCTCCTGCGGCGTCAGCACGCTGGTGGGTTCGTCCATGATCAGGAGCTTGGGATCCTGCAACAGGCAGCGGATGATCTCGACCCGCTGGCGCTCGCCCGCGGACAGATCGCCCACCGTCCGGTAAGGGTCGAGCGGCAGACCATAGGTTTCGCTGACCTCGCGGATGCGGGCGGCCAGATCGCGCATGGCGGGCGGGCGCTCCATCCCCAGGGCAATGTTCTCGGCGACATTCAGCGCGTTGAACAGCGAAAAATGCTGGAACACCATGGCGATGCCGTCGGCGCGGGCGGCGCGCGGCTCGGACGGAGCAAAGGGCTTGCCGCGCAAGCTCATGTGGCCGCTGTCGGGCTTGACCAGCCCGTAGATCATCTTGACCAGCGTCGATTTGCCGGCGCCGTTCTCGCCCAGAAGCGCATGCACCTCGCCCTCGCCGATATCGAGGGACACGCCGTCGTTGGCCACGACACCGGGATAGGCCTTGGTCAGCCCTTGCAGGCTCAGCAGCGGAATGCTCACGCGCGTTTGTCCTCTCGTATGGCCTGTTCCGGCGGGTTGCGCAGCAACCCGGCGGCGACGCCCAGGGCAATGGCCTGGGGATGCTTGCCCAGCGAAGGCTCGCCGATCGGGCAGGTGATGCGGGCGATCCGCTCGGGTGCGTGGCCCAGGGCCGCCAGCCGCGAGCGGAACCGCGCCCATTTGGTGGCCGACCCGATCAGCCCGGCAAAGGCGAAATCGTGCCCCAAAAGACGGTGGCACAGCTCGAGATCGAGCGCATGGCTGTAAGTCAGGATCAGATGTTCGGCCCCGGCGGGCGCGTGCCGCACCAGCGCGCCCGGTTCCGCGGCCGGGATCGCGTCGATGCCGGCGGGCACATCCGCGGGAAAGCGCCCGGGCCCGGTATCGACCCAGGCGATCGCGATCTCGGGCAAGGGTGCCAGCACGCCGACCAGCGCGCGGCCGACATGGCCCGCGCCCCAGATCCACAGGTGGCGCTGCGGGCGCCGCACCGGTTCGATCATCCAGCCGTCGCGCAGATGCGGCCCCGGCAGGTCCCCCCGGGCGCGCGCCGCCGCCAGCAACCGTCTGACGCTCATCGGCATCCCGGCGCTGTCGGCCACGGGCCGCGCGATGACATCGCCGGCGATCCCCGCCAGCCGGTCGGCTGTATAGATCTCGCTCAGCAGCAACACCGAACCGCCGCAGCACTGGCCCAGATCGGGGCCCAGCGCATGCCGGCTCATCCTCGACGGCACCCGTTGCCCGCGCGCCTCCTGCGCGGCCCGGTACTCCAGCGCGCCCCCGCCGATGGTTCCCGACTGCCCGCTTTCCCAGACCAGCATCGCGGCCCCCACCTCGCGCGGCGAGGAGCCGCGCAGATCGGCGATCACCACGCGCACCACGGAGCCGTGCCGGGCCACGGCATCGCGCAGATCTTCAAGGTCAAATCCCATGGCCCAGCCTCCGCACCGCGGCCCAGACCGCTTCGGGCGTTGCCGGCGCATCCAGCGCCGGATAGCGCGCACCGCAGGACGCGATGGCATGGCTCAGCGCCAGGAACGCCGAGATGCCAAGCATCAGCGGCGGCTCGCCCACCGCCTTCGAGCGATAGATCGTGTCCTCGCGGTTGGCGCCGTCCCACAGCGCCACGTTGAACACCTCCGGGCGGTCCGCGCAGGCCGGGATCTTGTAGGTCGAGGGCGCCTGGGTGCGCAGCCGCCCCTTGCCGTCCCAGACCAGTTCCTCGGTGGTCAGCCAGCCCGCCCCCTGCACGTAACCGCCCTCGATCTGGCCGATATCCAGCGCCGGGTTCAGCGAGGCACCGGCGTCGTGCAGAATGTCGGCGCGCAGGATGCGGTATTCGCCGCTGCGGATGTCCACGGCGACCTCGCTCACCGCCGCGCCATAGGCGAAATAGTAGAACGGCCGCCCCACACCCCTGATCCGGTCCCAGGCCAGCTTCGGAGTCCGGTAGTATCCCGTCGCCGAAAGACTGACCCGGCCGAGATAGGCCGCCTCCGCGGCTTCGGCAAAGCTCATGTCGTGGCTGCCGACCCTGACCCGCCCGTCATGAAAGCGGACCTCGGCGGCGACGGTCTGATGAAGTTCGGCAAGAAACTCCGCCATCCGGCCGCGGATGGTATCGCAGGCCGCCTTGACGGCCATGCCGTTCAGATCGCTGCCCGAGGATGCGGCGGTGGCGGACGTGTTGGGCACCTTGGCGGTGTCGGTGGCGGTGATCTTCACCGCCCCGGGTTCGATCCCGAACCGGCTGGCGGCCACCTGCGCCACCTTCTGGAACAGTCCCTGCCCCATCTCGGTGCCGCCATGGTTGAGATGCACCGACCCGTCCTGATAGACATGCACCAGCGCGCCGGCCTGGTTGAGATGCGTCAGCGTGAAGGAAATCCCGAACTTCACCGGCGAGAACGCGATACCGCGGCGGATCGGCCCGCCACGCGCATTCCACTCACCCACCGCCCGGCACCGGTTGTCGTAATCGGATGTCCGCATCAGCACATCGGTGATGCCGTGCAGTTCGAAATCGTTCACCGCCTGGCCATAGGGGGTAGTGTTCCCGCCGCCCTCGGCGCGGGCCCGGTCCGGCGCCAGGTCCGATACCGCCCCGCGCGATGTCAGATCGGTGGCCGGGTCCACATGCTTCATCTTGCCGGGAAAACTCTCGGGGGGGCGCGGCGCAGCCGCGCGGGGGGCAGACAGCCCCCCTGCACCGGGCGCGCGATAATAGTTGCGCCGGCGCAGCTCGACCGGGTCCAGCCCCAGCTCATGCGCGATGTGATCCATCACCCGCTCGATGCCCAGCATCCCCTGCGGCCCGCCAAAGCCGCGAAACGCCGTGGCGCTCTGGGTGTTGGTGCGCAGCCGGTGGCTCTCGATGCGGCAGGCGGGCAGCAGATAGGCGTTGTCGGCATGCAGCATCGCCCGGTCGGCCACCGGCAGCGACAGATCCTGGGACCAGCCGCAGCGCGCGTATTGAACGAATTCGACGCCGCCGATCCGCCCGTCGGCATCGAACCCGGCGCGGTAGGCGATGCGGAAATCGTGGCGCTTGCCGGTCACGATCATGTCGTCGTCGCGGTCGTAACGCATCTTGCAGGCCCGCCCGGTCAGGCGCGCCGCCACCGCGCAGGCCACCGCCAGCGCGTTGCCCTGGCTTTCCTTGCCGCCGAACCCGCCGCCCATGCGCCGGGTCTCGACGCGGACGCCATGCATCGGAACGCCCAGGGCCTCGGCCACCTTGTGCTGAATCTCGGTCGGGTGCTGCGTCGAGGAGTGGACGACCATGTCGCCGCCTTCCTGGGGCAGCGCCAGCGCCGCCTGACCTTCGAGATAGAAATGTTCCTGCCCGCCGATCTCGATCGTGCCCTCGATGGTGCGCGCGGCGGCGGCGATGGCGGCGCGCGCATCGCCCTTCTCGTAGATGCGCGGCCCCTCCTCGAACCGGGCACCGGCCGCCAGCGCCTGCTCGATGGTGAGAACCGGGTCTTCCTCGTCATACTCCACCCGCCCCAGCCGCGCGGCCCGGCGCGCCGCCAGGTGGCTTTCGGCGACGACCAGAAACAGCTGCTGGCCAAGATAGTGGACCCGGTCGGTGGCCAGCAGCGGTTCGTCATGCGCCGAGGGCGAGACATCGTTGGCAAAGGGCAGGTCGGCGGCGCTCAGCACGGCGACGACGCCGGGGGCGCCCCTTGCCTCGTCGAGATTCATCGACCTGATGGCGCCACGGGCGATCGTGCTCAGACCGAAGGCCAGGTGCAGACAGCCCGCGGGCACGGGGATATCGTCGACATAGCGGGCGGCGCCGGTCACATGCAGGCGTGCCGCGTCATGGGGCAATGCGCGCGAAACACTCATGGCCGCACCTCCAACAGGGTCGGACCGCCACCGCCATCTTCGGCGAAATACCGCGCCAGCATGGAGCGTGCGGTTTCAAGCCTGTAGACCGCCGAGGCGCGCATGTCGTCCATCGGCGTGAAATCGGCATCGAACCCGGCCTGCGCGGCGGCGATGGTCTCGGCACTCCAGGGCCGGCCGATCAGGGCGGCCTCGACCGTGCCCGCGCGTCTGGGCGTGCCCGCCATGCCGCCAAAGGCGATCCGCGCCGCGCTCACCTCGCCACCGGCGAGGGTGATGTTGAAACAGCCGCAGACGGCGGAAATGTCCTGATCGAAGCGTTTGGACAGCTTGTAGCATTTCAGCCGGTCGGGCTGGCGCGGGAAACTCACCGCCTCGACGAATTCTCCCGCGCCCCGGTCCTGCCTGCCGTATTCGAGAAAGAACGCCTCCAGCGGCATTTCGCGCCGGCTGTCGCCCCGGCGCAGATGCAGCGTGGCCCCCAGCGCGATCAATGCCGGCGGATTGTCCCCGATGGGCGAGCCGTTGGCGATGTTGCCGCCCACCGTCGCCGCCGCACGAACCTGGACGCTGGCAAAGCGGCGGATCATTTCGCCGTAGGAGGGGTGCAGCGGCGTCATCGCGGCGCGCATGGCGTTCATGTCGGCCATGGCGCCGATCCGCACCCGGTCCTCGCCGATCTCGATGGCCCCGAGGTCGCTGCATCCGTTCAGGAATATCACCGTCCCGAGATCGCGCAGCCCCTTCGTCACCCAGAGGCCGACATCGGTGGCACCGGCCACCAGCGTGGCGTCGGGATGGGCCGCGTAAAGGGCGGCCAGTTCATCGCCATCCTGCGGGCGGTAGGCGTCGCGGATCGGCCCGCCCGCCGCGCCCTCGCCGACCTGCCGCACGGTCCTGGATGCCAGCAAGGCGCCATCGGCCCGCATCCAGTCCGGGACCGGCTGCGCCTCGGCGGCCCGGGCGGCGCGCACGATGGGGGCATAGCCGGTGCAGCGGCACAGATTGCCCGCCAGCGCCGTGTCCGCGTCGGTGTCGCCGTTGAGATGGGCCACCGCCATCGACACGACGAAGCCGGGGGTGCAGAAACCGCATTGCGATCCGTGATGATCGACCATGGCCTGTTGCACGGGATGCAGCGTGCCATCCGGCCCGGCGATGCCCTCGACCGTGCGCACCGCGCATCCGTGCAGTTGCGGCAGGAACAGGATGCAGGCGTTCAGCGGCCTGGCGCCGCCGGCATCCGTCACCATCACCGTGCATGCGCCGCAGTCGCCTTCGTTGCAGCCTTCCTTGGTTCCGGTCAGCCCCCGCTCCTCGCGCAGCCAGTCCAGCAGGGTGCGCGTCGGCGGCACGCCTGTCAGTTCAACAGTCTCTCCGTTGAGAAGAAACCTGACATCCATATCAGAAACCCGTCGCGGTACCCCGTTGCGGCCCGGTCTGCCATCCTTCGATGCGACGTAGAAAGAGGCGGGCCATTTTCTCGTTGCCGCCAAGGTTAGGGAGATGCGACGCGATAACGCAAGAAAAACCCGCCCGCCCGGGGGCAAAAATCGCCGCCGACGGGTCCGGCCCCGGCCCCGCGCGGCAGACTAGCCCCATGGAATCGCGTGCTTGTTTCCGGCGTTCGAACGCCGCGGCGCTGAAACACCTTCAGGATTTTCCGAACAATCGCGACGAATTGCAATGCGCTTTCGCAGACCGATCACGCCTTTGCCTCGGCTTGCAGGCTGCGCTAGCCTGACGGCATGAGCACCCCCCCCCGATTCATACATCTGCGCGTTCACACGGAATATTCCCTGCTGGAAGGCGCCGTGCGCCTGAAGTCGCTGTTCGACGGCGGGCCGGACCCGGCCGACAGGGCCAAGAAGCGGCGCCTGCCCGGTCTGTGCGCGGCCAACGACATGCCCGCGGTCGCGATCACCGATACCAACAACATGTTCGGCGCACTGGAATTCTCGGTCGCGGCCACCGGGGCGGGCATACAGCCGATCCTGGGCTGCCAGGTCGATCTGGCCTATCAGGCGCCCTCGCCCGGCGAAAGGCCCAAGGCCCCGGCGCCCGTGGTGCTGCTGGCGCAGTCCGAAGCGGGCTATGCCAACCTGATGAAGCTGAATTCCTGCCTCTATCTCGGCAAGGCGGGTCAGGCGCCCCAGGTCACGCCCGAGGAACTGGAGGCGCATTCGGACGGCCTGATCTGCCTGACCGGCGGCCCCGGCGGACCGGTGGGCATGCTGTTGCAGGCCGCCCAGCGCCCGGCCGCCGAGGTATTGCTGCAAAGGCTCGCGGCGGCCTTTCCCGACCGCCTCTACGTCGAGTTGCAGCGCCACCCCGGCGAGGACGGCGCGCCGCCGGCCGAAGCCCTGACCGAACGCGGCCATGTGGAAATGGCCTATGCGATGGGCCTGCCGCTGGTGGCGACCAACGATGTGTATTTCTCCGGACCGGACATGTACGAGGCGCACGATGCGCTGATCTGCATCGCCGAAGGCGCCTATGTCGACCAGCAGCAGCCGCGCCGCCGGCTGAGCGCGCAGCACTATTTCAAGTCGCAGGAGGAGATGGCCACCCTCTTTGCCGATCTGCCCGAGGCGCTGGCCAACAGCGTCGAGATCGCACGCCGCTGCGCCTTCGGCGCCAGCCGCCGCGACCCGATCCTGCCGCGTTTCGCCGATGACGAGGTCGACGAATTGCGCCGTCAGGCCGAGGCCGGTCTGAAGGCGCGGCTGGCGGTGATCCCCGCAGCCGCCCCGGTCGCGGATTACGAAAAACGCCTGGAGTTCGAACTGGGCATCATCGAAAGCATGGGCTTTCCCGGCTATTTCCTGATCGTCGCCGATTTCATCAAATGGGCCAAGGATCACGACATTCCGGTCGGCCCCGGGCGGGGCTCGGGCGCGGGCAGCCTGGTGGCCTATGCGCTGACCATCACCGATCTCGACCCGCTGCGCTACAGCCTGCTGTTCGAACGGTTCCTGAACCCCGAACGCGTATCCATGCCCGATTTCGACATCGACTTCTGCATGGACCGCCGCGAGGAGGTGATCGCCTATGTCCAGCAGAAATACGGCCGCGACAGGGTTGGCCAGATCATCACCTTCGGCGCGCTGCTGTCCAAGGCGGCGGTGCGCGATATCGGGCGGGTGTTGCAGATGCCCTATGGCCAGGTGGACCGCCTGTCCAAGCTGATCCCGCTCAAGGGGGTCAAGCCGCTGTCGATCGCCGAGGCGCTTGAGGAAGAGCCGCGCCTGCGCGAGGCCGCGGCGGCCGAAGAGGTGGTCGACCGGCTGCTGACCTATGCCCGGCAGGTCGAGGGGCTGTTGCGCAACGCCAGCACCCACGCCGCCGGCGTGGTGATCGGCGACAGGCCGCTGGACGAGCTGGTGCCGCTCTACCAGGATCCGCGCTCGGACATGCCGGCGACCCAGTTCAACATGAAATGGGTGGAACAGGCCGGGCTGGTCAAGTTCGATTTCCTCGGCCTCAAGACGCTGACCGTGATCCAGAACGCGGTCGACCTGATCCGCGCCGCGGGCCGGCACCTGCATGTCGCCGCCGACGGGCGCCGCCTATTCGACCCGCCCGAGGGCGCGCAGGACGACATCGGCGCCATCCCGCTGGATGACGGGGCCACCTACCGGCTATATGCGACTGCAAGGACGGTCGCGGTGTTCCAGGTGGAAAGTTCGGGCATGATGGACGCGCTGAAACGCATGCGCCCGACCTGCATCGAGGATATCGTCGCGCTGGTCGCCCTCTACCGCCCGGGCCCGATGGAGAACATCCCGACCTATTGCGAGGTCAAGAACGGGCTGCGCGAACGCGCCTCGATCCATCCGCTGATCGACCATATCCTCGAGGAAACCCAAGGCATCATCGTCTATCAGGAACAGGTGATGCAGATCGCCCAGGAAATGGCCGGCTATTCCCTGGGCGGCGCCGACCTGCTGCGCCGCGCCATGGGCAAGAAGATCGCCGAGGAGATGGCCCGCGAACGGCCCAAGTTCGAAACGGGCGCGATGGCCAACGGCGTCGAGCGGCGCAAGGCCGCCGAGGTCTTCGACCTGCTGGAGAAATTCGCCAATTACGGCTTCAACAAGAGCCACGCGGCCGCCTACGCGGTGGTCAGCTACCAGACCGCCTGGCTGAAGGCCAATCACCCGGTCGAGTTCATGGCCGGGGTGATGAACTGCGACATTCACCTGACCGACAAGCTGGGCGTGTATTTCGAGGAGGTGAAGAAGGGGCTCGGCCTGCCCTGGGTGCCGCCCTGCGTCAACCGCTCGCAGGCCACGTTCACGGTGGCCGGGGGCGAACTGGTCTACGGGCTGGGCGCGCTCAAGAATGTCGGTGTCGAGGCGATGAAGCTGGTGACGCAGGGGCGCGGCGCGCGGGCCTTCGCCACCCTGTTCGACCTCGCGCGCCGGGTCGATCTCAAGCGGGTCGGCAAGCGGCCCCTGGAAATGCTGGCGCGGTCCGGCGCCTTCGACCAGCTGGACGGCAACCGGCGCCGGGTGCTGGAAAGCCTGGATGCGCTGGTTGCCTATTCCGCCGCCATCCACGACCAGAAATCCAGCGCCCAGGTGTCGCTGTTCGGCGAGGCGGGCGAGGATCTGCCCGAACCGCGGCTGGCGCAGGTGCCCGACTGGCTGCCCGCCGAACGCCTGAGCGAGGAATTCAAGGCGGTGGGGTTCTACCTGTCGGGCCACCCGCTCGACGATTACATGCCCGCGCTGAAACGGCGCGACGTGATCACGCTCGACGAGGTGACGGCGCGCGCCGAACGCGCGCCGCTGGTGGCCAGACTGGCCGGCGTCGTATCCAGCCGCCGCGAGGGCAAGAGCGCCAAGGGCACCCGCTATGCCTTCGTGCAGGTCTCGGACCCGACGGGCAACTACGAGTTCTCGCTGTTCTCCGAAACGCTCGATTCGGCGCGCGAGCATCTCGACGCCGGATCGCGGATCGTGATCACGGCCGAGGCGACCATGGAAAGCGACCAGTTGCGCCTGACCGGCCGGTCGGTGGCACCGATCGACGCGGTCGCGGCGCTGGGCGGCACCAGCGGGCTGCGGGTCTATCTGGACGATGCCGGCGCGGCGGATCTGGTGGCGACGGTCCTCGAGGACGCATCGAACGCCGCGCGGGGCAGCGCCAAGGGGCCGGTGATGCTGTGCCTGGCGGACCCGGCCCTGCCCTGGGAGGTCGAAGTCGACCTGGGGCGCGAATTCGCCATCAACCCCCAGATCCGCAGCGCGGTCAACAGCTTGCAGGGGGTCATGACGGTCGAGGATCTGTAGCGCCGCGTCACCAGTGCGGCGGCGGTCGGTCGGCCAGCGGCACGGTGCCGCCCGCGTCGGCCTCGCGTTCGGCCTCGCGCCGCATCAGCATTTGCAGCCGCCCCGCCATGCGGTCGATCTCGGCCTGCTGACGGGCGACGATGTCGCTCAGGTCGTCCACCGCGCGGATCAGATGCGCGATGCGTTCTTCCAGGTGCTGCATGGGCGGTCTCCCTTTTTCCCGGACATAGCGCCGCGAGGCCGTCGCGCCAACGGGCTTGCCGCCGGGGCCGGCGCGCCCCAGTATGGTGCGAAACCGGGGGCTGGCATGGGTGAGGCCTGGCATGGGTATTCTCGTTGAAACCGCTGATGCCGTCACCGTCGTGACGATCGCGCGCCCCGCGCGGCGCAACGCCGTCGATCCGGCCACGGCGCGCGACCTTTTCGCCGCGTTCCTTGCCTTCGAGGCCGACCCTGCGGCGCGCGTCGCGGTGCTGACCGGGGCGGACGGCGCGTTTTGCGCGGGGTTCGACCTCAAGGCCGCCGGATCGGGCGCGGCGGACGACTGGATCGCCGGGCTGGGCATACCGGAGCACTGGGACGATCCCTGCGGCGATCCGCTTGCCGGACCGATGGGCCCGTCGCGCCTGATGCTGTCCAAACCCGTGATCGCCGCCATCGAGGGGCCGGCGGTGGCCGGCGGCATGGAACTGGCGGCCTGGTGCGATCTGCGCGTCATGGCCGAGGGCGCCGTGACGGGGGTATTCTGCCGCCGCTGGGGCGTGCCGCTGATCGACGGCGGCACCGTGCGCCTGCCGCGGCTGCTGGGTCAGGGCCGGGCCAGCGACCTGATCCTGACGGGCCGCCCGGTCGGCCCGGAAGAGGCGCAGGCGATGGGATTTGCCGACCGGCTGTGCGGGACGGGCCAGGCCCTGGCCACCGCCCGGGCGCTGGCCCGCGATCTGGCGCGGTTTCCGCAGGACTGCATGCGCGCCGATCATCTGTCGTCGCGGCTGCCGCCCGCGCATCTGGCGGCGGCGCTGCGGCGCGAATGGGTCTCGGCGCGCGCCTTCGCCGCCGAGGGCCGCGCGGGCGCGGCGCGCTTTGCCGCCGGGCGCGGCCGGGCGGGGGATTTCCTGGACATCTGAGGGCGTGCCGGGTCGCTGAAGGCGTGCCGGATCGAGCGCCTTGCGGCGCGTCCTTCCTGAGCGCCTTGCGGCGCGGTGGCCTCCGGCGGGGATATTTGGGGCCAGAAGAAGGGGCGGGCGGCGCTCCGGCTTGTTCCCCCGCCACCCTTGCGATAGACCCCGGCGCGAACCATGCCCGAGGATCCGCCGCAATGGCCAAGCACAAGAAACAGCCCCGCCCGAAGGCAGAGACGCCCAAGGGGTTTCGCGACTATTTCGGCGCGGAGGTGACGCAGCGCGACGCCATGCTGCGCGCCATCGCCGAGGTCTACGATCTCTACGGATTCGATGCGCTGGAGAGCAGCGCGATCGAGACGGTGGAGGCGCTGGGCAAGTTCCTGCCCGATGTGGACCGGCCCAACGCGGGCGTGTTCGCCTGGCAGGAGGGCGAGGCGGGCGGCAGCGGCGACTGGCTGGCGCTGCGCTACGACCTGACCGCGCCGCTGGCGCGGGTCTACGCCCAGCACAAGAACGATCTGCCGACGCCCTACCGGCGCTATGCCATGGGGCCGGTCTGGCGCAACGAGAAGCCGGGACCGGGGCGGTTCAGGCAGTTCTATCAGTGCGATGCCGACACGGTGGGCAGCGCCGGCATGGCGGCGGATGCCGAGATTTGCGCCATGCTGGCGGACACGCTGGAGGCGGTGGGGATCGCGCGCGGCGACTATGTGGTGCGCATCAACAACCGCAAGGTGCTGAACGGGGTGATGGAGGTGGCCGGGGTGCTGGATCCGTCGCATCCCGAGAAATTCGCCGAGGCCCGCGGCATCGTGCTGCGCGCCATCGACAAGCTGGACCGGCTGGGGACCGACGGTGTCGCTGCGTTGCTGGGCGAGGGGCGGCGCGACGAGAGCGGCGATTTCGCCAAGGGCGCCGGGCTTTCGCCCGCCCAGGCCGGCACGGTTCTGGGCTTTGTCGGGGCGCGGCGGGAAACCGGCGCCGCGACGGTGGCGCGGCTGCGCGAACTGGTGCAGAACTCGGCCACCGGGATCGAGGGGGTGGACGAGCTCGAGCAGATCGCCGGCCTGCTGGCGGCGGGCGGGTACGGGGCCGACCGCATCGTCATCGACCCCAGTGTCGTGCGCGGTCTGGGCTATTACACCGGGCCGGTCTACGAGGCCGAACTGACCTTCGAGATCTTCGACGACAAGGGCCGCAGGCGCCAGTTCGGCAGCGTTGCCGGCGGCGGGCGCTATGACGACCTGGTCAGGCGCTTTACCGGCCAGGACGTGCCGGCGACCGGCATATCCATCGGGGTGGACCGGCTGCTGGCGGCGCTGCGCGAGAAGGGGCGGATGCGTTCAGCCGGGCGCGGGCCGGTGGTGGTCACGGTGATGGACCGCGAGCGGATGGCAGATTACCAGGCCATGGCCGCCGAACTGCGCAAGAGCGGCGTCCGCGCCGAAGTCTATCTCGGCAATCCGAAGAACTTCGGCAACCAGCTGAAATATGCCGACCGGCGCGCCAGCCCGCTGGCGGTGATCGAGGGGGCCGAGGAGAAGGCGCGCGGAGTGGTGCAGATCAAGGATCTGGCCCTCGGGGCGCGGATCGCCGAGAACGCCACGCTGGAGGAATGGAAGGAGCGCCCCGCGCAGGTCGAGATCGCGCGCGGCGATCTGGTGTCATGCGTGCGCGACATGCTGGCCAGCCGGTCCGGCGGCGCCTGATGCCCGGGCGCGCGGAAACGCTGGCGCGGGCGGCGGCGCTGCGGGCCCGTTTCGAGGCGGCCGGGGCGGCCGTCGTCGAGACCGCGATCCTGCAACCCGCCGAGTTGCTGCTCGACCTCTATGGCGAGAACATCCGCGGGCGGGCCTATGTCACCTCGGACGCGCTGCGCGGCGAACAGATGCTGCGCCCCGATTTCACCGTGCCGGTGGTGCAGATGCACATGGCCCATGGCGCGGAACCGGCGCGCTATACCTATTGCGGCGAAGTGTTCCGCCGTCAGGAGCACGACCCCGAGCGGGCCAGCGAATATGTGCAAGTCGGCTATGAGGTGTTCGACCGCGCCAACCCCGCGGCGGCCGAGGCCGAGGTCTTTGCGCTGATCGCCGAGGCGCTGGAGGGATTGAACCTGCGCGCGGCGACCGGAGATATCGGCATCCTGATGGCCGCGGTCGAAGGGTTGCAGACGACCGACCGGCGCAAGGCGGCGCTCAAGCGGCATATCTGGCATCCGCGCCGGTTCCGGGCGCTGCTGGAGCGGTTCGCGGGCAGAACCCCGGTGCCGCCGGCGCGGGCGGCGCTGCTGGCCGCCGCGGATCCGCTTGCCGGCGCGGCGCCGATGATCGGGCTGCGCGGCCGCGACGAGATCGAGGCGCGGATTTCGGCGCTGCGCGAAGATGCCGGGGCGCCGCCGATTTCAGAGCGGGAACTGTCGGCGCTGGGCACGCTGCTGGCGGTGCGCGAAACCGCGCCCTTCGCGCTGGAACGGCTGCGCGACGTGGCCGTCGACCTGCCCCGGATCGGCCCCGCCATCGCGCGGTTGCAGGCGCGTCTGGCGGCGCTTGCGGCGCGCGGGGTGGATGTGGACGCGCTGGATTTCGAGGCCAGCTACGGGCGCACCTCGATGGAATATTACGACGGCTTCGTGTTCGGCTTTTTCGCCGAGGGCCGGCCCGACCTGCCCCCGATCGCCACCGGCGGGCGCTATGACGCGCTGACCCGGCGGCTGGGCCGGGGCGCCGAGATCCCGGCGGTGGGCGGGGTGTTGCGGCCCGGCCTCATGCTGACGCTTGAGGAGGCGGCGCCATGACCCTGAAACTCGGGGTGCCCTCCAAGGGGCGGCTGATGGACAAGACCTTCGCATGGTTCGACCGGCGCGGCATCGCCCTTTCGCGGAGCGGATCGGACCGCGAATATGCCGGTACGGTGGACGGCATCGAGGGGCTGTCGCTGATGCTGCTCTCGGCGGGCGAGATACCGCGCGAACTGGCCGCGGGGCGCATTCACCTCGGCGTTACCGGCACCGATCTGGTCCGCGAAAGGCTGCCGCTGTGGGAGGACCAGGTGGAAGCGGTCGCGGAACTGGGATTCGGCCATGCCGATCTGATCCTGGCGGTGCCGGCGGCGTGGGTGGATGTCGATACGCTGGACGATCTCGACGCGGTGGCGGCGGCGTTCCGGGCCCGGCACGGTTTCCGCTTGCGCGTGGCCACCAAGTATCACCGGCTGGTGCGCGAATTCCTGACATCCGGCGGGGTGGCGGATTTCGCGCTGGTCGACAGCCAGGGGGCGACCGAAGGCACGGTCAAGAACGAGACCGCCGAGGCGATCGCCGATATCACATCGACCGGCGAGACCCTGCGCGCCAATCATCTCAAGGTGCTTTCCGACGGGCTGATCCTGCAAAGCCAGGCGACGCTGTGGCGCAGCCGCGTGGCGCCCTGCGACGATGCCCGCAAGCGGCGCCTCGCCGCATTCCTCGAACGGATCGCGGAAGCGGTCTGACGGCCGCCCCCTACCTTTCGTAAAAGCTCAGGATGCAGCGGCCGGGCAGGCCGGTATATGGGTCCGCCGGGTCGGGCTCGGGAGGGATCGCGCCCTTGTCCCACAACACCTGCACGGCCAGACGGTTGCCCTTGTGCGGGTTCAGCGCGAGATAGGCGGTGTTTTCACGGCCGCAGGAAAACACGCCGCCCGCATCGCTGCGCCCGGTGATGGAAAAGACCCGCCCGCCGGGGCGGAGCACGCGGATGTCATAGCTTTCGCCCGACCGGAACGTGATCCGGCGGGCGGTCACGGTCATGGCGCCGCTGCCCAGCACGTCATCGCTGTAGGGTTGCCATGTGCCCAGGACGTCTGCGGCGGGGGACGGGTGCGCGGCCCCCGTGGTTCCTGGGGCGGCTGATTCAGCCAGGGGCGGCCGGGTCGCGGCCTGCGCCTGCGGATTCGCCGCCCCGCCAAGGCGCAGCGCGTTGATGCGGGCGACCATGGCGGATTTCAGGCATTCGGCGTCGCCGCCGCAACGATCGCGCGTCGACAGCCAGTCATGCTGCGCCGCCCGCAACCGCGCCTGGCCGTCGGCTCCAAGGGCCGCCATGGTCCGTGCAAAACTCTCGGCCAGCACCCTGTCGACATAGGACAGTTCGGGCGAGGCGCAGATCGCGGATTCGGCCGGGCTTGCGGCCCGCGCGCAATCAAAGCTCGGCCCGGATGCCGCTACTGGTGCGCCAGAAAGGCACAAGGCGGCCGCCATGGTGCCGATGCGGCAAGTCAGGTGAAACGACGAACCCGGCATGGCTCCGTGCCTATCACCGCCGGGCGCCGATTTCCAGCGCGCCGGCGCTATCGCTCAGCGTACGCCGATTTCGGCCAGCGCGCGGTTCAGATCGTCGGGCAAAGCATCGTCGCTGGCGCGCGAGGCCGGCAGGTCGGGCGGGGCGTCCTGCGGCATGAGATAGCGCCAGCCCTGGAACGGGCGGCGCTGGGCGGCCTGGGTGCGGTGGAGCGTGGGTTCCAGGACCAGACCGCAGCGGGTGATGCCGTCCGCGCCGGCCACCTCGTCAAGGCGCAGTATGCGCTGGCGGCAAAGCACCTGGCCGCGGATCACCCAGTAGAGCGAGCCGCCGTTGACGACTTCGGCGGCACGTTTCGGCCACATCCGCGTGATATGGCGGTGCAGGCCCTCGGCCGAAGGGTTGCGCGGCGTCGCTTGCCACCGGGCCAGCTGTTCGACCGTGTCGGTGCCGACGCAGAGCTTGATGAGGTGAACGGTTCCGGTCATGGCCGCATCCTTTGGTGCGCGTGGCCCATATTGTAGGCTGCCGCGCGCCCGCTGCAAGGAGTTGTGGAGCGATGCGGATGCAGCTATCTTGTTTATCTTCTTTCTGACGGGAACAGACCGATGAGCCGCTTTGCCGCCCCCATTGCCGAACAGATCTGGGACATGAAATACCGCCTCAAGGCCGAGGATGGCAGCCCGAAGGATCTGACGGTCGAGGACAGCTGGCGGCGAATCGCCCGCGATCTGGCCCGCAACGAGACCGACCCGGACCTGTGGGAAGACCGGTTCTATGCGGCGCTCGAGGATTTCAGGTTCCTGCCCGCCGGGCGGATAACCGCCGGCGCCGGGACCGGGCGCCGCGTGACGCTGTTCAACTGCTTCGTGATGGGCACCATTCCCGACAGCATGGGCGGCATTTTCGACATGCTGAAAGAGGCCGCGCTGACCATGCAGCAGGGCGGCGGCATCGGCTTCGATTTCTCCACCATCCGGCCGCGCGGCGCGCCGGTGGCCGGGGTGGCGGCGGATGCCAGCGGCCCGCTGTCGTTCATGGATGTATGGGACGCGATGTGCCGCACCATCATGTCGGCGGGCTCGCGCCGCGGCGCGATGATGGCGACCATGCGTTGCGACCATCCCGACATCGAGGATTTCATCTCGGCCAAGGCCGATCCCGCCCGCCTTCGCATGTTCAACATGAGCGTTCTCGTTTCGGATCCCTTCATGCAGTCGGTCAGGGATGACGGGCCCTGGGAACTGACCTTTGGCGGGCGCATCTATCACACGGTTCAGGCGCGCGACCTCTGGAACCGGATCATGCGCGCCACCTATGACTATGCCGAACCGGGCGTGATCTTCATCGACCGGATCAACGCCGCCAACAACCTGGCCTATTGCGAAACCATCGCCGCCACCAATCCCTGCGGCGAACAGCCCCTGCCCCCCTATGGCGCCTGCCTGCTGGGCTCGGTCAACCTGGCGCGGCTGGTTGCCGATCCGTTCTCGGACAAGGCCCGGCTCGACGCCGGCGCGCTCAGCGATCTGGTCGCGGTCGCGGTGCGCATGATGGACAATGTCGTGGACGCCTCGCTGTTCCCGCTGCCCCGGCAGGAGGCCGAGGCAAAGGCCAAGCGGCGCATCGGGCTTGGCGTCACCGGGCTGGCCGACGCGCTGCTGATGCTGGGGCTGCGCTATGGCTCGGACGCGGCGGCGGCGCAGACCGGCGAATGGCTGCACGCGATCGCCCGGGCGGCCTATCTGGCGTCGGTCGATCTGGCCCGCGAAAAGGGTGCGTTTCCGCTGTTTGATGCCGAGAAATACCTCGCCAGCGGCACCATGCAGCGGATGGACGAGGAGGTGCGCGAGGCGGTGCGCGAACACGGCATCCGCAACGCGCTGCTGACCTCGATCGCGCCGACCGGCACCATCAGCCTTTACGCCGGCAAAGTCAGTTCCGGGATCGAGCCGGTCTTTGCCTATGCCTACACGCGCAAGGTGCTTCAGAAGGACGGATCGCGCACCGAGGAAGAGGTGGTCGACTACGCCGTGCAGATGTGGCGCGACCGGTTCGGCGATACCCCCCTGCCCGACCATTTCGTCAACGCCCAGACCCTGAGCCCGCTGGAACATGTCAGGATGCAGGCGGCGGCGCAGCAATGGGTGGACAGTTCGATCTCCAAGACCATCAACTGCCCCGAGGACATCGCGTTTCAGGATTTCAAGGACGTGTACATGCAGGCCTGGGAGGCCGGCTGCAAGGGCTGCACCACCTACCGGCCCAACGACGTGACGGGAAGCGTGCTGAGCCTTTCGGGCGATGGCGCCGGAAAGTCCGCCGCGCCCGCACCCGAGATTCGCGCCACCGATGCCGGCGAACCCCAGACCCCCCATGGCGACGTGATCTACATGTCCGAACCGCTGGACCGGCCCGGGGCGCTGGACGGGGCCACCTACAAGGTGAAATGGCCCGACAGCGAACACGCCATCTACATCACCATCAACGACATCGTGCTGAACGGCCACCGCCGCCCCTTCGAGGTGTTCATCAATTCCAAGAACATGGAACATTTCGCCTGGACCGTCGCGCTCACCCGGATGATCTCGGCGGTGTTCCGGCGCGGCGGCGACGTGTCCTTCGTGGTCGAGGAACTGAAGGCCGTGTTCGACCCGCGCGGCGGCGCCTGGATGCAGGGCAGGTACATCCCGTCGATCCTGGCCGCGATCGGCGGCGTGATCGAAAGGCACATGATCGCCATCGGCTTCCTGGCCGGCGAGGGCCTGGGCCTGAAGGCCGATCCGCAGGCGCAGGCGGTGGGTCCGGACGGCCCGCCCCGCGGCCGCGCCTGCCCCAGTTGCGGCCAGTACGAGATGCGCATGGTCGAAGGCTGCATGACCTGCGCCAGCTGCGGATTCTCGAAATGCGGTTAACCGCCGCCAGCCTCGCTATCGTATCGCCACTACCAATTAGTGGCCACCGGCGGGCTTAAAACGTCCATTCCGCAAGCGAAAAAGGTCAATTGGGCAAAGGAGCCCGATTTTCCGCTATTTCTGCCATTTTCCCGCAGGAGGGCGCTTTCGGCTCTGTCCTGAGGGATATGGGCCCCGGAAACGGGCGACAGAAACGGTTTTCGAAATTTTTCTTCGGCTTGGTTGGGGCCGGTAACGCCAATGAAAAAGTTGTGCGCAGCGGCTTTGGCTTGTTGTAGACCCCTTCGCCAGGAAGCGCACGCCAAGGACCGTTTCGGAGAATCTTCGGTAGGTAGATACGCAACTTCAGCAGGTATTTTGTCCAGGGAACCATACGCATGAAAAAAGGGCGGCTTGCGCCGCCCTTCTCCGAGATGCTTGCGAATGTCCTAAGGGGACCGCCAGCGCAGCAACGCGTCCTCGATGCGCGCGTAGGCCTGGATG
>JAGRMG010000160.1 GCA_020441385.1 Paracoccaceae bacterium
CCCAGACGCGACATGCTGTTTTCGGCAGCCCTGGGGCAGGGTGCGTTCCTGAACGGCGCGCCCATCGCCGCCACGCGCCAGACGGCGCTGGAGGCCGCCGAAATCCTGGCCGCGCGGCCGCACCTGAACGCCCTGCACTGGCGCGGCGGCCGGGCGCCGCATTTCTCGCGCGCCTACCGGCCGTCGCTGGCCTATCGCATGGCGCTGGTGGCGCAGGGGCGGTTCGACGGAATGCTGACCTTGCGGCCCAGCTGGGAATGGGACATCGCCGCCGGAGACCTGATCCTGCGCGAGGCCGGGGCGGTCTGCACCGACCGCGCAGGCGCGGTGCTGTGCTTCAACAACCCCGTCCCCAAGGTCAATGGCGTGATTGCCGCCGGCGCGCAGATACACCGGATGATCCGCGACGCCCTGGCGCCCGAAGATCCGGGCGCCGGGCCGGGCTGATCGGGCCTTCGCCTTGACGCACGGGGCATTTGGCGTAGGTTGCCGGCAACCCGCACGATCCTTCTGAGCACAGGAGGCCGCAATGGCCCAACGCCTTCACCTCGTCTTCGGCGGCGAATTGACCGACCCCGCCAAATCGGTGTTCCGCGATGTGGACGACATCCACATCGTCGGCATGTTCCCGGACTATGCCTCGGCCTATGCCGCCTGGAAGGCCGAGGCGCAGCGCACGGTGGACAACGCGCATATGCGCTATTTCATCGCCCATATACATCGCCTTCGCGATGAGGAAGCCGAGGCCTCGTCGACCGAGGAACTGGGCTGAACCGATGAGCCGCCGGCTGGGCCTTGCCGCCTATCGCGCGCTGTCCTTGCGTCAGCCGGCGCCGGCGGCCGGCTTTGACGCTCTTCGCCCGCAAGGCGAACTGGTCTGGGCGCATGCCGCCGGGCCGGAAAGGCTGGACGCGCTGTGCGAGTTTACCGTGCGGCTGCGCGCGCAGCGCCCCGGGGTGCATGTGCTGGCGACCGTCGATCGGGACCGGTCCGGCGCGCCGGTGCCGCCGGGATGCGACCATGTCCTGTCCCTGGCCTCCGACCACCCGGCCGCGGCGCGCCCGTTTCTCGATCACTGGCGCCCGGATGTCTGCATCTGGGCCGGCGGCGGGCTGATGCCCAACCTCCTCACCGCGGCCTCCGACCGCGGCCTGCCCATGGTTCTTCTGGATATCGGCGCCGAGGAAGTCGCGAACCGCCGGCACCGCTGGCTGCCCGACCTGGCGCGGGCGACGCTGGATTGCTTTGATACCATCATGGCCCGGGACGAGGCCGCCGCGGCGTCGATCCGGCGTATCGGAGTGGCCGCGGACAAGGTTTCGGCCACGGCGCGCCTGCGCCCGGGGGTCAGCCCGCCACCCTGCCGCGAGGCGGAACTGGCGGCGGCCAGCCGCGATCTGGGCACCCGGCCGATCTGGCTGGCCGCAGGGGTGCAGATCCCGGAATTCGAGATCGTCCTTGCCGCGCATCGCGCCGCTTTGCGCCTCGTGCACCGGCTGCTGCTGGTGGTGAGCCCCGCCGATCCCGAACAGGCCGACCGTCTGAAGGGCGACATCTCGGCGACCGGCCTGCGATCGGGTGACTGGCAAAGCGGCGATCCGGTCGGTGAGGAAACCCAGGTGATCGTGTCGTCCGATCCCGCCGATCTGGGCCTGTGGTACCGCATCGCCCCGCTCTGCCTTGTGGGAACCACCTTTGCGAAAGGAACCGGCGGGCGCAGCCCGTTCGAGGCGGCCGCGCTGGGCGCCGCCATCCTGCACGGGCCTGAACCGCAAGGGTTTCAAAGCGCGTTCGCCAGTCTGGCCGAAGCCGGTGCCGCGCGAAAGGTCGGCAATGCCGATCTGCTGGGCCGGGCGGTGATCGACCTGGTGGCGCCGGACCGGTCGGCGCGCATGGCGCTGGCTGGCTGGCGCGTGGCGACCGAGGGCGCCGAACTGACCGACCGGCTGATCGATCTGGTCCAGGACATGCTGGATCTTCGGGAGAGTGCCGGTGCGGACCCCTGATTTCTGGAACACCGCCCCCGGTCGCCCCGACTGGCGCGCGCGCATGCTGGCGCCGCTGGGGTGGGTCTATGCGCGCGCGACCGCGCGCCGCCTGTCGCGGGGCGGGCAGGGGGCCGATCCCGGCGTGCCGGTGATCTGTATCGGCAACCTCAATGCCGGGGGCACCGGCAAGACGCCGACGGTGATCTGGGCGGTGGAGCGGCTGCGCGGAGCGGGGCACGACCCCCATGTCGTCACCCGGGGCCATGGCGGCGCGCTGGCGGGGCCGGTGCGGGTTCTGGAGGCGCGGCACGACGCGGCGCAGGTCGGGGACGAACCGCTGCTGTTGGCCGCGTTCGCGCCGGTCTGGGTGGCGCGCGACCGCGCCGCGGGTGCCGCGCAGGCGGTGGCCGCCGGCGCGAGCGTCGTGGTTCTTGACGACGGGTTTCAGAATCCGGCCGTGCGCAAGGCTTTCTCGATCGTCGTGGTCGATGCGCGGCTCGGCTTCGGAAACGGCCGCTGCCTGCCGGCGGGGCCGCTGCGCGAACCGGTGCGCGCCGGACTCGCGCGGGCCGATGCGGTGTTGTCGCTGGGCGATCCGGCGGCGCAGGATCTGTTCGCCGGGCGCTGGGGCGGGGCGATCACGATACCCCGTTTCGCCGGTGCGCTGAACCCGTTGCCCACCGGGATGGACTGGCAGGGGTTGCGCGCGCTGGCCTTCGCCGGGATCGGGCATCCCGAGAAGTTCTTTGCCACCCTGCGCGGGCTGGGTGCCGATCTGCTGCGGGCCGAGGCGCTGGAGGATCACCAGCCGCTGACACCGGCGCTGATGGCGCGGCTGGAAACCGAGGCCCGGGCGCTGGGCGCGCAGATGGTGACGACCGAGAAGGACGCCGTGCGCCTGCCGCCCGCCTTCCGCAGCAAGGTCGTCACCCTGCCGGTGCGCCTGAAGGTGGAACAGGACGCGGGTTTGCGCGACATGCTGGTGGCGGCGGCGCCGCCGCCGGCCGGGGATTGAGTTTATTGGGCAAGATGAAGGACCGGCCCGGTTCGCGCTGGTATCCGCCGGCTCAGCCGTTCGGACCCGGGTCGTCCTCGCCCAGTCCGGGCGCCGGGCGGTGCAGCGCCAGATCGGCATCCGAGAACCGGAACGGCGCGCGCACGCCCGGCACGCCGTCGAGTTCGATGCGCATGTTGCGGTGGATGACCTGGGGGTCGGCCATCACGGCGGCCAGATCGTTGATCGGGCCGGCGGGGACGCCCTGGGCCTCGCAGGCGGCGAGCAGATCGGCCCTGCTGCGTTGTGCCGTGGCCCCGTTCAGCCGCGCGATCATCACCCGGCGGTTGGCGATGCGGTCGCGGTTGCGGGCGAATTCGGGCGCCTCTGCCATGTCCTCGAGCGCCAGGATTGCGCACAGGCGCCGATACTGGCGGTCGTTGCCGGTGGCGATGATGATGTGGCCGTCGCGGCAGTCGAACACCTGATACGGTGCCAGATTGACATGCGCATTGCCCATCCGCCCCGGCGCCTTGCCGGTGGTCAGATAGTTCAGGGCCTGATTGGCCGTGACCGCCACGGCCACGTCCAGCAGCGACATGTCGATCTGCTGGCCGCGCCCGGTTCGTTCGCGCTGGTGCAGCGCCGCCAGGATGGCCGTGACCGCATAGATGCCGGTGAAGACGTCGGTGATCGCCACGCCGGATTTCTGCGGCTGGCCGTCCGGCTCTCCGGTGATCGACATCAGCCCGGACATGCCCTGGATGATGAAATCGTATCCGGCGCGGTGGGCATAGGGGCCGGTCTGGCCGAAACCGGTGATCGAACAGTAGATCAGGCGCGGGTTGATCCGCGCCAGGCTGTCATGGTCCAACCCGAATTTCGCCAGCGCGCCGACCTTGAAATTCTCGATCAGGATATCGGCGTCGCGCACCAGCGCGCGAACCTTCGCCTGCCCCTCGGGGGTTGCGAAATCGGCGATCACCGACGCCTTGCCGCGATTGGTCGAGTGGAAATAGGCCGCCGAAACGTCATCGCCGCGGGTGACGAAGGGCGGCCCCCAGGCGCGGGTATCGTCGCCGGCGGGGCTTTCGACCTTCACCACCTCGGCTCCCAGATCCGACAGGGTCTGGCCCGCCCAGGGGCCGGCCAGCACGCGCGCCAGTTCGACGACCTTGAGCCCGTCCAGCGGCGGGGCTGGCATCAGCCATCCAGTTCGGCGTCGATGATCGCCTTGAAATCGGCCCAGGGCTGGTTCTCGACCTTCTTGCCGTTGACAATGAACGATGGCGTTCCTTCGATCCCGTCCGCCTTGGCGTGTTCCTGATACCAGGCGACGAGCGTCTGCGCCTTGTTCGCATCCTGAAGGCAGGCATCCAGCGTCGCGTCGTCCATTCCGGCCAGCCGCCCGATCTTTTTCAGTTCGGCCACGATCTCGGCCGGGCCGCCGGCACGGACCCAGTCCTTCTGACTCTTGTAGATCAGATCGGTAATGCCGAAGAACTTGGCCGGTTCGCAGCGCGCGACCATGGACGCCCACAGCCCGTAGCGGTCGAAATATACCTCGCGATAGATGAAGCGCACCTTGCCGGTGTCGATATATTCGGACTTCAGCTTGCGGAACGGGCCTTCATGATAGTCGGCGCAATGGGGGCAGGTGTAGGAGGCGTATTCGACGACCGTCACCGGCGCGTTCTCGTCGCCCAGCGCCATTTCGGCGATCGTCGACGTATCGACCTCGCCCGCATCCTGCGCATGCGCGGCGCCGATCAGCGGACCGGACGAAACGCCCGGTTGTCCCGGCGCACCCAGAGACATGAATCCGCCGATGGCCAGTATGGCCAATGCGGCGGCGACGGACAGCAGACGGATCATTCCTACCTCTTTCTCAATGCGTGTTCTTCGATAGTACGTTGCGGCCCAGACGTTCAAGGGCCGCGCGCAGATCGTCGTTCTCGATCCGGTTGGCCGCCTGTTCGGCCCGCGCGGCGATCTTCGGGTCGGGGCCGGGGAGGGGATCGGGGACCGGCGCGGCGAACGCGGCCTGGCCGTCGGCAAAGCCGACCGGCGCCGTCTGGGTGATGCGCACCCGGCTGATGGCGTTGTAGCCGTAGACCGCGTTGACCCTCTCGCGCAGTTTCTCTTTCTGCATGTCCAGCACCGGCGCCTGCGCGCCCGAGGTCAGCACCGTCAGCGTCGCGCCGAAGCCGCCCTTGCCATAGCCGATATTCACCGGCCGCGCGACGGCGGCGATCTCGGGGCCGGCGATCTCCTCCCAATGGGTCAGAAGACGCGATACGGCAAAGCCCCGGCTTTCGCCGGCGCGGCGAATCTGTTCGCTCAGGACGCTGTCGGTGCGCTTGAATCCGCGGGTGCTGGAGTTGCGTCGCTTCATGGGCTGGATTCCGGTTTCCTGGACCCTATTGTAATGTGCCGGCGGGCAGGCGCCAGTGAAACCCGGCAGCGAGGCCATAAAGAATGCGTGACACTCAGGATGGCGCCGCCGGTGCCGATGCCACTATCCCGCGCCTTCTGCTGGACTGGTATGACGCCAATGCGCGGGTGCTGCCGTGGCGCATCGGACCGGCCGGGCGTGCCGCCGGTATCCGCCCCGACCCCTATCGCGTGTGGCTGTCCGAGGTGATGCTGCAACAGACGACGGTGGCGGCGGTGCGCGGCTATTTCCACCGTTTCACCGCGCGCTGGCCCGACGTGGGTGCGCTGGCCGACGCCCGCGAGGCGGACGTGATGGGCCAATGGGCGGGCCTTGGCTATTACGCCCGCGCCCGCAACCTGATGAAATGCGCCCGCGTGGTGGCCGGGGAGCTTGGCGGGATCTTTCCCGACAGCCGCGATGCGCTGCTGGCACTTCCCGGTATCGGCCCCTATACCGCCGCCGCCATCGCCGCCATTGCGTTTGACCGCGCGGAAACCGTGGTGGACGGCAATGTCGAACGCGTGGTGGCGCGCCTTGGCGACATCCGCACACCGCTGCCCGCCGCCAAACCGGTGTTTCGGAAACGGGCCGCGGCGCTAACCCCGCCGGTGCGGCCCGGAGACCATGCGCAGGCGATGATGGATCTGGGCGCCACGATCTGCACGCCGAAATCGCCCGCCTGCGGAATATGCCCGCTGCGCGCGTGCTGTCTGGCACGCCGGGCCGGCACTGCCGCCGGGCTGCCGCGAAAGGCGGCGAAAAAGGTCAGGCCGACCCGGCGCGGGATCGTCCATATCGCGTGGCGCGAGGATGGTGCGCTGCTGCTGGAACGCCGCCCCGACAGCGGCTTGCTGGGCGGCATGCTGGGCTGGCCCGGCGGCGAGTGGGGCGAGGATCCGGCCGACGCCCCGCCGTTTGCCGCCGACTGGGTGACGCTGCCGGGCGAGGTGCGCCACACCTTCACCCATTTCCACCTGATCCTGACGATCAGGACGGCGGCCATTCCCGGCGACGTAGTGCCAGAGGCCGGCATCCTGCTGGCTGCGCAAGAGTTTCGCCCCTCCGACCTGCCCACCGTCATGCGCAAGGCCTACGATCTGTGGCGCACCACGCCCGGCCCCTGGGCAGGGCGGTGACGGCCAGCGGCGTCATGACCCCGCCCGGCCGGTCGGCCGCCAGCCCCGATATCGCGCGGCCGATCGCGCCGGACAGGTAATTGCCGCTGGCCACCAGCGCCACCGCGATCCCGCGGCGCCGCATGAACCAGTGCGAGATGTCGGCGATCAGCGGCCCGAACCCCACCGCCGTGCCCAGGCCCAGCAGCAGATGCGCCGCCGACAGCGACAGCATGCCGGGCATGAGGGTCGCCAGAGAGAACCCCGCCGCGATCGCCGCGGCGGCCCCGTTCAGCGCCAGCGTGATGCCGAACCGGTCCACCAGGCGCCCGATCAGCAGGTTGCCAAGGCCGAAACCGATCATGGTCAGGGTATAGGGCAACGACGCCTCGGCCCGCCCGGCGCCGAATTCCGCCTCGACCTCGGGCATGATGACGATGATCGCCCACATGCCGGCATTGGCCACCATCGCGATGGCCAGCGTCACCAGCAGGCGTGCCCAGGAATAGGCGCTGTCATGGATGTTGTCATTTTTCATCCGCGGCAAGCTAGGGCGCAACGCGTGGCTTGGCCAGTGTCGGACTGCGACTTTGCCCGGCACTTTGCCCTGCACCCGGATCCGGCGCGCCGCTGCGTGCCGGACGCTCCGGCCCCCGCGCCGCTGCCGGATGCCTTTGCGGCCGGTTATCGCGCGTCGTCGCCGCAATGGCGCCAATTCCGATTTCCCGTCCGATATCCTGCGTCAACGGCGTTGATCCGCGCGGTTTTGCTTTTACAGTCCGGAGTCCGGGAAGCGGCTGGCGTAAGCAGGACCGGCGGCGCGAATCAGGGAGAACCGCCATGCACGGCAGGATGATGACCAAGGCGCTGACCGTCAGTTCGCTGATCGCGCATTCGGCGCGCTATCACGGCACCGGCGAGGTGGTGTCGGTGGAAACCGCCGGCGGCGTGGAGCGCACGAACTGGCGCGCAATCGAGGCCAATGCCCGCAGGCTCGCTTCGGCGCTGGAGCGGCTGGGAATCGGGCAGACCGAACGCTGCGCCACGCTGGCCTGGAACAATCGCCGCCACCTCGAGATCTATTTCGGCGTGGCCGGCGCCGGAATGGTGTGTCACACGATCAACCCCCGGCTGTTTTCCGAACAACTGATCTACATCATGAACCACGCCGAGGATCGGGTGCTGTTTCTCGACCGTACCTTCCTGCCGGTGGTGGCGGCCCTGCGACCGCGGCTTGAAACCGTGCGCCATTTCGTGCTGATGGAACCGCGCGACGACGAGGCGGCAGCCGCTTTCGACGGGCTGCGGTTTTACGACGAACTGCTGGGGGAAGGGGCGGAGTCCTACGAGTGGCCCGATCTCGACGAGAACGCGCCGTCCAACCTCTGCTATACCTCGGGCACGACCGGTCATCCCAAGGGGGTCGAATATACCCACCGCACGACGGTCCTGCATACGCTGGGCAGCAACCAGCCCGACGGGATTGGCCTGTCGGCGCGCGACACGGTGCTGGCGGTGGTCCCGATGTTTCATGTCAATGCCTGGGGCGTGCCCTACATCGCCGCCGCCGTGGGTGCCAAGCTGGTGCTGCCGGGGCCGAACCCGGACGGCGAGGCCCTGATCGGCCTGATCGACGCCGAGAAGGTGACGCTGGCGCTGGGCGTGCCGACGATCTGGATGGGTCTGCTTTCGGCGCTGGAAAGGACCGGCAGCCGCATCGAGAGCCTGAAGCGCACCGTGGTGGGCGGTTCGGCCCTGCCCAAGGTGATGATTCCCGCGTTTCGCGACGGCTATGGCGTCGATCTGGTGCATGCCTGGGGCATGACCGAAACCAGCCCGCTGGGCACCATGAACCAGTTGTTGCAAAGGCACGACGCCATGAGTGTGCGGGAACGCCAGAGGATTCGCGAAGGCCAGGGGCGGCCGCCCTACGGCGTGGAACTGCGCATCGTGGACGACGCGGGCGCCGTTCTTGCCGAGGACGGCAAGACGCAGGGCCGGTTGCAGATACGCGGACACTGGGTGATCGACAGCTATTTCAAGGCCGGCGAGTCGGCCCTGACCGATGATGGCTGGTTCGATACCGGCGATGTGGCCACGATCGACCCCGACGGCTACATGGTCGTTCGCGACCGTGCCAAGGACATCATCAAATCGGGTGGCGAGTGGATCTCGACGGTGGAGCTTGAGGATATCGCCATGACCCATCCCGCGATCGCCAGCGCCGCCGCCATCGCCGCACGGCATCCCGAATGGGACGAACGCCCCGTTCTGATCGCGGTGCGCCGCCCCGGTTCCGCCGTTTCCGAACAGGAGATACTGGATCATTTCACCGGCAAGGTTGCCCGCTGGCAGGAACCCGACGCGGTGGTGTTCGTCGATCAACTGCCGCTGGGCGGTACCGGCAAGGTGCTCAAGACGAAACTGCGCGAGGACTATGGCGGCATTCTGCTTTGACCGGCCGGGCCGGGCGATCGCCGGCGAATTGCGCATCGGCCCTGCCAGCCGGTTGCCGCAAATTCTACCTGTTAGTCCTCTCTTAACGTCCGCCCTGCTATCCCGGTTGTCGGGTGAGCAAAGGTGGTGAGGGATGGGTGCGCCGACAAATGTCGCGCCGGTCATCATCAAACGGAAAAAGGTCGTCGGTGGCGGTGGTCATCATGGCGGCGCCTGGAAAGTCGCATATGCGGATTTCGTGACGGCGATGATGGCCTTTTTCATGTTGATGTGGCTGCTGAACGCGACGACGGAAAAACAGCGCAAGGGACTGGCGGACTACTTTTCGCCGACCATCCCGGTCAACCGGGTGTCGGGCGGCGGTAGCGGCGCCTTTGGCGGCACCAGCATGTTTTCCGAAACCACGCTGCCGCAGGACGGATCCGGCGCGACCGACCGCCACCCGACCGAAGCGCGTGCCGCGCGCGGCAATCAGGGTCTCGACCCCGATGGCGCCGAGGCCGAACGCGACGATGCGTTGCGCGCGGTGCAAGAGGCGCTGATGGCGCGCGGCGGCGAAAGCATGCTTTCCGACGAGGCACTCAAGCATATCGTCACGCGCGTCACCGATGAAGGTCTGATAATAGAACTGTTCGATAGCGAATCCGCGGGACTGTTCGAACCCGACAGCGACACCCCGACGCCGCTGCTGCGCGATCTGGCGCGAATGATCGCGCGGGTCTCGGGGATGGTCACCAACGGCGTCGCGCTGGGCGCACATACCCGCGCCTATCCGGTGGTTCTGGCCGACAACCCGGTCTGGAACCTGTCCGGCGCGCGCGCCACGGCCATGCGCGGCCTTCTCGAATCCGGCGGGCTGGATCCGGGTCGGATCAAGCGCGTGACGGGTCATGCCGACCGGGCGGCGGCAGACACGAACCCGATGGCCGCGCGCAACAACAGGATCGAGGTGACGCTTCTGCGAAGCTGAATGCGGCGCGATAGGATGGATTTTATCTGTTAGCCGCGCGTTAAGGGTGGGTGCCTTAGCTGTTGCCCAAGGGCGATTGCCCGCAGCAGCAGGAAAAGGGCGCGCACATGACGATATCCTCTTCGCTCAATGCCGGTGTGGCGGGGCTGAATGCCAATGCCAGCCGCCTTGCGTCGATCTCGGACAATATCGCCAATTCATCGACCTACGGGTACAAGCGGGTCCAGACCGATTTTCACTCCATGGTCAATTCTTCGTCCGGCGGTACCTATTCGGCGGGCGGTACCCGCTCCACGACGCAGCGTCTGATCGACGAACGCGGATCTCTGGTGTCGACGTCAAACCCCACCGATCTGGCGGTGGGCGGTCGCGGCATGCTGCCGGTTGCCCGCCATTCCGCGGTCGTCGCGGGCAATGGCGAAGCGCAGATGCTGCTGGCCACCACGGGATCGTTCCGCACCGATGCCGATGGCATTCTGACGTCCGAAGCCGGCCTGGTGCTGCTGGGCTGGCCGGTGGCGGCCGACGGAACCGTGCCCAGCTATCCGCGCGACACCTCCGACGGGCTGGAACCGGTGCGGATCAAGGTCAACGAGCTTTCCGGCGAACCCACCACCCGCATGAGCCTGGGTCTGAACCTGCCGGCAACCGAAACGGGTGCCGCGGCTGCCGGCGAAACGCAGCAACTCGCGATCGAGTATTTCGACAATCTGGGGATTTCCGAAAGCCTGGGCATCGAATTCGTGCCAACGGTGCCCGGCAGCGGATCGTCCAACGAATGGACCATGCGGCTGCGCGACAGCGCCTCGGACGATGCGGTGATCGGCGAATACACGCTGACATTCGACGACAGCCGCACATCGGGCGGCACGCTGGCATCGGTCACCACCGTAACCGGCGGCGCCTATGACACCGAAACCGGATCCATGATCGTCAACGTCGCAGGCGGCCCGATCGAGATCGACATCGGGCTTGTCGGTGAAAGCGACGGCATCATGCAGCTGTCCGACAGGTTCGCGCCGGTTTCCGTTTCCAAGGACGGATTTCCGGTGGGCAACATGACCAGGGTCGAGGTCGACGCCAACGGCCTTGTCCACGCGCTGTTCGATACCG
>JAGRMG010000161.1 GCA_020441385.1 Paracoccaceae bacterium
CAGCCGGTTCGGGCGCTCGCAACTGTGCCGCTGGGCCGGATTCGGTACCTGGGACCGGCTGAAAGTCGTTCATTGCGCCATCGAACCGGCGGCGTTCGACGATCCCGCGCCGCTGCCCGGCGGGCCGCTGCGGCTGGTCTGCATCGGCCGTTTCGCCGAGCAGAAGGGCCAGATCATGCTGATCCGGGCGATGGCGAGGCTGCGTGACAGCCTTCCCGATATCCACCTCTCACTGGTGGGCGATGGCGACATGCGCCCGGCGCTCGAATCCGCGATCGCGCAACATGGGCTGGGCGACAGAATCACGCTGACCGGCTGGCTGCCCGAGGACGGGGTGCGCGCCGAACTGGTCGCGGCGCATGCGCTGGTGCTGCCCAGTTTCGCCGAGGGTCTGCCGATGGTGGCGATGGAGGCGATGGCGGCCGCCCGCCCGGTGATCGCCACCTGGGTCGCCGGCATCCCCGAACTGGTGCAGCCCGGGCGCACCGGCTGGCTGGTGCCGGCGGGCGATGCGGCCGCCCTTGCCGATGCGGTGGCGGACCTGGCCGCGACCCCGCCCGAGAGGCTGGCGGCGATGGGCCGGGCCGGGCGCGAACGGGTGCTCAGGCGCCACGATGCCGATACCGAGGCGGGCAAGCTGGCGGCGTTGTTCGCCGAGGCGATCGGTTCGCCGCAGGAACGGCCTTCGCCATCGCGGTGACGATCAGCGGCCCCGCGCCCAGCCGCCCCGGCCCCGGTAAAGCGGCGTCTTCACCGCCAGCGCCACCACGCCATAGGCGGCAAAGCCCGCCGGATCGCCCGTCGCCAGCAATGCCAGCGCCCCCACACCCGGGCGCGTCTTGTCATCATTGGCGAGCAGGGCGGGATAGCGCGCCGCGATCTGCGCGACGCCCCGGTTCTGGCGCCGCCGCACGCGGACCAGATTGGCAAAGCCCTCGACCATCGGCCAGACATAGCCCGCCGCGACGCGGATGCGTTCAGGCGGGGCGAAGTGCAGGCGGGCGAACGTATCATCCGATATGATGTCGGGCCAGTCGCCCCAGCGGGCCCGCCCGGCGGCATTGACCGCGAACAGCCCGAAGCCCGGAACCCCGTGCGTCGCAAAGGGCAGCCGCAGCCAGAGGCGGGCATAGGCGCGGGTGAACCGGCTATGGGCACGGGCGACCCGCGGTGTGCCGCTGGCATATAGCGCCCCCTCGCCGTCCAGTGCCCGAACGATCTGCCCGATCAGCGCCGGACCGACCGTCACGTCGGCGTCAAGATAGATGCGCACGCCGCCCCGTGCCGCCGCGTCGCCGGCATTCAGCGCGCGCAGCTTGTTGCCCTCGGACAATTCGATCACCCGCAACGACCAGCCCCGCGCCCGGGCCGCATCGCCATACCCGCGTGCCGCGCCGGCCGTGTCGTCGCGGCACCCGTTGGCCACGACGATCACCTCGCCCCGCCAGCCCCGGGGCAACGGGTCGCTTTCCAGCAGGGCGGAGAGGCACGGGCCGATATGGCCCGCCTCGTCATGGGTGGGCAGGATGACGCTGGCGATGGCGTTCATCGAAGGAAAGACACCAGCGCATCCCAGCGCGGATTGTCGTCGCCCAGATACCGCAGGGTGCCCCAACTGCCCCATTTCGTCGGGCTGTAGACATCGACGAAGGCATTGAACAGCTTGCCGCCGATCCGGTGCCATCCCTCGATCAGCTCGCGATAAAGCGCGCCGATTTCGGGGGTATAGTTGAAATGGATGAAGAACGCGGTCAGTTCCTCGTCATCGACGATCGGGCCAAGGCCCACCACATGGGTTCCGCCCTCGTACATGATCAGGTCCAGCCCGTAGCGGTCGGCCACCTCGGCATGGTGGGGCAGAATGCGCGCCAGCAGATCGTTCAGCGTGTCGCGCTTGTCGCCGCTTAGCGCACCGTCGCGGATTTCCGCCGCCGCCTGTGCCGAGGCCGCGTCATAGCGGTGCAGGGCCACGAAATCCTCGCGCGCCGCCCCGGCAAGGCCGCGCCTGTCGGCCTCGGCCTCGGCCAGAGCGAGGCTTTGGGCGATCCAGCCGCGCACCATCGGCGCGTTGTCCTCGTGCCCCAGACCGTAGCCGAAATAGCCGGTGACGGCATAGGCATCGAAATATTCGTGCGGCTGGCCGTGGCTGGCCGCGTCGGGTTCGGCCATCCACAGCGGCGCCTCCATCACGTTGCGTTCCAGCCCGAGCCATCCGGTCTGCGAGGAAATCACGTTGACCAGGCGGGCATCGGCATCCGCGCCATAGACCTCGCTCCAGATCCGGGCCATCTCGGATGCGCGCAGGGCGTAATACTGCAACCACACATCGCTGGTGTTCCAGCGCGCCCTGGCGCCGCGATCGGCCCAGGCGGCCTGGGGGAACTGCCAGTTCCAGACCTCGTTGGACAGTTCCACATAGGCCCGCTGTTCGCGCCACAGCGTATCGCGCACCAGCGTCGCGAACCGGCGGATGTAGTCGTCATCGGCGGTGTGGGGCATGTTGAACCACGCATCGGCGCCGGTGCGGTTGGCCAGTTGAACCATAACCTCGACCGGCACACCGTAAAGCGCATAGGTATAGTCTCCCGGTTCGGGCCGCTCGCTCCAGGTGGTCTGGCCGGTGTCGTTGGTCTTCATCCAGTCCATGAAGCGCAGCGCGGAAAACCCCTCGATCCGGGCAAGCCAGTCGGGGTTGAACACCGCGCCGGCATCGAAGGCCGCGGCATGGTCCAGCTTGACCACAGTGATGTTGCGCACATGATCGCCGGTGTTGTGGCGGTCCGTGCGCTGGATGCGGATATCCACCGGGCCGGGGCCGGGGACGAAATCGAACGTCACCTCGTTCCTGCCATAGCGCACGTTCTGCCCGCGCAGGCCGACCTCGACGATGCCGTCGCCCTCGAACCGCAGCCGATAGCGGCCGGCCAGCGACCGGGCCTCTTGCGGCAGGTCGGTGAGGATCACGGTGCCGATGGATCCGAGTTCCGGCGGCTTGGCGACCGGCCAGCCGTTTTCGTCGAGATAGCCCGCGTCCCTCAGGTCTTCGTGCGTGGCGCCGCCCCATTGCCCCGGCTTGTGGCCGATCCAGGGCCGGGCGGTCTTCATCACGTCGAGAAAGGGCTGCTGAACGCTCCAGTCATTGACCCCGGCCAGCCCGATGGCGATGGGAATCGGGCCGCTGCCGGGCGCGGCGGCCGGCTGCGCGCCGGGGCGGCCCGCCGGAACCAGCAGGGCCAGAATCAGGACGGACAATATCGGCACGAGCCTTGGCGGTCGGATCATTTCAGCACTCCGGTTCCCGGGGTCGAGGTGACGACCTCCCACACGGTTTCCTGTATCAGCCGCGCGGCCTCCGGTGTGGGGGCGGTCGCCGGGCTGCCATCGGCGCGCAGCAATGCGCGAGGCAGGCCGACGGGCGAGCGGTGATAGAGCACCGCATAATGCGTGAGCGCCACCAGATAGGCCCCCAGATCGTTGACATGGATCGGGTCGATCCCGCCCCTGCCGTCGCGTGCGAACAGATCCTCGCGCCCGCTCAGCCCGCCGATACCGCCCGCCGCCTCGATCCTGCGGACCACGCGCGCCATGACCTGCCCGGCGGGTATCAGATAGATCGGCCGGCCGGTTCGCGCCACGGCAGGGCGCAGCACCTGACCGCGCCACAGTTCGGGCAGGTCGGTATCGAGCCGCTCCAGCCAGCCGCCCTCGTCGTCCAGCCGGTGCCAGCTTTCGTAAAGGTAGACCCGGGTTGCCGGATCGTCCTCATGCGCAAGATTTGCCCATATGGCAAGGTAGCGGCCGCTGTCGTGATAGCGCACCGCGTCGCGCAATTCGACCATCTCGGTCAGGACCACCGCGTCATACTCGCCCGACCCGATGGCCTCGCGCGCCGCGCGGAACCGGGGATGTGCGTTTTCAGCCTCGAACCCGTTGATCGGCTCGCCCGGTTCCCAATGGGCCTTCAGCGAGGTGCCCCAGCCCAGCTGGCTGTCATAGCGATGCCCTTGCGGAGCAAGCTGGGCCAGCATCGCCGGCATGTCGCGCCCGACCAGGCTGTGCCC
>JAGRMG010000162.1 GCA_020441385.1 Paracoccaceae bacterium
CTGCATCCGGCTCGAGCCCTACATGTACGGCGACGGAACCGTCGGCCTGCCGCCAAACGACAAGCATTACTGGCCGGTCTACATGAAATGCAGCGAACTGGGCGTCGCGGTGGCCATCCAGGTCGGCCATACCGGACCGCTGTTGCCCTCCGAATGCGGCCGCCCGATCTACCTGGACGAGGTGGCGCTGGCGTTTCCCGATCTTGTGATCCTGGGCTGCCATGTCGGCCAGCCATGGCACGAGGAAATGATGGTGCTGGCCTGGAAACACCCCAATGTCTATCTTGAAACCTCGGCCCGCGGGCCGCGGCAATGGCCGCAATCGCTGGTCGATTTCGCCCGCGGCTGGGGCCAGGACAAGTTGATCTGGGCCACCGATTACCCGCTGCTGGGTTTCGACCGCACGCTGAGCGAGCTTGAGGCGCTGGGGTTTGACGATGCGATCTATCGCAAGCTGGTGCGCGACAACCTTCTGCGCGCGCTGCGGCTGGAATTGTGAACCCGGCGGAGCAACGACACCCGTCCACGATATGAGAACCACATGACCGACACGCTGAAAAGTGAACAACGCGACGGCGTCCTGCGCCTGACCCTGAACCGGCCCGACAAGCTCAACGCCATAGACGAGGCGCTGCTAGAGGCCCTGATCGAGGCGCTGGAGCGGGCCGGGCGCGATCCGGGCACGCGCGTGATCGTGCTGGCCGGGGCCGGCGCCTCGTTCTGCGCGGGGGCCGATATCGGCCAGATGATCGAACGCACCCCGGCCGACTGGGACCGCATCGTCGATCGCTATCTCGATCCCATCCGCCTGATCGCGGGCATGGGCAAACCGGTGATCGCGCGGCTGCACGGCAACGTGTTCGGTGGCGGGCTGGGGCTGGCAATGGCCTGCGATTTCCGCATCGCATCTGACACCACCCGCTATTGCGCCCCTTTCGTCAAACTGGCGCTTGCGGGATGCGACATGTCGGCGGGGTATTTCCTGCCGCGCCTGATCGGGCTGGGCCGGGCCACCGACATGATGATGACGGCGCGCGTGGTCGAGGCGGCCGAGGCCGAGGCGATCGGGCTGGTGACGCGCATCCTGCCCGAAGCCGATCTCGACGCGGCCGTCGATGCGCTGGCCGAACAGCAGGCCGGCTTCGCGCCGCGCACCACGGCCTTCACCAAGGCCGCGATCCGCCGCTCGCTCGACCGCGACATGGCGGCCGAATTCGACTATGAGATCTTTGCCCAGGTGCAATGCCTGCAAAGCGCCGATCACCGCGAGGGCGTCGCCGCCTTCCGCGAACGCCGCAAGCCGGTCTTTACCGGCACCTGAACCGCCGCCCGACAGGAGAGCGCCCCCGGATGACCGATTTCGGCCTGAGCAGCGAGGAAATCCAGTTCCGCGACAGCGTGCGCGCCTTCGTGGACCGGGAGATTGCGCCGAACGCCACCCGCTGGGACATCGAGGAACGCTATCCAAGGGAGATGTTCGCGCGGGCGGGCGCGCTCGGCTGGCTCGCTGTCGGCTTTCCCGAAGCCGTCGGAGGCAGCGGCGGCGGCCCGGTGATGGCGGCCATCCTCAACGCCGAACTGACCCGCGGCTCGGCCGCGATCTCGCTGGGGCTTTATGTCCACAGCATGCTTGCCAGCGCCGCCATTCACCATCTTGGCGACAGCGACCAGAACGCGCGCCTTCTGCCCGACGCGCTGGCCGGGCGCCGGATCGGCTGCTGGGGCTATGCCGAAGCCGATGCCGGGGCCGACATCACCTGCGTCAAGACCCGCGCGCGCCGCGACGGCGAGGTTTACGTGCTGAACGGCGCCAAGCTCTACATCACCAATTCGCCCTTCGCCGATTTCATGGTCATCGTCGCCGTCACCGACCCCGCCCGCGGACTGAAGGGCATGTCGCTGTTCGTGGTCGAGCGCGACCTTCCCGGTGTCGCAATCAGCGCCCCGTTCCGCAAGCTCGGCATGGGCGCATCGGAAATGGCCGAGATCACCCTTGGCGATGTCCGGGTTCCGGCGGCGAACCTGCTGGGGCCGGAGCATCTGGGCTTTGTCGCGGCGCTGAAGGTGCTGTCGCTGGGGCGCATCGCCTCTGCGGCGACCGCGGTAGGGCTGGGCCGCGCGGCGCTGGAAGAGGCGGTCCGCTATTGCGGCCAGCGCATGCAGGGCGGCCGGCCGATCACCCGGCACCAGTTCGTGCGTTTTACCATCGCCGACATGGCGGCCAGGCTGGAGGCGGCCTGGCAGATGACGCTGCATGCCGCCCGTCTGGCCGAGGCCGGCGGCGATTACGACTGCGCCGCCGCCATGGCCAAGCTGTTTGCCACCGAGACCTGCACCCATGCCTGCGAACGCACGCTGCATCTGTGCGGCGCCCAGGGCTACATGCGCGACAGCGCGGCACAGAGATTCTACCGCGATTGCAAGGTGCTTGAAATCGGGGAAGGCACCAGCGAAATTCAGCGCGAGACGATCTTCAGGCATGTAGGGAAGAATTGATGGGTGTTTCGGAACGGCGTGAACGCGAACGGCAGGCCCGCCGCGATGCGGTGCTGACGGCGGCGCGATCGGTGTTGCTGGAACGCGGCATGCGAAACACCACCACCAAGGAAATCGCCGAACGCTGCGAGCTGTCCGAAGCGACCCTGTTCTTCTATTTCAAGAACAAGGACGAGATCCTCCTGTCGCTGATCTTTGAAAGCATCGACTTCTGGAAGGCCGGCCTGACGCGGCTGGGCAAGGCCGACCTCGATCCCGAACGGCTGCTGGACGAGATCTGGAAGTTCCACGAAAAGGTGTATCTCGAACATCCGACCTATTTCGTGATTTCCGCCAGCCTGGCACAGCCGCAGATGCTGGAAAACGTGTCTGACGAGGTCAAGAACGACATCGCCATCCGTTCGGGCGAGAATTTCCGCCGCCTGGCATCGCTGCTCGAACGGGTCAGCGCCACCGCCCCGGGGCGGATCCTTGCCGATACGATCTGGTCGCTGTTTTTGGGTCTGACGCTCAGCAACGCCGCGCGCGCCAATCTGGGCCACGGTCAGGCCGAAACCGGCGTCAGGATCCGCGCCCATGCGCTTGAGGTTCTCAAGACCGGGCTGTTTGCGGGCAAGGTGCCATGACGACCGCTACGATGCGCGCCGCGCGGCTCTACCGGGCCGGTGAGCCGCTGGTCATCGAGGATCTGCCCGTGCCGGTGCCGGGCGCGGGCGAGGTGCTGGTCGAGGTCTCGGCCTGCGGATTGTGCGGCACCGACATCCATCTTGCGGTTGACGGCGACATCCCGGTGTCGCGCGTGCCGGTGACGCTGGGCCACGAGGCCGCCGGCACCATCGCCGTGCTGGGGCCCGGGGTTGGCGGATTGGCGGTCGGACAGCGGGTGGCGCTGTTTCCGTCCGCGATCTGCGGGCAGTGCCGGTTCTGCCGGTCGGGGCGTGAATCTCTGTGCGAAGCCTCGCAGGTCTATGGCATGGGCCGCGACGGAGCACTGGCCCGGTACATCGCGGCACCGGCCTTCGGGACCATCCCGATCCCCGACACGCTGGGCTTTGCGGAGGCGGCGATCATCACCGATGGCGTCTCGACCCCGCTGCACGCGCTGCGCTCTCGCGGGGCGCTGCGGGCGGGCGAAGCGGTGGCGGTGGTCGGTTGCGGCGGGCTGGGCGTGCACGCGATCCTGCTGGCGCGGATGATGGGGGCGGGCTTCGTGGTCGGCATCGACACCCAGGCCGAAGCGCGCGAACGCGCGGCGGCGCTGGGCGCCGATCTGGTGATAGATCCGGCGGCCGGGACCAACCCGGGCAAGGCGATCCGGGCCCGTCTTGGCCGGGGCGTCGATCTGGCGCTGGAATTCGTCGGCCGCCCGGAAACCGTCGAGACCACGCTGCGTTGCCTCGATACCGGCGGCCGGGCGGTGCTCGTCGGGGTCGGTCCGGGACGGCCGCAACTGCCGCCCCTGATCGGCTTTGTCGGGCGCGAAATCTCGGTGATGGGATCGTTCGGCATGAACAAGGCCGATATCGGCGACCTGATGACGCTGGTTGCGCGCGGCAGGCTGGACCTGTCGCATTCGATCACCGCGACCTA
>JAGRMG010000163.1 GCA_020441385.1 Paracoccaceae bacterium
AACGTCATCTCGGCGGGCGGCTTTTCCGGCCACGGTGTCATGCTGTCGAACTTCACCGGCAAGCTCTATGCCGAGGCGGTGGCCGGCAATCGCGACCGGCTCAAGCTCTTCGAAGACCTCAAGATACCGCCCTTCCCCGGCGGCCGGCGCTTCCGGGCGCCGCTGCTGTTCCTCGCGCTCAACTGGTATGCGCTGCGGGACCGGCTCTGACCGCCCCCCGTTTGATCGGCGTCAAGGCATGCCGGCGGGCGGCATCCGATAGTCGCTGAAACGAGCGGGAGGACAATGCCGATGCAGGAGCACAACGATCCCGGGCAGGCGGCGCAACGGCCCGGCACCCTCCCGGCCGTCGCCGCCCTGTCGGTCTCGGACATGCGCCAGTGCCTGTTCGAGGGCATGAGCGATTTTGCGCGCGCACCCGTCTACGGCATTTTCTTCGGCGCGGTCTTCGCACTGGCCGGGCTGGCCATCGTCGCCGCGCTGACATGGTGGCAGATACCGTGGCTGATCTACCCGTTCGCGATCGGCTTTCCACTCATAGGCCCGTTTGCGGCCGCCGGCCTCTACGAGGTGAGCCGGCGCCTCGAGACGGGGCAGCCTCTGAGCTGGGGCACCGTGCTGCCCGTGGTCTGGGCCCAGCGCGGGCGCGAACTGTCCTGGATGGCGTTCGTGATGCTGTTCGTCTTCTGGATATGGATGTACCAGATCCGCCTTCTCGTCGCGCTGTTCCTCGGCAGGCTATCCTTCTCGACCCTCGACCGGTTCCTCACCATCGTCTTCACCACCACCGAGGGGTGGATCTTCCTGGCCGTCGGCCATGTCGTCGGCGCGGCGATCTCGCTCGGGCTGTTCTCGATCACGGTGATCTCGATACCCCTGCTGATGGAGCGGAACATCGATTTCGTCACGGCGATGATCACCAGCATCAAGACCGTCGCGGCCAGCCCCGCGGTGCTTCTGGGCTGGGGCGTCGTCGTTACGGTGTCGATGCTCGTCGCCTGCGTTCCGTTCTTTCTCGGGCTGCTGGTCGTGCTTCCGGTCCTCGGGCACACCACCTGGCATATCTACCGTCGCGCGGTCGGGCCGGCCTGAACGGGCGGGTCACGGGTCCCATGCGACGGGGAGGCTGAGAACGCCGCGAAACGCCCAGCCACCGACGGGGACAGCGGCGGGGTCGGCCAGCCGCAACCCCTTCAGCCGCCCAAAAAGCTCCGGCATCGCCACGGTTGCGACCATCGCGCGGGCCACCCACGCGCCGGCGCAGAAATGCGGTCCCGCGCCGAAGGCAATAGACTTTGCCGTGTCGCGCGTGACGTCGAACCGGTCCGGTTCGACGAAATGGGCCTCGTCGCGATTTGCCGAGCCAAACATCAGGAAGACGCGATCCTCCGGATCGAAACGGACGCCGCCATAGTCGTGGCTCTGCGCGACGCGGCGGGGCGACATGCCGATCGGCGCGATCCAGCGGCAATATTCGTCGAAGGCCTGCATCCAGCCGACTTCGCCGGACAGCACCTTCGACAACTGATCCGGATGGGCCAGCAATGCCCATGCGAGACCGGTGATGGCGTCGCGCGGTTCGTTCTGGCCGCCGCTGATCGCCAGCTTGACGTTGGCGCGGACGCTGTCCATCGGCATGCCGGACTGAAGCATCACCGACAGCAGGCTATGGTTCGGGGTCTCGCGAAGCTCGGGGACCATCGCATCGATCGCCGCATCGATGCCCCGCGTCGCCTCGTGGCAGCGCGCCTCGATGTCCGGATCGCCGGCATAGTTCGCGATGCCGTCGATCATGGCCTGGGACCAGGCATCCATGTCCTCGAAGCGCATGTTGGTGAGGCCGGTGACCGACTTGAGGCATTCCGCCGAATAGCGCAGCGCGAACGC
>JAGRMG010000164.1 GCA_020441385.1 Paracoccaceae bacterium
GCGGCCAGTCCTCGACATCCATGCCCAGATGCAGGCCCATGCCCGACAGCACTTCCTTGATCTCGTTCAGCGACTTGCGCCCGAAGTTCGGGGTGCGCAGCATCTCGGCCTCGGTCTTCTGGATCAGGTCGCCGATATAGACGATGTTGTCGTTCTTCAGGCAGTTGGCCGAGCGTACCGACAGTTCCAGTTCGTCCACCTTCTTGAGCAGCAGCGGGTTGAACTCCAGCCCGTCGTCGTCCTCCTGGCGGCCGGCGGCTTCGGGTTCGTCGAAATTGACGAAGATCGACAGCTGGTCCTGAAGGATGCGCGCGGCAAAGGCCACCGCATCGTCGGGGGTGATCGAGCCGTCGGTTTCCACCTTCATGGTCAGCTTGTCGTAGTCCAGCACCTGGCCCTCGCGGGTGGGCTGCACGTCATAGCTGACCTTCTTGACCGGCGAATAGATCGCGTCGATCGGGATCAGGCCGATGGGCGCATCCTCGGGCTTGTTCTTCTCGGCCGAGACATAGCCCTTGCCGGTGCTCACGGTCAGTTCCATGAACAGGTCGGCCCCGTCGTCGAGATGGCAGATCACATGGTCACGGTTCAGGATCTCGATGCCCGCGCTTTCGCTGATGTCGCCTGCGGTGACGACCGCCGGACCCCTGGCGTTGATCGACAGCCGCTTGGGGCCTTCGACCTCCATGCGCAGGGCGACGCCCTTGAGGTTCAGGATGATGTCGGTCACGTCCTCGCGCACGCCGGCGACCGAGGAGAATTCGTGCAGGACGTTGTCGATCTGCACGCTGGTGATGGCGCCGCCCTGAAGCGACGACATGAGAATGCGGCGCAGCGCATTGCCGAGCGTCAGCCCGAAGCCGCGTTCCAGCGGTTCGGCGATCACGGTGGCCTGACGCGCGGGGTCGTTGCCGGGACGAACGTCAAGCTGTGTCGGCTTGATCAGTTCCTGCCAGTTCTTGTGGATCATGCGATGCCTCCATTCCTGTCTGCGCCCCATGTCCGGAAGGCGCAGACGCCCGAGGTTTCAAAATGACGTGCCGGGGCCGCGTGCCTGGCACGGACCCCGGCGAAAACCGGTGACGGTCAGACGCGCCGGCGCTTGGGCGGGCGGCAGCCGTTATGGGCGATCGGCGTGACATCGCGGATCGACGTGATGTTGAAACCGACGGCGGCCAGGGCGCGCAGCGCGCTTTCGCGGCCCGAACCGGGGCCCTGCACCTCGACCTCGAGCGTCTTGACGCCGTGTTCCTGCGCCTTGCGGCCGGCATCCTCGGCGGCCAGCTGGGCGGCATAGGGGGTCGATTTCCGCGAGCCCTTGAACCCGCAGGAACCGGCGGAGGACCACGAGATCGCGTTGCCCTGAACGTCCGAGATCAGAACCTTGGTGTTGTTGAACGACGAATTCACATGCGCCACGCCGGCGGCGATGTTCTTGCGTTCCTTGCGCTTGGTGCGGGTCTTGTCGCGTGCCATCTGCTGAGCCCTCCCCTATTTCTTCTTGCCGGCGATGGCCTTTGCGGGGCCTTTGCGGGTACGGGCGTTGGTGTGGGTCCGCTGGCCGCGCACCGGCAGGTTGCGGCGATGGCGCAATCCGCGATAGCAGCCCAGATCCATCAGCCGCTTGACGTTCATCTGCGTCTCGCGGCGCAGGTCGCCTTCGACGGTGTAGTTGGCGTCGATATGTTCGCGGATCTGAAGAACCTCGCTGTCGCTCAGTTCGTTGACCCGGCGCGACGTGTCGATGCCGACGGCCTCGCAGATCGCTTCGGCCGAGCTGCGGCCGATTCCGGTGATGTAGGTGAGGGCGATGGGAACCCGCTTTGCAGTCGGGATATTGACGCCGGCAATACGTGCCACGTTTGACTTCCTTTCGTTGCGGTTCCGTAGTTCCAGAACCTTTTTTCACAACGCATGGGCCTTGGCGGCGTCGCCAGCGGGCCCAGCATGTTCAGAGGTGATCCGACGGGGCGGACGAATCGCGCCCACGCGAATGATTCCCTTGCGGGATGGGGGTCGATATGGGGTTTTTTCGCTGTGGTCAACCCCTGATCCGACCCCTGGTCAAGCCTTGTCCAGAACGTCGGCGATCGCCGCCTGCACGGCGGAGATTTCGCCCAGGCCATCAACTTTCCGCAACAACCCCTTGGCGTGGTAATACCCGATCAGGGGCGAGGTCTTCTTGTAGTACTCCATCAGCCGGTTGCGCAGCGAGTCCTCGTTGTCGTCCGCGCGGCGCTGGAAATCCGAGGCGCCGCAGGTGCTGCATTTTCCGTCTTCGGGCTGCGGTCTGGTGATATCGTTGTAGACCTCGCCGCAATTGCCGCAGGTCGACCGGGCCGTGATGCGCGCGACCAGTTCGTCGTCGTCCACCTCCAGTTCGACCGCCGCATCCAGCCGCTGCCCCGTGGCGGCCAGCAACTCGCCCAGCGCGTCGGCCTGGGCCAGGGTGCGCGGAAAGCCGTCGAAGATGAAACCGCCGCCGGGCTTGCCCTCGATCCGTTCGCGGATCAGCCCGATCACGATCTCGTCGGTGACAAGATCGCCCCGCGCCATGACCTCGGCCACGCGCTTGCCCATCTCGGTGCCCGATGCCTTGGCCTCGCGCAGCATGTCGCCGGTGGACAGCTGGATCATGCCGCGCGTCTCGACCAGATGCCGCGCCTGGGTGCCCTTGCCCGCACCCGGCGGTCCGATAAGTATGATGTTCATCGCCGCGCCGGGCTCCGTCTCGTGCGTTTCTTGCCGCTCTTGCCGCCCTTGCCGCGCAGCTGCGATTTCTCGATCAGCCCTTCGTATTGATGCGCCAGAAGGTGGCTTTGCACCTGCTGGATGGTGTCCATCGTCACACTGACGATGATCAGCACCGAGGTACCGCCGAAATAGAACGGGATGGCGAACTGGCCGCGCACGATCTCGGGCAGCAGGCAGACCGCCGCCAGATAGGCCGACCCGAGCACCAGCACCCGGTTGACGACGTATTCGAGGTATTCCGCCGTCTTCTTGCCCGGCCGGATCCCGGGGATGAAACCGTTCTGCTTTTTCAGGTTGTCCGAAACGTCGTCGGGCTTGAACGACACGTTGAAGGTGTAGAAATAGGTGAAGAACACGATCATCGAGGCGTAAAACAGCAGATAGAGCGGCTGGCCCGGGCCGAAATTGGCCAGCAGCCAGGACATGATCGGCCCGCTGGCCGCGCCCTGGCTGAACGTCGAGATCGTGACGGGCAACAGCAGCAGCGAGGAGGCGAAGATCGCCGGGATAACGCCGGCGGGGTTGACCTTGACGGGAAGGTGCGACGACCCGCCGTCATAGACCTTCATGCCGACCTGGCGGCGCGGATACTGGATGTGGATCTTGCGCAGCGCGCGTTCCATGAACACCACGAAGGTGATGACCGCCCCGACCATGAAGATCACCCCGACGATCACCGCCGGGCTGAGGGCGCCCGACCGGCCCGAGGCCAGGAACTGCGCCAGCGCCGCGGGAATCTCGGCGATGATGCCCACGAAGATGATCAGCGAAATGCCGTTGCCGACCCCGCGCGAGGTGATCTGTTCGCCCAGCCACATCAGGAACATGGTGCCGCCCACAAGCGTTATCATGGTCGAGATGCGGAAGAACATGCCCGGATCGGTGGCCAGATCGCCCGCTTCCAGCGACACCGCCAGCCCGTAGGCCTGCACCGTCGCCAGCGCGACCGTGCCATAGCGGGTGTACTGGTTGATCTTCTTGCGACCCAGTTCGCCCTCTTTCTTCAACTGTTCCAGCGCCGGGACCATCGAGGCCAGCAACTGCACGATGATCGAGGCCGAGATATAGGGCATGATGCCCAGGGCAAGAATGCCCATGCGCCCCAGCGCGCCGCCGGTGAACATCGAAACCATGCCGCCGATGCCCTGGCCCGCCTGCGCCATGAATTCGCGCAGCGCGGCACCGTCGATCCCGGGCACGGGAATGAAGGTGCCCAGCCGATAGACGATCAGCAGGCCCAGCGTGAACAGGATGCGGTTGCGCAGATCGGTGGCCTTGCCCAGTGCGGCCCAGCTGGTGTTGGCCGCCATCTGTTCTGCTGCTGATACCATGTAGCGTGGTGCCTTTTTGCGTAACGCCGCCCGGAACCGTTTTCCGGCTCGGGCGGCGTCGGGGAAAACTGGGGTGTATGTAAGCGGCTGGGGCGCCGCTCACAACCCGTTATTCGGCCGCAGCCGCCTTTGCGAGCGTGATCGAGCCGCCCGCCTTCTCGACCGCCGCGACGGCGGATTTCGACGCACCCGTCACTTCCAGCGTCAGCTTGGCGGACACGTCGCCCTTGGCCAGCACGCGAATACCGTCCAGCTTGCGCCGCACCAGACCCGAGGCGACCAGGACGTCCTCGGTGATCGTGGCCTTGGCGTCCAGCTTGCCGGCGTCGACGAATTTCTGGATCAGGCCAAGGTTGACGACGGCGAATTCCTTGCGGTTGGGCTTGGAAAAGCCGCGCTTGGGCAGGCGCTGGTACAGCGGCATCTGGCCGCCCTCA
>JAGRMG010000165.1 GCA_020441385.1 Paracoccaceae bacterium
CCGATCGCCGCCGCGGCCCAGCCCGAATAGCTGTTCAGCATCGACACCACCACCGGCATGTCGGCGCCGCCGATGCCCATGATCAGGTGATAGCCGATGAAGAAGGCCAGCAGCGTCATCAGGATCAGCGTCCAGATGCCGGCCCCGTTCAGGAACAGGATCAGCAGAATGAAGCTGAGGATCGCCGCCCCGGCGTTCAGCGCATGCCCGCCCGGCAGCTTGGTCGCCGCCGAGGTCAGCTTGCCCGCCAGCTTGCCGAAGGCCACGACGGACCCGGTGAAGGTCACTGCCCCGATGAACACGCCCAGGAACACCTCGACCTTGAGGATCGCCTGCTCTGCCGCGTCCTTGTGGGCCAGGATGGCGGCGAAGCCGTCCAGCAAAGCGCGTTCCTCGGGTGCCATCGCCAGGACGCGGCCCATCTCGATATAGGCGTTGTAACCCACGAACACCGCCGCCAGGCCAACAAGGCTGTGCATCGCCGCGACAAGCTGCGGCATCTCGGTCATCTGCACGCGCTGCGCCACGAAATAGCCGATCACGCCGCCGCCGGCGATCAACACCAGCGACAAGAGCCACAGGCCGGACCCCGGCCCGATCAGGGTGGCGACGACCGCCAGCGCCATGCCGACGATGCCGTACCAGACCGCGCGCTTGGCGCTTTCCTGGCCCGAAAGGCCGCCGAGGCTGAGGATGAACAGAATGGCCGCGACGACATAGGCGGCAGTGGTGAATCCGATTCCCATGGCCCCGGTCCTTTACGATTTCTGGAACATGGCGAGCATGCGCCTGGTGACAAGGAAGCCGCCGAAAATGTTGATCCCGGCCATGAAAACCGACAATGCCGCCAGCAGGATCACCAGCCACGACCCCGACCCGATCTGCATCAGCGCGCCCAGGATGATGATCGACGAAATCGCGTTGGTGACTGCCATCAGCGGCGTGTGCAAGCTGTGGCTGACGTTCCAGATCACCTGGAAGCCAACGAAGACGGCCAGCACGAAGACGATGAAATGCTGCATGAAGCTCGCCGGGGCGATGGCACCGACCAGCAGCATCAGCACGCCCCCGACCCCCAGCAAGGTGACCTGCTGCCGGGTCTGCGCCTTGAATGCAGCTGTTTCGGCGGCGCGTTTCTCTTCGGAGGTCAGCTGTTTCACCTCCTTCTTCTTCTGCACCGCGATCGCCTGAACCTTGGGCGGGGGCGGCGGGAAGGTGATCTCGCCCTGATAGGTCACGGTGGCGCCGCGGATCACGTCGTCTTCCATGTCGTGCTTGACCTGGCCGTCCTTTTCGGGCGCCAGATCGGCCATCATGTGCCTGATGTTGTTGGCATAGAGCGTGGAGGCCTGCGCCGCCATGCGCGAGGGGAAATCGGTATAGCCGATGATGGTCACGCCGTTGTCGGTGACGACCTTTTCGTCGGCCACCGTGCCCTCGACGTTGCCGCCCCGTTCGGCGGCCAGATCGACGATCACCGAACCCGGCTTCATGGCCTTGACCATGTCCTCGAGCCACAGCTTGGGCGCCGGGCGGTTGGGGATCAGCGCGGTGGTGATGACGATATCCATTTCGGGGGCCAGTTCGCGGAACCTGGCCAGTTGCGCCTCGCGGAACTCGGGGCTGGAGACCGAGGCATACCCGCCCGTGGCCGCCCCGTCCTGCTGGGCTTCGTCGAAATCGAGATAGACGAACTCCGCGCCCATCGATTCGACCTGTTCGGCCACTTCGGGGCGCACGTCGAAGGCATAGGTGATCGCGCCCAGGCTGGTCGAGGTGCCGATGGCGGCCAGACCCGCCACGCCCGCGCCGATCACCAGAACCCTGGCGGGGGGCACCTTGCCGGCGGCGGTGATCTGGCCGGTGAAGAAGCGGCCGAAATTGTTGCCCGCCTCGATCACCGCGCGATAGCCGGCGATATTGGCCATCGAGCTCAGCGCGTCCATCTTCTGCGCGCGGCTGATGCGGGGCACCATCTCCATGGCGACGACATTGGCGCCCTTGGCCCTGGCCGCGGCCATGCCTTCCTCGTTCCCGGCAGGATTGAAGAACGAAATCAGCGTCTTGGACTTGCTCAGCCGCTTGAGTTCGGTCGCGTCGGGCTGGCGCACCTTGGCGATGATGTCGGAGGTCTTCCAGAGGGCCGCGGCGGTCTTGACGATCTCGACGCCGGCCGCCTCGTAGGCGGCGTCCGGGAAACCGGCCCTGGCCCCTGCCCCGCTTTCGATGGCGCATTCAAAGCCGAGTTTCTGCAACTGCCGTGCCGAATCCGGGGTCATCGCGACCCGGTTCTCGCCCTCGAAAATCTCCTTCGGTGTCCCTATCTTCACCCGCTGGTCCCCCTATGCGTTCGATCCGGCCGGAAACCGGTCAGGTTTGCCGGATGTGTCCCTATCGTGCAGGCCGCATTTGCGCAAGCGCGGTACGGCGCGATCGCCGGATATGTCACATAACGCCTACACCCAGCGCCGCACCTTGCGTTCGTATCGCGCGAACTCGGCCCGGAACTTGCGCCGCATCCGGTCCTCTTCGGGCAGGATGAAGCGGCGCTCGATCACCCAGACGAAGACCGGCACCAGCGCCAGCGATACCACCGCGTCGAACCGCAGGATCAGCCCGGCCAGGATCAGCGCATCACCCAGATAGATCGGGTTGCGGGTGCGGGTGAAGATCCCGCTCTGGATCATGCGGGCCGGGGTGTGGTGGGGCAGGACGGTGGTGCGGTGGCGGCGGAACTCGGCGAAGGCCAGAACCATGACCAGCAGCCCCGCGCCCACCAGCAAGCCGCCCAAAAGACCGGTCCAGGGTCCGGCCAGGCTCAGCCCCAGCGGCCAATATGCCGCCTGCACCCAGGCCAGTGCCACGAAACCGGCCAGCCAGACCGGCGGTGTGTCGATCCACTTCATCGCCCGCGCCCCGTCGCACATGGCGGCCCCTGCCGCGCACCATCGCATGCGCGCGCACAATCGCAGCGCCCGGCGGCGGTGTAAAGCGACCCGAAGGCGCGGCTTGCCAGACCGGGGCGAAACGCTACCCTGCAATTCAGCAAGCGGGAGAACGGGCACATGACACTGAAGGGCAGACACGCGCTGGTCACGGGCGGGGGCACCGGCATCGGCCTTGCCATCGCGCGCGCGCTGGCCGCCGGGGGCGCCGACGTCACCATCACCGGCCGCCGGCAGAACGTGCTGGACGAGGTCGCCGGGGACGGCCTGACCGGCATGGCGATGGACGTGCGCGACGAGGCCGACGTGGCGGAAACGATCGCCGCCGCCGTCCGGGCGCGCGGCCCGGTGCAGATCTGCGTCGCCAATGCCGGCATCGCCGAGGGCAAGGCGTTGCACAAGACCAGCATGGAGTTCTGGCGCGACATGATGGCGACCAATCTCGACGGCGCCTTCCTGACGATCCGCGAATGCCTTGCCTCGATGCTCCAGACCGACTGGGGCCGGGTCATCGGCGTGGCGTCGATCGCCGGGGTGCGCGGGCTGAAGGGCGGCGCCTGCTATTCGGCATCCAAACACGGGCTCGTCGGGCTGATCCGGTCGCTGTCCGAGGAGTATCTCGGCACCGCCTTCACCTTCAACGCCATCTGCCCGGGCTATGTCGACACCCCGATCGTGAGCCGCAACATCGACAGTATCTCGGCCCGGGCCGGGGTCAGCCGCGAGGCGGCGCTGGCGATGATGGTCGATGCCAACCGTCACCGCCGCCTGATCGCCCCCGAAGAGATCGCCGCAGCCGCCATGTGGCTTGTGGGGCCGGGATCGCAAAGCACCAACGGGCAGACCGTCGAGATCGCCGGCGGCCAGGTCTGACGGGGTCGCGGCCCGCCCGGGGCGGGGGCTGGACATCGCCCCGGCATGGGCGCTATGGCCAATGCAATGCTTCAAGCTTGAAATAACGGGGAGCCCCGCCGCATGACAGATTTCGCCGCCACCAAGGCCATGTTCGATTTGCCCGACGGGGTCATCTATCTCGACGGCAACTCGCTGGGTCCGCTGCCGCGCGCCGCGCGCCGGCGGGTCGACGAGATGATCGCCCGGGAATGGGGCGAGATGCTGATCACCGGCTGGAACAAGGCCGGATGGATGGCGATGCCGATGCGCCTGGGCGAACGGATCGGGCGGCTGATCGGGGCCGAGCCGGGCCATACCGTGCTGGGCGACACGCTTTCGATCAAGGTCTATCAGGCGCTGGCCTCGGCGCTCGAGATGGTTCCCGGCCGCCGCGTCGTGCTGTCCGACAGCGGCAATTTCCCGACCGATCTCTACATGGCCCAGGGGCTGCTGGAATCGCTGGGCAGGGGCCACGAACTGCGCGTGGTGGCGCCCGGGGACGTGGCCGCCAGCATCACCGAAGAGGTCGCCGTCGTGATGCTGACCGAGGTCGATTATGCCACCGGGCGCAAGCACGACATGGCGGCGCTGACGGCACGGGCGCGGGCGGTCGGTGCCCTCACCGTGTGGGATCTGGCGCATTCCGCGGGCGCCCTGCCGGTGGATGTTTCGGGCGCGGGCGCCGATTTCGCGGTGGGCTGCACCTACAAGTATCTCAACGGCGGCCCCGGCGCGCCCGCCTTCATCTACGTCGCCCCGCGCCATGCCGACCGGGTGCGTCCCGCCCTGTCGGGCTGGCTGGGCCACGAGGCGCCCTTTGCCTTCGATCCCGACTACCGACCCGGGGCGGGCATCGAACGGATGCGCGTCGGCACGCCGCCGGTGCTCCAGATGACGGCGCTGGCGGCGGCGCTGGACGTATGGGATATGGCCGACATGGCCGATGTGCGCGCCAAATCGGCGGAACTGACCGAGATGTTCATGGCCGGCGTGGCGGCCGACTGTCGGGATCTGCACATCGTCACGCCGCGCCGCCCCGAGGCGCGCGGCAGCCAGGTTTCGCTGCGCTTCGAACATGGCTATGCCGCCATGCAGGCACTGATCGCGCATGGCGTGATCGGCGATTTCCGCGCCCCCGACATCATGCGCTTCGGCTTTACCCCGCTCTATATCGGCGAGAGCGAGGTGCAGGGCGCGCTGACCATCCTCAGGGAGGTGATCGCCGGCCGCCTGTGGGACCGGCCTGAATTCAAGGTCCGCAGCGCCGTCACCTGAGCCACCGATTTCAGCGCGCGGGCCCGACCCTTCCCTTGCCATCGTGGCGGCCGGCAAAGACCCTTCTGGCGCGGCGCTGCCCTCGGTTCCGCCGATGCGCCGAGGATCCGATGCGCCAGCCCGGCACCACCCTTCCCGCGCATGGCAATGCGCTGTCCGACCCGACCGGCCAACGGGCGCGCGAATTGCCGTTCAAGCGCATCATCGGCCTGCTGGTCCGGGTGGCGATCACGCCGGGATGCTTGCCGCCCAGTCGCGCATCAAGGCCCCGAGCGCCTCCCAGTCGGTGTATTCCCTGTCCTCGCCCGGCGTCACCTTCTGCCCCTTTCGGGCCGCGATATAGCGCATGGCCCAGGACTTGAAGAAATCATAACGAGTAAATCGGAAGGCGCCGGCGACATGATGCACCGCCCCGGGCCGCCAGCCGGTCGCGGCGCAAAACCGCGCCGCGATGTCGTCCAGTTCGGTGCGGTCCGCGGCATCGTCGCCCGCCGCCGCCAGCGACACCTGCAACAACAGCGTCGGCATGGCGTTGAGCGATGGCGCGGCGGCCCTGGCGAATGCCGCAAGCTCGGGCTGCAACGTGCCCAGATGCACCGATCCGGCCAGGATCGCGCCATCGTGGCCGGCCGCGTCGGGCGCCCCGGCCTCGGCCGCGGGCAGCAGCTCGACGCTGTGGCCGGCATCGACCAGGCGGCCGGCGCAGAACCGCGCGATCTTGCGGGTCTGGCCTTCGGTCGTGGCATAGCAGATCAGCACCTTCATCGGCGGATGTTTCCCAGGGTCGGACCGGACGCCCCATATCTTTCGGACAAGGCCGCGCGCGCCGTCAAGCCCCCGGGGCACGGACGCCGCCGAATGTGGCGACGCGGCGCACGAAAACACCCGATTTGCGCCGCGCGCCGACCCCGGTTTCGCCCACCCCCGCCGCTAGGCTTGGCGGCGGAGCGGTCCGCGCCGGCGGGCGCGGGGCGGCTTCGGGATGCAATTCATGAACGGTGGCCCGCACAGGGCCTTCCCGGCACCGGAACGAGGACAGACAGGCATGCCGCGCGGCTATCTCGTGACCCTTGGGCCCGACGCCGAACTGACGCTGGAGGACGGCATCGGCGGCGGCTGGGCGCTGTTCAGCACGGCGCGATCGCTCGGCACCGGGGAATGGGCCTGGAGCGGCACCTATTTCGGCACCGACTACTTCAACGAAACCGAACCCGGCGAGTACTTCCTCGCCACCGACGGCAACGCCTATTTCGTGCCCGATTTCGGCCAGGTCACGACCCTGACGGGCGCCGAAGTCGTCTCGGCGCCGGACTATGCGGTCGCCAACAAGGTGGACGGCACCAACGCGTCGGAAACCATCGACGCGGGCTTTACGGATGTCCATGGCGACCAGATCGACAGCGGCCAGGGCAGCGGCGCGGGCGGGTATGGCGATCAGGTGTTCGCCGGGGGCGGCAACGACACGGTCGATGCCGGCCTGGGCGACGATCTGGTCCATGGCGGGTTCGGCGATGACGACATCACCGGCGGCAGCGGCGACGACATGCTTTTCGGCGACGGCCGAAGCGGCGGGCCGGAATCGCTCAGCTGGTTCGCCGAAGGCACCGATGGCGCCGATCTCAGCGGCGGCTTCACCCAGAACACCGGCGAAATGGATGTCACCGTCTCGTTCACCGACGACGGCAACAACAACCCGGTCATGCAACTCGAGACCGGCGATCAGACCTATGTCGGCGGCGGCGAGCCGCACAAGGACCATTCCAGCCTGTACCTCTACGGCAACGGCAACGCGGCCACCGCGACCGCAACCATCGAATTCGCCGCCGGCACCGGTTCGGGCATGCAGGACGAGGTGGAAAACGTCGTCTTCCGCATCAACGACATCGACTGGGCCAGAGGCAACCACCGCGACATCGTCACCGTCAACGCCTATGACGCGAATGGCGACGCCGTCACGGTGAACCTGACCGTGACCCCGACCGGCAGCGGCCAGGATACGGTTTCGGGCAACACCATCACCGCCGGCAACCGCAGCGACAGCCCCGACGACGCGACCGGATCGGTGTTGGTCGAAATCGACGGGCCGGTTCGGGAAATCGAGATCGTCTATGCCAACGGGCTGTCGGGCACCCAGGCGATCTGGGTCAGCGACATCCATTTCGACACGATCGCGCAGCCCGGCGGCGACGACATCCTGCGCGGGGGCGACGGCGACGACACGCTGTGGGGCCAGGGCGGCGCCGATACCCTGATCGGGGGCGCGGGTGCGGACAGCATGGTCGGGGGCACCGGCGACGATGAACTGCACCTGGCCGAGGGCGACACCGCATCGGGCAGCGACGGCGACGATACCTTCATTCTCACCGATCTGGGCGAACCGGGCAGCGGCACCATCACGATCACCGGCGGCGAGGGCGGCGAAACCGGCGGCGACACGCTGGATTTCGGCGGCGTCGCGGACCGCACGACGCTTAACCTGACGGTCGATGTTGCGGGGGAAAAGCAGGGCACGGTCGAACTTGCCGATGGCACGTTGGTCAGCTTCAGCGGCATCGAGAACATCATCTGTTTCACGCCCGGAACCATGATCGCCACCGCAAGCGGCCCGCGCCCGATCGAACGCCTTGTGCCCGGCGAACTGATCGCGACGCGCGACAACGGCTTGCAACCGCTGCGCTGGATCGGCCGGCGCCGGGTGCCCGCGAGGGGGCGCTTCGCCCCGGTCGAGATCGGCGCGGCCCTGCATGGCGGCACGGGCCCGCTGCTGGTGTCGCCCCAGCACCGTCTGCTGTTGTCCGGGGCGCGGGCGCAGATGCTCTTCGGCGAGGACGAGGTTTTCGTGGCCGCGGCGCATCTGCGCGACCATCTCGCGGTGCGCTGCCGCCGGGGCGGCGACGTGACCTACATCCACCTGATGCTGGACCGTCACGAGGTGATCTTCGCCAATGGCGCGCCGACGGAAAGCTTCTATCCCGGCGACGGCGCGCTCGGCGCCCTGACCGGCCCGGCGCGAGAGGAGATGTTCGCGCTGTTCCCGCACCTGCGCAGCCATGCCGGCGGCTTCGGCGATACCGCGCGCCGCTGTCTCAAGGCGCACGAGGCGCGGCTGCTGGCGGCGTGACCGGGGTGCTCAGCGCACCTTCAGGCGGATTTCTGCATCGGCATCGGGCGCCGGGCCTGCGCCCAGGCGCGCACCGCATCGCCGAAGGCCGCAAACAGCGGCCGCGAGACCGGATCGTTGGCCGCGTCCCATTCGGGATGCCATTGCACCGACAGGGAAAAGCCGGGGGCGTCGCGCACGAAGATCGCCTCGGCGGTGCCATCGGGCGCCCTGCCCTCGATAACGATGCGCGCGCCCGGTGTCCTGATTCCCTGCCCGTGCAGCGAATTGGTCATCACCCGCATCGCCCCGAACAGGCGGTGGAACACGCCGTCCTCGGTCAGGCTGACCTGGTGGCGCAGCGCGAATTTCTCCTCCAGCGTGCCATCGGGCGGCATCCGGTGGTTCATCCGCCCCGGCAGGTCGCGGATCTCGGGGTCGAGCGTCCCGCCCAGCGCGACGTTGACCTCCTGAAAGCCGCGGCAGATGCCAAGGAACGGCTGGCCGCGTTCGACGCAGGCGCGCACCAGCGGCAGCGTGATCGCGTCGCGGCAGCGGTCGAAGGCGCCATGCGCCTCGGTTTCCGCCTCGCCGTATTCGGCCGGGTGGACGTTGGGCCGCCCGCCGGTCAGCAGGAACCCGTCGCAGGTCTCCAGCAGTTCGGCGACCGAAACCAGCCGCGGATCGGCCGGGATCAGCAGCGGCATGCACTCCGAGACGATCGCGACCGCTTCGGAATTCATCGTGCCGCCGGCATGGGCCGGGTACTGATCGTTGATCAGGTAGGAATTGCCGATGATACCAACAAGCGGTCTTGACATGACGGGGCCGGGATTTGCTGCGCCTGGGCAAGGATATAACCCGCCCCGCGCCACTGCAACACCCCGGCCCTGCGGCATGGCGCAGGCCGCTGTGCCCGGATGCACAGGATCGCGGCGGACCGGCGCCCGCCACTGCGCGTGCGCTGCCCGGCACACCGGCGACAATACCGCCTGCCCGCGCGGATCGTCGGGGCCGGCAAAAACCTGCGGCGCACGCACAACTTTTACGAAACTGAAAACGCATCGTTTCCCGCGAGAATTTGACATATGTCAAGGACGCCGGCCCGCCCGCCTTGCCCTAGTTCGCGCGAATCCGACCCCGTCCGGATCGCCTGACCAATCAATCAATGCCGGGGATCAGCCAGGGACATGTTGACCATGCGCGATCATGCCGGGCCGCGCCCGCTGCCGCCCAAACCCGAACCCCGCAAGGAACGGGTGTCGCTGTGGACCTATGCCAGGCTGTTCCGCCGCGACATCCTGTCGGCGCAGCCGGCGCGGCTTTACCGCGCCTGGATGGCCGAGTTCCGCACGCCGTTCTTCCGCAGCTATCTGTGCAACGATCCCGACCTCGTCGATCTGGTGCTGAAGCAGCGGCCGCGCGATTTTCCGAAATCCGAACGCATCCGGGTCGGGCTCAAGCCGCTTCTGGGCGATTCGGTCTTCATAACCAACGGCGACCTCTGGGAACGCCAGCGCCGCATCATCGACCCGGCCTTCGAGGGCGGGCGGCTGCGCACCGTGTTTCCGGCGATGTGGGATGCCGGTGTCGCCGCCGTGGGGCGGCTGTCGGCGCGCGCCGACGCCCGGCCGGTCGAGATCGAGGCCGAGACCAGCCATCTGGCGATGGATGTGATCTTTCGCACACTGTTCTCGATGCCCATCGAACACGAGATCGCCGGCGCGGCCTTCGCCGCCTTCCGCGACCATCAGAAGGCGCAGCCCATCGTGAACCTGGGCGCGGTGCTGCCGCTGCCGCGCTGGATGCGCGCCCCGCATTCGCGAGCCACGCGGGCAACCGCGCGCACCATCCGCACCCTGATCGCCCAGCTTTGCGAGACCCGCGCCGCCGAGATCGCCGCCGGCACCGCGCCCGACGATCTGGCCACCAAGATCATGACCACGCCCGATCCCGAAACCGGGCAAACCTTCTCGACCGGCGAAATGGCGGATCAGGTCGGCATCTTCTTCCTTGCCGGGCACGAAACCTCGGCCTCGGCGCTGGGTTGGGCGCTTTATCTGCTGGCGCTCTATCCCGACTGGCAGGAACGGGTGGCAGCCGAGGCGATGCAGGAAATCGACCCCGACAAGATCTACTTCTCGACGCTCTCGCGCCTGCGCGATGCACGCGCCGTGTTCCGCGAGGCCATGCGGCTCTACCCGCCGGTGCCCATGTATGTGCGCGAGGCGGCCTGCCCCGAGACCTTTCGCGAACGCGCCGTCAGGCCCGGCAGCCAGGTCATCGTCAGCCCCTGGCACCTGCACCGCCACGAACGGCTGTGGGACGATCCCGATGGCTTCGACCCCGACCGTTTCGCCACACCCAACGGCAAGCAATGCCTGCGCTCGGCCTATATCCCGTTCTCGGCCGGCGCCCGGGTATGCCCGGGTTCGGCCTTTGCCATGGCGGAAGGCACGCTGCTTCTCGCGATGCTGGTGCGCGCCTTCCGCTTCGAAGCCATGCCCGAACGCCCCGCCATGCCGGTGGCGCATCTGACCGTGCGCTCGCGCGACGGCATCTTCCTGCGCCTGACCCCGCGCGATGCCGCCGCCCTGCCCCGAACCGAGGCCCGCCCATGACCCACGCCCCCGCTGCCCCCGCCCGAAGGCTGCCCCCGGCCTGGCCGTTCTGGCTGACGCTCACCTTCGTGCCGCTGGTCGTCCTCGCGGTCGGACGCGGCGACTGGACCGTGCTGCTGATCCCGGCCTATGGCTGGGTGCTGATGCCCGCACTCGACCTTCTCATCGGGCAGTACCGCGACAATGCCGACCCGGACACGCCCGACAGCGATCTTTTCGCCTTCCGGCTGCTGACCTGGATCTGGTTCCCGATCTCGCTCTGCCTGGTGTTCGGGACCATCTGGTACCTGACCCGGCATGCCGAATACGGCCTTCTACCCACATTGGCCATCATGTTCGGCATCGGCGTCACCACCGGCACCGTCGGCATCGTCTATGCGCATGAGTTGTTTCACAAGCCGGGGCCCGAACGCCACCTGGGCGACCTGCTGCTGGCGCTGGTGCTTTACAGCCATTTCCGCACCGAACATCTGCTGGTGCATCACGCCTGGGTCGGCACGCCGCGCGACACGGTGACGGCCCGCTACAACGAAGGTTTCCTGCGCTTCTTTCCCCGTGTCCTCTGGCAGGGGCCGCGTTCGGCGCTGCGCGCGGAACGCGCCATGCTCGCCAGGGCCGGACTGCCCGCCTGGCACCGGCGCAACCCGTTCTGGAAATACGGGCTTTTGCAACTGGCGTTTCTCGGCCTGGCCTTCGGCATCGGCGGCTGGGCCGGCGTCGGCCTGTTCGCGTTTCAGGCGCTGGTGGCGGTCTGGCAACTGGAACTGACCAATTATGTCGAACATTACGGCCTGACGCGCAAATATCTGGGCGATGGGCGCTACGAACCGGTGCGTCCGCACCATTCCTGGGACAGCACGCACGCGGTTTCCAACCTGCTGCTCATCAACCTGCAACGCCATGCCGATCACCATGTGCACCCGCAGCGCCGCTTTCCGCTGCTGCAAAGCTATGGGCCGCACGAGGTGCCGCAACTGCCCACCGGCTATCCGCCGATGACGGCGATGGCGATGATCCCCCCGCTCTGGCGGCGCCGGTTCAACCCGCGCGTGCGCGAGTGGCGGCGCCGGTTCTACCCCGAAATCACCGACTGGACCGCCTACAAGAACGGCACCCTTCCCATGCCGCGGGGCGCCGGCTGAGGCCGCTTCCGTCAGGACGGGGCAAGGGTTTCGTCCCCCTGCAACACCACGATGGCGCTGCACCCGTCCGAACCTCCGGCGCGATAGCAATGCTCGAAGCCGGATTCGAAATACATCGAATCCCCGGTCTCCAGCCGGTGCGTTCGCGAATGAACCGCGATGTCCAGACTGCCCCGGAACACATAGATCAGTTCGACCCCGGCATGTGAATGCGGCGTGCTTTCGGGGCCATCACCCGGGAACTCGGCCAGAAACGCCTCCAGCCGCCGGTCGGTGACGGGAAAATCCAGACTTTCGAAATGAAACGCCGGGATCCCGCCGGGATGATCGGGCAACCGCAGCCGGTCGGCGCGGCGCACGATCTCGAGCACCGGCCGGTCTTCGCCCGCGGCAAAGAAATGATCCAGCCCGACACCGAAGACCAGCGCGATGCGCAACAGCGTCGGCAGCGTCGGAAAGACCTGGCCGCGTTCGATCCGCGAGAGCATGCCCGCCGACAGCCCGGTATGATCGCCCAGTTGCGCCAGGCCCATGCCCTTGCCGGTCCGCAGGCTGCGTATCTTGGGACCGATGCGATAGACCGTCAGCCCCTCGTTCAAGGTTTGCGACAACATCACCCGCCTCCCGGTTCATGCCGTGTTTCGCCTCATGCAATCGCGATAGCCGTGATTTTCATTACGGTCAACAAACATGCCCCTCACGAAATCGTGCATTGTATGTAAATTTATTGTCTTAAATTAAAATCCACAAGCCAGCGCGATCCCCGCCTGGCAGGCAACACGAAAAAGGAAGACCCCATGACCTTTGCTCCGATCAAGGCCGTGGCCGTCGCGGCCAGCCTCGCCTTCAGCGCAGTTCCGGCCACGGCCCAGGCCGCCGACATCGTCGATACCGCCGTAGCGGCGGGCGATTTCCAGACTCTCGCCGCCGCGCTTTCGGCGGCCGGCCTCGTGGACACGCTTAAGGGCGACGGCCCGTTCACCGTCTTCGCGCCCACCGACGCGGCCTTTGCCGCCCTGCCCGACGGCACGGTCGAAACGCTGCTCATGCCCGAGAACAAGGACAAGCTGACCGCGATCCTGACCTATCATGTGGTTCCGGCCAAGGTGATGTCGTCCGATATCGCGGGCAAGAAGGCCCAGGTCATGACGGTTCAGGGCGACCGGCTTTCGGTCGATGCGCGCAACGGTGTCAAGGTGAACGGCGCCAAGGTGACGGCCGCCGACATCGCCGCGTCCAACGGCGTCATTCACGTTATCGACAAGGTGCTGATCCCCGCCGGCGACTGACCCGAACGCCCCCCGGCCGGGGCGGCCCGCTCCGGCCAAAACCTGTAGGAAAGGATGCGCAATGTCCCCTCTCAAGATCGCAACACTCGTGCTGCTGGCCATCGGCGGCCTGAACTGGGGCCTCGTCGGCCTGTTCGGCTTTGACCTGGTGGCCGCCATATTCGGCGCCGGCAGCGTGCTGTCCCGCCTTGTCTATGTCGTCGTCGCCCTTTCGGCGCTGCATCAGCTTGCCGGCCTGCGCCAGATTGGCCGGGCGCATTCGGCCTGATCCGAGGCCGGGCCGCTGTCCTTCCTGCGTGTCGGGTTGCGGCCCTGCCACGACAACCGATCGCTCAAGGAGACCAGTCATGCAATCTTGCAAAAGATGCCGCCCCGCCGCCCTTGCAGTGACCGCGTTGCTGGCGTTGCCGGCACTGCCGGCGCGGTCCGGCAACGAATCCCGGTCCGCCGCCTATCCGCTGGCCGACGGTCTGATCGAGGTCGTCGCCGATTTTTCGGAAAATTCAATCTACTGGTGCGGAGCCGCGACATACGCGATGGGCGCGCTCGACCGTCCCGGTACGGACAGGCTCTATGTCTGGCAAGGCCCGGCGCCCAGCAGCGCCAGGGCGGGGGAAAAATCCGTGCGCTTTGCCTTGCGCCCCCCGCCCGACGCCGGACCGGTCACGAGCCTGACCAACGATGTGACCATGATCGGCAATTCGCTGTCCGTGGCGCAGGCCAGGCAGACCTGCAACGAGAGAACCACCAGCGGCTAGGCCGGCCGGGCCTTGCGCTCAGGCGCGGCCGCGCGCCTTCACCTCCAGCCGCCGGGCGTGCAGGACCGGTTCGGTATAACCCGAAGGCTGGACCCGCCCCTTGAACACCAGATCGCAGGCCGCCTGAAAGGCGATGCCGTCAAAGCCGGGCGCCATCGGACGATAGGCCGGATCGCCCTTGTTCTGTGCGTCCACCACCCTGGCCATGCGCCGCATGATATCCATCGCGTCCTGGGCGTCGATCACCCCGTGATGCAGCCAGTTGGCGATATGTTGAGCCGAAATGCGGCAGGTGGCGCGGTCTTCCATAAGGGCGACATCGTGGATGTCGGGCACCTTGGAACAGCCGATCCCCTGATCGACCCAGCGCACGACATAGCCCAGAATGCCCTGCGCGTTGTTTTCCACCTCGGCATGTATCTGCTCCGGGCTCCAGCGGCGGAACGCGGCCAGCGGGATTTCAAGCACCCCGTCGACATGCGCGCGCCGCCCGCCGGCCCTCAGCCGTTCCTGCACCGCGAACACGTCGACCTTGTGATAGTGCAGCGCATGCAGGGTCGCCGCGGTGGGGCTGGGCACCCATGCGCAGTTGGCGCCGGCCTTGGGATGGTCGATCTTGGATTCGAGCATCGCGGCCATCAGATCGGGCATGGCCCACATGCCCTTGCCGATCTGGGCGCGCCCCGACAGCCCGCATTCCAGGCCGATATCGACGTTCAGATCCTCATAGGCGCCGATCCAGGCCTTGCGCTTGATGAAGTCCTTGCGCGAGAACGGGCCGGCCTCCATCGAGGTATGAATCTCGTCGCCGGTACGGTCCAGAAAGCCGGTATTGATGAACGCCACCCGGCCTTTCGCCGCGCGGATGCATTCCTTGAGGTTGACCGAGGTGCGCCGCTCCTCGTCCATGATGCCGATCTTCACGGTATCGCGCGGCAGGCCGAGAATGTCCTCGACCATGTCGAAGGTGCGCACCGCAAAGGCCACTTCCTCGGGCCCGTGCATCTTGGGCTTGACGACATAGACCGACCCGGCGACCGAATTGCCGCCCCCGGCCTGCGGGCCCCGCCTCAGATCGTGCAGCGCGATCGTTACCGTCACCAGCGCATCCATCAGCCCTTCGAACGCCTCGTTGCCGTCGCGGTCCAGAATCGCCGGGTTGGTCATCAGATGGCCGACATTGCGCACCAGCATCAGCGCGCGGCCCTTCACGCTCATGGGGCTGCCATCGGGGGCCAGGTAGTCGCGGTCCGGGTTCAGCGCGCGGGCAAAGCTGCGCCCGCCCTTCTCGACCGTCTCGCTCAGGTCGCCCTTCATCAGACCCAGCCAGTTGCCATAGGCCTGCACCTTGTCGGCGGCATCGACGCAGGCCACCGAATCCTCGCAATCCATGATCGCCGAGACCGCGCTTTCCATCTGCACGTCGGCCAGCCCGGCCTGGTCGTGGCTGCCGATGGCATGGGCGCGGTCGAACACCAGTTCCACATGCAGCCCGTTATTGACCAGCAGCACCGCCTCGGGCGCCCTGGGATCGCCGCGATAGCCGGCGAATTTCTCGGGCTGCATCAGCGGATTGTCGTCCACCAGAAGCGCGCCGCCCCGGACACGATAGCGCCGCGCGTCGGCATGGCTGGTGCCCTCGACGGGGAAGGATTCGTCAAGGAACACCCGGGCCCGCGCGACCACGCGCGCGCCGCGGCCCTTGTCGTACCCGCCCGCGCGCGGCGGCGATCCCATGGCGTCGGTTCCGTAAAGGCAGTCGTAAAGCGAACCCCAGCGCGCATTGGCCGCGTTCAGCGCATAGCGGGCATTGGTGATCGGCACCACCAGTTGCGGCCCCGGTACGCGCGCGATCTCGGGATCGACATTGGCGGTCTCGATCTCGAAATCGCCGCCTTCGGGCAGCAGATAGCCGATTTCTTCCAGGAACGCCTTGTAGGCGTCGTGGTCATGGGGCTGCCCGCGCCGTTTCATGTGCCAGGCGTCGATCTTGCCCTGCAATTCGTCGCGCCGTTCCAGCAACGCCCGGTTTTGCGGCCCCAGTTCATGTACCATGCGCGACAGCCCGGCCCAGAAACCGGCCTCGTCCACGCCGGTTCCGGGCAATACCCGCTGTTCGAGAAAGTCGGCAAGCGCGCCATCCACCCGCATTCCTTGTCGGTCCACATATGTGTTCATGATCCCCCGCCCTTCGGCTCCAGCTCTCGCATACTGCCGCATACCAATAGAAAGCCGGCACCGTTCATGCAATCGGACAAGCGCCGGCATTGAACGGAAAAGGCAACAATACCTTCAAACGAAGCGCGAAAAGGGCTCTATTCCTGCGTGGCAGGCTGGGATGCGGGCACGGCCTCTTCGCCGACCTGCGGCCCGGTGACGTCCTCATCCGGCGCCCAGAACCAGACCACGAACGCGATCAGAACGATGACAACGGCCGCCATCCCGATCAACGGGAAGCGATGGTGCCGCTTCTGCTTTTCGATGTTTGTCTTGGGTGCCGACATCTCGATACCTCCTTTGCTGGCGCGCCCGCGGTTTCGCCGGTTGCGCCGGGCCATCTGGAAACATAACGTCCCCGCCCGACACCCTGTTCCATTTCCGGGAGACAAAGATGAAGGACACCGCCCCGCAGACGATCCATCTGAAGGATTACGCGCCGTTCGGTTTCGTGGTGGAAAGCGTCCATCTCACCTTCCGCCTCGATCCCCACGCGACGCGGGTCGCCAGCCGCATCGCGTTTCGCCCCAACCCCGAAACCTCCGATCGCGAGTTCCTGCTGCATGGCGAAAACCTGAAGCTGATCCGCGCCGCCATCGACGGCAAGGTTGTCGCCCCCGGGATCACGAAGCGGGGGCTGACCTGCCCGGTGCCCGACGGCCCGTTCGTATGGGAGGCCGAGGTCGAGATCGACCCGGCGGGCAATACCGCGCTCGAGGGTCTCTACGTTTCCAACGGGATGTATTGCACCCAATGCGAGGCCGAGGGGTTCCGCAAGATAACCTTCTACCCCGACCGCCCCGACGTGATGGCCCCCTTCAGCGTGCGCATCGAAGGCCCGCAGCCGGTGCTGCTGTCCAACGGCAATCCGGCCGCCAGCGGCGAGGGCTGGGCCGAATGGCACGACCCCTGGCCCAAGCCGTCCTATCTGTTCGCGCTGGTCGCCGGCGATCTGGTGGCGCATTCCGACCGCTTCACCACCGTATCGGGGCGCGAGGTGGCGCTGAACCTCTGGGTGCGCCCCGGCGACGAAGGCAAATGCGCCTTCGCCATGGACGCCCTGAAACGGGCGATGCGCTGGGACGAGGAGGTTTACGGGCGCGAATACGATCTGGACGTGTTCAACATCGTCGCGGTGGACGATTTCAACATGGGCGCCATGGAGAACAAGGGTTTGAACATATTCAACTCTTCCGCGGTTCTCGCCAGCCCCGAAACCAGCACGGACGCCAATTTCGAACGTATCGAGGCGATCATCGCGCATGAGTATTTCCACAACTGGACGGGCAACCGAATCACCTGCCGCGACTGGTTCCAGCTGTGCCTGAAAGAGGGGCTGACGGTGTTCCGCGACGCGCAGTTCACCGCCGACATGCGCTCGGCCGCGGTCAAGCGGATCTCGGACGTGATCGACCTGCGCGCGCGCCAGTTTCCCGAGGATCAGGGGCCGTTGGCGCACCCGGTGCGGCCCGAGAGCTTTCAGGAAATCAACAACTTCTATACCGCAACCGTTTACGAGAAGGGCGCCGAGGTGATCGGGATGCTCAGGCGTCTGGTGGGCGGTGCGGCCTATGCCGAGGCGCTGGATCTCTATTTCGCGCGCCATGACGGCCAGGCCTGCACCATCGAGGACTGGCTTTCGGTCTTCGCCGAGGTGACGGGGCGCGACCTGAGCCAGTTCAAACGCTGGTACAGCCAGGCCGGAACCCCGCGCCTAAGCGTGAAGGAGGAATATGATTCAGGCACCTACACGCTTACCTTCACGCAATCCACGCGCCCGACCAAAGCCAGCCCCGATCCGCAGCCGCAGGTGATTCCCATCGCTGTCGGTCTGCTTGGCCCCAACGGCGACGAGGTGCGCGAAACCGAAATCCTGGAGATGACGCAGCCAAGCCAGAGCTTCACCTTCGAGGGGCTGGCGGCCAGGCCGGTGCCCTCGATCCTGCGCGGCTTCTCGGCGCCGGCGATTCTCGACCGCGACCCGGGCGATGACGAACGCGCCTTCCTTCTGGCCCATGACACCGACCCGTTCAACCGCTGGGAGGCGGGGCGGATGCTGGCCCGCGACACGCTGATGGCCATGGCCACCGGCAAGGCGACGCCCGCCAGCGATTATCTCGACGGGATGCTGGCAGTGCTGCGCGACGACACGCTGGACCCGGCCTATCGCGCGCTGATGCTGGGCCAGCCCGGTCAGTCGGAACTTGCCGGCGCCCTGCACGAGGCCGGACATGTGCCCGACCCCGATGCGATCTGGCGGGCCGGCGAGACCCTCAAACAGGCGCTGGCGGAACATGCGCGGGACGAGCTGGCGCAGATCCTCGCCGCGTGCCGGGTCGAGGCGCCCTTCAGCCCCGATGCCGATCAGGCCGGCAGGCGGGCGCTGGGCGGTGCCGCGCTGGCGTTGATGACCCGGCTCGATGACGGCGCGCGGGCCGCGGCGCAATACGGGGCGGCCGACAACATGACGCTGCAGCTTTCGGCGCTGGCCTGCCTGCTTGACGCCGGCAAGGGCGAGGCCGAACTGGCGGCGTTTCACGACCAGTGGCGCCACGACCGGCTGGTGATGGACAAATGGTTCGGCTTGCAGATCGCCCAGGCCGCCCCCGAACGGGCGGTGCCGGTTGCGCGCGCATTGACCGAACATGCCGATTTCAAATGGAAAAACCCCAACCGGTTCCGCGCCGTGCTGGGCGCGCTTGCCGCGAACCATGCCGGGTTTCATGCCGCCGACGGGTCGGGCTATGCCCTGCTGACCGACTGGCTGATCCGGCTCGATCCGCTGAACCCGCAGACCACCGCGCGCATGTGCTCGGCGTTTCAGACCTGGCGGCGCTATGACGCGTCGCGCCAGGCGCTGATCGGCGCACAGCTTGAACGCATCGCGGCGGTGCCGGGCCTGTCCGGGGACACCGCCGAGATGATCGCCCGCATTCGCGCGGCCTGAGCGCATGCGCCGGGCACCGGGAAACCCGGGCTTCCCTTGACGCAAGGCGGCGATTTCGTCTTTGCCCGCAACGGCCGGTCGCCCCGAATCGCGGCGATTCTGGTGGCATATTTCGGCGCGATCGCCGCCGCGATCGTCTGGCTTGACGCAGCCTGGTGGCTGATGGCGCTGCTGGCGCTGCCCGGTCTGCCCGCGCTTTGGCAGTTCCATGCCAACCCTTCGGCCGGGCTGCGCCTGTCGCGCGACAGCCTGCACTGGCACAGCGGACGGCGCCACGGCACCCTGGCGCTTGGCGAAATCGAGCGGATGCGATTCGATACCCGCTGGGATCTCTCGGTACGGGTCACGGCGATTGCGGGCGATGGCCGCCGGACCCGCCTGCCCGACGAATCCCTGCCGCCGCACCGAACGCTGGAAGCCGCGCTGCACGCGCGCGGCCTCGCCGTCGAACGCCACCATTTCACCGTGTTCTGACGGTTTCGTGAAGTCCCGGCAACGGACTGCCACAGCATTACCCGACCGCTGTCGCCTAACACCGCAAGCGCGCCACGTTTGCGCCCAAATACGGCGGCACAGTCCGGCCATACCGTATCAATCGCGCCTGTGGGAATATGATGTTGCATCGCGTCCGAACCCGTCCGCTGACCCAACCGCTGCTCAAGGCGATCACGACCCGGCTGGGCGGATCGCGCGAAACCGACCCCGCCGGCCATGACGAACTTCCCGTTCCAAGGTTCCGCCCCGAAGACCGCCTGTCGATCCCGGTGCTGGATCACAGCCCCGACGACATCGCATGCAGCAAGGCCCAGGCGCGCGGCCAGTTCCTGGCCCGGCAGGACCGCTGGGAAGACCTGTCCGCCGAGATCGCCGCCGCCGACCGCGCCCGCAGTGCCACGCCCGGCGGCATGCCGCTGGCCGATCTGCTGGCCTGGGGCGCGCGCTCGGACGTGGTGCGCGCGGTCGAGCACGCCCTGTCCGAAGGTTGCCCGCAGGACGATGCGCCGCTGGTCGAGGGCATTCGCGGGCTCGAGGCGGTGCGGGCCGAATTGCGCGACGATCCGGTCATCGCGCTGGTGGTGGCGCAGGCGCATCTGGATATCGCATGGGCCTGGCGCGGCACCGGCTGGGAAGGCATGGTTCCGCGCCTGAACCGCCAGAAATGCGCCGCCCATTTCGACCGCGCCGCAGCACTTCTGGTTCCGTTTCGCGCCGTCGTGGCGGACAGCCCGGCGATGCTGGCGACGCGCTGCGCGCTGCTCGCCGGGCAGCGCAACCCGCGCACCCGCATCGCCGACGACTACGAACGGCTGATCGACCTGGACCCGCGCAACCCCCGCCACATGCGGGCGCTGGGCAATCACATGCTGCCACGCTGGTTCGGCTCTTACGAGGCGCTCGAACTCGAAGCCCGCCGAACCGCCGCCCGCACCCGGGACACCTGGGGCGCGGGCGGCTATACTTGGGTCTGTTTCGATGCCATAGCGCTTGACGACGTGGCGTGCGGGCGGGTCGATGTCGAATTCTTCATCGACGGGCTGCGCGACATCCTGGCGGCGCGCCCGGAACAGGAGACGGTCAACCTTCTGGCCGCATATTGCGCCGTTGCGCTGCGCAACGGGCTCGGCCTGAATCCGGATTCCGATCTTGCCCGCATCCGCATCGCCGACAGCGCAGCCTGGCTGATCCGCGATCATCTGACCGAACTGCACCCGCTGATCTGGGCCCATGCCGCCGACGGGTTCGACAACAACGCCCGCGTCACCTCGGCCAGCCGATTTGCCGCGCGCGGGCGCGCCGATGCGCTGCGCGTCGTCGCCGACCAGTTCCGCGAGGATATCGACCGCGGCCTGCGCGTCACCTTCACCGCCGACGGCCCGCGGCTGGGCCCGGCCTGAACCGCGCCGCGGGCCTTGCCCCGCTTGCCGCACTGGCCTAGAACGCTGGCCTGAACGCAAACGGAACAAAGAGGCGCCAAGCCGATGCTGGACCTGACCTATGAGGCCCCCGAGCCGAAAGTCATCGCCGGGGCGAAACACGACTGGGAACTGGTGATCGGCCTGGAGGTGCATGCCCAGGTCGCATCCAAGGCCAAGCTGTTTTCCGGCGCCTCGACGACATTCGGCGCCGAGCCGAATTCGAACGTCTCGTTCGTCGACGCGGCGATGCCCGGGATGCTGCCGGTCGTCAACGAATTCTGCATCGAACAGGCGGTGCGCACCGGGCTGGGCCTGAAGGCGCGCATCAATCTGCTCAGCGCGTTCGACCGCAAGAACTATTTCTACCCGGACCTGCCCCAGGGATACCAGATTTCCCAGCTATATCATCCGCTTGTCGGCGAAGGTGAAGTTCTGGTCGAAATGGGCGCGGGCCTCGCGCGCAAGGTCAGGATCGAACGCATCCATGTCGAACAGGACGCCGGCAAATCGATTCACGACATGGACCCGAACATGTCCTTCGTCGATCTCAACCGCACCGGCGTCGCGCTGATGGAGATCGTCAGCCGCCCGGACATAAGAAGCCCTGAAGAAGCAGCGGCTTACGTCATGAAGCTGCGCCAGATCATGCGTTACCTCGGCACCTGCGACGGCAACATGCAGAACGGCAACCTGCGCGCCGACGTGAACATCTCGGTCTGCCTGCCGGGCGCATACGAAAAGTATCTCGAAACACGGGATTTCTCGCATCTCGGCACGCGCTGCGAGATCAAGAACATGAACTCGATGCGGTTCATCCAGCAGGCCATCGAGGTCGAGGCCCGCCGCCAGATCGCCATTCTCGAAGCCGGCGGCAAGATCGAGCAGGAAACCCGCGGCTACGACCCCGAAAGGAACGAGACCCGTTCGCAGCGGTCCAAGGAAGAGGCGCATGACTACCGCTATTTCCCCGATCCCGACCTGTTGCCGCTGGAGATCGAACAGGCCTGGGTCGATGGTATCGCGGCCAGCCTGCCGGAACTGCCCGACGCAAAAAAGGCCCGCTTTGTCAACGATTTCGGGCTTACGGATTACGATGCCTCGGTGCTGACGGCGGACCTCGATTCGGCCGCCTTCTTCGAGGCCGTGGCGCAGGGGCGCGACGGCAAGGCGGCGGCGAACTGGGTCATCAACGAGTTGTTCGGCCGCCTGAAACGGGACGACAGCGAGATCACCGAAAGCCCGGTCAGCCCGGCGCAGCTGGGCGGCATCATCGACCTGATCGCCTCGGGCGCGATATCGGGCAAGATCGCCAAGGAACTGTTCGAAATCGTCTATGACGAAGGCGGCGAACCTGCCGATATCGTTGAGAAACGCGGCATGAAGCAGGTGACGGACACGGGCGCCATCGAGGCGGCGGTGGATGCCGTGATCGTCGCCAATCCGGCGCAGGTGGAAAAGGCGCGCGCCAACCCGAAACTGGCCGGCTGGTTCGTCGGCCAGGTGATGAAGGCGACCGGGGGCAAGGCCAACCCCAAGGCGGTCAACGAAATCGTCTCGGCGCGCCTGGGGCTGTGACGGCGCGGCGCGTTGCGCCCCCTCGCGGGCGGGCATGCGCCGCATCCCCGCCGCCCCTTTCAGCGGGGCGGTCTATCCCAGCAGATCGAACACTTCCGCTCCGATCTGAAGGTTGATCGAAGCCTGCCCGCCGCCATCCACCAGCGCCCACAGCACCTGGCCCGTGGGAGTGTAGATCACGAACGCCTCCTTTAGCGTATCGTCCCCCGCGCGCTCTCCGCTCGTGCGGTTTTCGGTATGGCTCAGGTTGACCTGGAATTGATCGGCCGTTGCCGGCCCGCCGAACACCAGGACGTCGCCCTCGGCGGCGCTGTAGTCCTGCACCCAGTCCGACCCGTGCCCCTGCATCTGCGCCTCGCTGCCCGCCGCATGAAAGAACCTGTCGCCGCCCGCGCCGCCATTGATCAGGTCATGGCCAAAGCCGCCGTTGAGGAAATCGTCCCCCGCGCCGCCGAACAGGATATCGGCAAAGGCCGAACCGGTGATCACGTCGTTGCCGTTCTGGCCTTGCAGGTCATCGGCGCCAAAGCCGCCGGCGATGGTGTCGTCGCCATCCTGGCCAAAGATCAGGTCGTTGCCGTGCCCGCCGTCTATGCTGTCATCGCCCCGGCCCGCATAGACGATGTCGCGGGCGTCCGCCCCCGTGGTCCCGCACAGGATCAGATCGTCGCCATCGCCCCCGTTCAGCGTGTCGCTGCCGTCGCCGCCGGTCAGGGTATCGTCGCCCGCGCCGCCGATGAGCCGGTCATCCCCGCCCGTGCCGGCAAGATCGACCGGCGCCACGCCGCCGTCCTCGGGCGGGGGGGCCGGCGTTTCGACCTCGATGCCCCGCTCGAGGCGGTCGTGCGCGATGATCTCGCCCTGACCGAGCGCAGTGTCGAACAGGGCGAAATACTCAACGACGCCGTCAAACGGGTCGTCCGTGCGGGTCTCGCCCTCGCCCCGGTACATCAGAGAGGCCCCGATATTGAGCGCCTCGGTCGCGTTCGCCCAGGACATGTCCGTTGCCTCGGCATCGACGATCTGGCCGTCAAGGTACAGAAGCGCCCGCGATCCGTCGAAGGTCAGCGCGGCGCCGTATTGCCTGCCCGCCGCGATCGCGTCTTCCGCGACCAGGTAGCAGTCGCTGTCGGTGGATTGCACCCGCACCACCAGATCGTTCTCCTTCACCCAGGCCGTGATGTGGCCGCCATCACCATAGCCGGAGGCATCGCGCGAAAAGATGGTGTCGCGGTCCTCGCCCGCAGGGCTGGTCGCCGCAAACCCGAAGGCGATCGTGCCGGCGGCCAGTTTCCACGCGTCGGTGGCCGGAAACTCCACCGCGCCGCCCAGTTTGGACACGGTTATCGGCCCCTCGGTGTGAAACACCCGCCCTGCCAGCAGCGCTTCGGTGTCCACGTTTCCGGGCAGCAGGTCGGGGTTGCGCAGGCGGCCGGCCGCCAGATCGGCGGCCAGCAGTCCTTCGAGCCAATCGGCCACTTCGGAAACATGGGCGTTGGCATCGCCGTCTTCGTTGACGAACCTGCCCTTCGCGATCTCGAATCCGATGTGATAGATGCTGTCGGCGATCGAGTTCACGGCGTTGCGGCCGAACAGTTGCGTGACCGCGCCATCGTTCTGCACCAGGTGAAAGCCGGTCTCGGCATCGTCCTCGTCATCGCCGTGAAGGTTCACGAAACGGCGCAGCGCATCCGCATCGGCGCGGATCGCGGCGTTCAGATCGACGACATCGAATTTCGAGATGATCCCGTCATTGGCGATGCCGGTGGCGACGATCTTGTCGAGGATGAGCGCGTTCATGTTCTGCGCCGCGCGCGCGCCCTCGCGGATTTCGCTGGTCGAGATGCGCGCCGCCAGCCCGTCATCGCCGCTGACGATATCGACCAGGCGGTCAAGGCCGGTTCCGGTCGTGCCGGCGACATAGGGGCTTGGCGCGCCGTCGCGGGCCAGTGCCGCGAAATCGCTTTCGGAAAGCAGGCCGTTCAGCCAGCCCGCCACCGTCTTGAGCGATGCGTTGGCATCGCCGTCCTCGTTGCGCAACCGCCCGTCCACGATTTCGAAGCCGATGTGGTAAAGGCCGTCGGCGACCGTGTCGACGGCGTTCTGCGCGAACAGCCGGCTGGTGGCCCCATCGTTCTGCACCAGGTGAAACCCGGTCTCGACACCGTCCTCGTCATCGCCATGCGCGGCGACGAACCGCGCGAAGAGCTCGCTGTCGGCGCGGATATGGGCGTTGATGTCACGCACGTCCGAAGCCTTTATCGTCCCGTTGGCGGCGACCCCGGTTGCGCGAATGGCATCGACGATGATGGCGTTTATGGTGTCGGCGGCGCGCGCGCCGTTGCGGATATGGCCCTCGGACACGCGCGCCTCAAGCCCGTCGTCGTCGAGGATGATCCCGGTCAGAAGGTCAAGCCCCGTGCCGGTCGAGGCATAGCCGACCTCGACGCCGCCCAGCCGGCCGCTTGAAATATCCTCGCGCAGAAGCGAGTCGAGCCAGTATGCCACCGTACCGGCGGATGCGTTGGCGTCGCCGTCCTCGTTGCGCAGGCGGCCGTCGATAATTTCGAAACCGATGTGATAGATGCCGTCGAATACCGTATTGATGGCGTTCTGGCCAAAGAGTTGCAGTTCCGATCCGTCGTTCTGCACCAGGTGAAACCCGGTTTCCTCGTCGCTCTCGTCATCGCCATGCGCCGCAACGAACGCCGCCAGGCGGCCCGCATCCGAACGGATGTAGTTGGAGATGCTGCGCACGTCCGAGGCGGTGAGATCGCCATCGCTGGCAAGCGAAAGCGTGCGGATCGCATCGAGGATCATCCGGTTTATCACATGCGCCGCCTGCGCCGCCTCGTTGGCTTCGGAATTGGAGACATTGCGGTTCAGGCCCGGATCGTTCGTTATATAATCGTTGACCAGGTCGAGGCCGGTTCCGGTGGAGGGCTTGGCATAGGGATCGGCGCCATCGCTGGCAAGCGGCCCCTCGCCGCGCGCCGCCGCGCCCAGGTCGTCGGCCATCAGATCGCCGAGCCACCAGGCGACGCTTTCCAGCCGGACGTTGGCGTCGCCGTCCTCGTTCAGCAGACGGCCGTGTTCATAGCCGAACACCAGATGGTAGATGCCATCGGCAACCGTGTCGATCGCGGCCTCGCCGAACAGGCGATCGACGCCGCCATCGCTTTGTATCAGGTGAAACCCGGTTTCCGAACCGTCCTCGTCATCGCCATGCGCCGCGATGAACGCGCCCGCCCTGTTGGTGGCGATCCAGTCGGACAGATCGCGGATATCCGCCGTGTTCAGCACGCCGTTGGATGCGATGCCCAGCGCGGCGATGCCTTCGACGATGATCGCGTTCATCCGGTCGGCGGCACGGGCGCCGGCGTCGATTTCGCTTGCCGGTATGCGCGCGGCAAGCCCCTCGTCCGCCGCGATGATATCCAACAGGCGGTCAAGCCCCGTTCCGGTCGTTCCGCTGATCATGACTGCACTTTCCCGCGCCTGGCCCCGTGCGCGAAGCTAGGGTTCGAATAAGTGCAAAACCGCGCGGAATTATGGCCAAATTGAGGGGGCTTTTCCCTGCGGCGCGCGGGCGCCACCGGACCGGGCGCGAAAACGATGCGTCATGTCGGGAACGGATTTCTGGAGCGGGCGGCGGGAATCGAACCCGCGTCATTAGCTTGGAAGGCTAAGGTCTTACCACTACACAACGCCCGCTTGCCGGTTCCGGTCAATATTTGACGCGCATCCGGGCGTCAAGGGCAATGACGTCCGCCACGTTTCGCGACCGATCCGGCGCGCATGGTTGGCGGGTTCGGATGTTCGCCCCGGCCCGCCGGATGGCCGGGGCGACACATGTGAACAATTCGCGACAGAAACCGCGCGACAGGCGGGCGCGATTGCCCTAGCCTGCGAAAAACAGAGGCAATCGAGCGAGAACGCCATGAAACCGAAAACGGTCGGGCGTGCGGGCGTGCGCGCCGCGCCGCCCTGCCCCCAACCCCTGCCCCGGCCAGATGGCGGGCTGGCGCAAGGCACATGCGTGCTGACAGCCGATGGAGAGATTCCAGTGGAATTTCTCACCCCCGGCGACCGTATCATCACCCGCGACGCCGGCATGGCCCGGCTGGACCGGATGGCCATACGCCGCCGAGCCGTGCGCGCCATCCTCTTCACCGCCGGATCGCCGGGGCATCGCGGACCGCGGACCCACACGCTCTTGCCGGCCGGCCAGCGGCTGCTGATCCGCGATTGGCGCGCCCAGGCGTTCGGCGGCGCGTCCCAGGCTCTGATGCGCGCCGACATGCTGGTCGATGGCAGGTTCGTGCGCGATCTGGGCATGCGGCGGTTGCGCCTGTTCCGCCTCGAATTCGACGCCGCACATGTGATCTATGCCGGCGGGCTTGAACTTGCCGCCGACATTTCGGGCCGGACCGGCATGCGCCAGGCGGCCTAGAGCCCCAGCGCGCGCAACAGGGCCGGCAGCTGTTCGGGCAGATCCTCGGCAATCAGGCCCGGGCCGAAGCGTCGGGCGCATTCCACATGCAGCCAGGCCGCCGATTCCGCCGCCCGCATCGGCGCCAGTCCGCGCGCCAGAAGCCCGGCGGCGAACCCCGACAGCACATCGCCCGACCCCGCCGTCGCCAGCCAGGGCGCGGCGCGTTCGTAGTGTGCCGAACTGACAAAACAGCCCCCGTCCGGCGCGGCAATCACCGTATCGGGCCCCTTGAAAACCACCACGCAACCCGCGCGCCTCGCGGCGGCGCGCGTGGCATCGACCTTTGAAAAGGCCGGTCCGCGGCCGGGCGCATCGTCAAGCCGCTGCGCGATATCGGGAAAGAGCCGGGCGAATTCGCCGCCATGCGGGGTCAGGATGCAGGTTTCGTGCAGGGCTGCGAAAAGCGTCGCGTCAGCGGCGATGAGCGTCAGCGCATCCGCGTCCAGAACCGTCGCCCGGCGGCTCTCCAGCGCGGCCGCAACCAGCGCGCTCGCCTTGTCGTCCAACCCCAGCCCCGGCCCCAGGCAGAGCGCGTTGAATCGTGCGTCCTCCAGCAACGCCGCCAGCCTTTCGCCATTCGCCACGCGCCGCAGCATGATCGCCGTGACCTGCGCGGCCGCCTCCTGTTGCGCGGCAGGCGGCACCGCCAAAGTCACCAGCCCCGCCCCGATGCGCAGCGCCCCGCGCGCCGCCAGCCGCGCCGCGCCGGTGCGCCCCGGACCGCCCGACACGATCAGCGCGTGACCATGGGCGTATTTGTGGCCACCGCGCTTTTCCGCAAGGCCGCCCCGGAAAGCGGCAAGCCTGGCGGCCTGCGGCATGGCGCGCGTTGCCGGTCCGGGGGCTGGGCCGCGTCCTGCTGGGGCGCGCGGATCAAGGCCGATGTCGGCAACCGCCACCTTGCCGCAAAACTCCGGCCCCTGCCCGACATGGTGCCCCTGCCGGGGCCGGTGAAACGTCACCGCCAGATGACAGCACATCACGGCATGGGCCGACCCCGCCGGCGCCGCGCCCAGCGGGCGGCCGCTGTCGGCGCACATGCCCGTGGGCACGTCCACCGCCACCCGTCGCGGGCCGGGCCCCTGCATCTCGGCCGCGCAGATCTCGTGGAGCATGGCAAGCCCCGGCGCGGGCCGCGCGAAACCGGTGCCAAAGATCGCGTCCACCACCAGTGCCGTACCGCTCTCGCGCCCAATCGCGTCGACAAGCGGAGCGCGGTCTTCGCGGCGCAGGTCGGGAAAGCCCAGCGCCCGCACCTTTCCCATCGCCATCCAGCGTTCGTAGTTCGCCCTCGCGTCCGGCGGCAGCCGGTCGGGATCGCCGTAAAGGAACACCGCCACCTCCCAGCCCCAGCCCTTCAGCAGGCGCGCCACGACAAAGCCGTCGCCA
>JAGRMG010000166.1 GCA_020441385.1 Paracoccaceae bacterium
GCGCAGGACATCGCCGCGCAGAGTGTCGCGCTGGCCTGGCTGGGCGCGTTGCGGGCGCCGATTTCGGGTGCGCTGCGCGCCGCGGTGACCCCCGATGGCACGCTGGGGCCGCTCTCGGCGACGTTGCAGATCGGTGCCGGGGTGTTGCAGCCGACGGACAGCGCCTCGCCGGTTCCCTTTGACGGCGCGCGGACCTATTTCACCTACGATCCCGGCGGGCAGGTTCTGGAATTCGACGAATTGTCGATATCCAGCCCCTGGGGGTCGGGTAGCGCCGAGGGGCGCGCCTGGCTGAACGGCGTGGAAAGCGGCGGGCTGACGGACATGGTCGGCCAGTTCAGGCTGCGCGGGCTGCGCGTCGATCCGCCGGGCCAGTATGACGAACCGCTGATCCTGGACCGGGCCGAGTTGGATTTTCGCCTGATTCCGGATCCGTTCCGGCTGACCCTGGGCCAGATGGCGATCGGCGCGGACGACTGGACGCTCGGGATCTCGGGCGATCTGGCGGCGGGCGAAGGCGGCTGGCGGCTGGCGCTGGATGCGCGGGCGGACCGTCTGGCGACCGGCCGGCTCATGCGGCTCTGGCCCGGCGGGCTGTCGCCCAAGCCGCGCAAGTGGGTGGCGGAGAACCTGTCGGGCGGCGAGTTGCAGGACATTGATTTCGCATTGCGACTGGCGCCGGGGGAGCGACCGGAACTTTACGGCGATTTCGATTTTGCCGGTGCCGCGATCCGGTTTCTCAAGACCATGCCGCCGATCACCGGCGCCGCGGGGCATGCATCGCTGCTGCGCAGACGCTTTGTCGTGACCGCCAGCGCCGGCGCCGTGCTGGCCGGCCAGGGCGGCGCGCTGGACATCGCCGGCACCTCGTTCATCGTGCCCGACACCGGCATCAGACGCGCGGCACCGGGGGTGGTGCGCATGCAGGCGGGCGGATCGCTCACCGCGGTCCTCTCGTTGCTGAACCGCCCGCCCCTGCAGGTGCTCGAGGGCACACAACTGCCGGTGGACATGGCCGAAGGCACGGTGCGCGCCACCGGCACGCTGGCGCTGCCGCTGAAGAAGGGCGCGCAGTTTCACGAGATGGATTTCCAACTCGACGGCCGGATAGACACGCTCTCCAGTTCGGTTCTGGTTCCCGATCACATCGTTGCCGCGCCGCAATTGCGGGTGCTTGCCGACAACGACGAGGTGGAACTGGCGGGCGCGGCAAGGATCGACGAGGTTGCCGCCCGAGTGCGCTGGCGCCAGCCGATCGGCGAGGGCGCGGGGCGCGGCAGTCGGCTGAGCGGTACGGTAGAGTTGTCGCCACGGCTGGTCGAAACCTTCGGCATCGGCCTGCCGCCGGGCAGCGTGTCGGGGCAGGGCAGCGGCGCATTCACAATGGATTTCATGCCCGCGAAGCCTCCGGTTCTGACCCTGACCTCGGATCTGGAAGGCGTCGGGTTGCGCCTGCCGGAACTGGGCTGGGCCAAGCCGCAATCGGCGGCCGGTCGGCTGGAGATCGGCGGAACCCTGGGGCAACGGACGCAGATCGACAGGCTGGTTGTCGAGGCCGCCGGCCTGTCGGCCACCGGCACGGTGCTGAACCGCGAGGGTGGCGGGCTTGACCGGGCGCTGCTGAGTTCGCTGCGGGTCGGGGACTGGCTGGACGCCAGCGTCGAACTCGTGGGGCGCGGCGAGGCGGTGCCGGAAATCCGCATCCTGGACGGCACGCTGGACATGCGGCGCGCGACCTTCCGCAGCGCCGGGGGCGGGCAGGGCGGTTCACGGCCCATGAGTGTGCGGCTGAGCCGCTTTCAGGTCACCGACACCATCGCCCTGACCGGTTTCGCCGGTCAGTTCACCACCGCCGGTGGTCTCAGCGGGCAATTCAGCGGCGCGCTGAACGGGCAGGCGACGATGAGCGGCACCGTGGTGCCCAAGGGGGGGCGCAGCGCGGTCAGGGTGACGTCGCCCGATGCCGGCGAGGTGTTCCGTGCCGCCGGGATCTTCCAGCATGGCCGGGGCGGCGATTTCACCATGACGCTGTTGCCCGTAGGCGATGCCGGCCAGTTCGACGGCGCGGTCGAGGTGCGCAACACGCGAGTCAAGGATGCCCCGACCATGGCGGCGCTTCTGAACGCGATCAGCGTTGTCGGGCTGCTGGATGAAATGTCGGGCCAGGGCATTCTGTTCACCGAGGTCGAGGGCCGGTTCCGGCTGGGGCCGTCGCGCCTGACCCTTCTGGAGGGCAGCGCCGTCGGCCCCTCGATCGGGATCTCGATGGACGGGCTTTACGACATCGCCAGCAGCCGGCTTGCCATGCGCGGCGTGATTTCGCCGGTCTATCTGCTGAACAGCATTGGCAGCATGCTGACCCGCAAGGGCGAGGGGCTGATCGGATTCAGCTATACCCTGCGGGGACCGGCAAGCGCGCCGGAAGTGCAGGTCAACCCGCTGTCCGGTCTGGCGCCGGGCATGCTGCGCGATGTGTTCCGCGGCGCGCCGCCCGATGCGCCCGCCCTTCCCGGCGGCCCGCCCGCGCCCGCGCCGCAACCCAGGCCGCAGCCGTCGGGGGGCGATCGCTGAGGCCCCGGCGGGCGGGTGCATCTGGTCAAATGCCGCCGGGCCGTATAAGGCCCCGAAACCATGAAACTCGGCGATTTCGATTTCGACCTGCCCGAAGACCGCATCGCGACGCGGCCCGCCGTGCCGCGATCCGCGGCGCGGCTGCTGGTGGCCGATGGCGACCGGATCGTCGATGCCGTTGTGCGCGATCTGCCCGGATGGCTGCGCCCCGGCGACCGGCTGGTGCTGAACGATACCCGCGTGATTCCGGCCCGGCTGAGCGGGCGACGCCACCGTGACGGCGCGGGCGGCGCCACCTCGGCACGGATCGGGGTGACGTTGCTGGAACCGCGCCCGGGCGGTGACTGGGCGGCGCTGCTGAAACCCCTGAGAAAGATGCGCACCGGCGAGACGATCACTTTTTCCCCCTCGCTGAGCGCCCGGCTGATCGCTGTCGCGGAGGGGCAGGGCGTGTTGCGCTTCAATCTGAGCGGCACGGATTTCGACGCCGCCCTGGCGCAGGCCGGCACCATGCCGCTGCCGCCCTATATCGCCGCGCAGCGCCCCGCCGACGAGCGTGACCGCGAGGACTACCAGACCGTGTGGGCCCGCCATCCCGGCGCGGTGGCCGCCCCCACCGCGTCGCTGCATTTCGACCGGCCGCTGCTGGAGCGGCTACGCGACATGGGCGTTGCCATTACCTATGTCACCCTGCATGTCGGGGCAGGCACGTTCCTGCCGGTGAAGGTCGAGGATGTGACAACCCACCGGATGCACGCCGAATGGGGCCGGGTCAGCGAAACCGCCGCCGCCGAGATCGCCGCGACCCGGGCCGCCGGCGGCAGGGTGATCCCGGTGGGCACCACCGCGCTGCGCCTGATCGAAAGCGCGGCGCGCGACGGCGCGATCCGGCCCTGGGAAGGCAAGACCGACATCTTCATCTATCCCGGCTTCGACTTTCGCGTCTCCGACGCGCTGATGACCAATTTCCACCTGCCGAAATCGACCTTGCTGATGCTGGTTGCCGCGTTTATGGGGCATGACCGGATCATGTCCGTCTATGACCACGCGGTGCGTTCGGGCTATCGGTTCTTTTCCTATGGCGATGCCTCGCTGCTGATACCCGGGCGCGACGGCAAGGGGCCAAAACCGACCCCGGATCTGTCGTAGACGAACGGGACCGCCTTGCGTGCGCGATGGTTGGCTGGGCGGATACAACGCGAAACGGGTGCCGAACACGGGGAGACCGGCGATGCTACAGGTAATTTCAAGCGCCTGGGCGCTGCTGATCGGCGTCGGTCTTCTGATGATCGGCAACGGGCTGCAAGGCACGCTGCTGGGCGTGCGGGGCGAGATCGAGGGCTTTTCGACCTTCCAGATGTCCTATGTCATGTCGGCCTATTTCATCGGCTTCCTGGGCGGGTCGCGCATGGCCCCGGAGATGATCCGCCGTGTCGGGCATGTGCGCGTGTTCGCCGCGCTGGCCTCGTTCATTTCGGCGGTGATGATCCTTTATCCCGTCTTTGCAAACCCTTACGCGTGGTTTGCCGGGCGCGTCCTGATCGGGTTCTGCTTTTCGGGGGTCTATGTCACCGCCGAAAGCTGGCTCAACAACGCCGCCAGCAACGAAAACCGCGGCAAGGCGCTGTCGCTTTACATGATCGTGCAGATGATCGGCATCGTCAGCGCGCAGGCGCTGCTGCTGGTGGGCGATCCGTCCGGCTATGTCACCTTCGTCATCGCCTCGGTGGTGATTTCGATATCGTTCGGGCCGATCCTGCTGTCGATCAGCCCGACCCCGGCTTTCGATACCGCCAAGCCGATGACGCTCGGGCAGTTGTACGACATCTCGCCACTGGGCTGCATGGGCATGTTCCTGCTGGGCGGGGTGTTTTCGTCACAGTTCGGCATGGCCGCGGTCTATGGCGCCAGGGCCGGGCTCAGCCTGCCGCAGATCTCGGTCTTCGTGGCGGTGTTCTATATCGGCGCCACGGTGCTGCAATATCCGCTGGGCTGGGTGTCGGACCGCATGGACCGGCGCCTTCTGATCATGATGGTGGCATTCGCGGGCAGTGTCGGCGCCATGATCGGCATGGTGCTGGGCGGGCACTACCTGCTGCTCCTGGCGGCCGCCTTCATCATCGGCGGGCTGTCCAATCCGCTCTATTCGCTGCTGATCGCCTATACCAACGACTATCTGCAACCCGAGGACATGGCGGCGGCGTCGGGCGGGCTGGTATTCATCAACGGGCTGGGGGCCATCGCCGGGCCGCTGATCAGCGGCTGGCTGATGAGCGATTCGGTGATCGGGCCCGGCGGGTTCTTCCTGCTCATCGGTGTGTTGCTGTTCGCCCTGGCCGCCTATGCCGTCTACCGCGCCACGCAGCGCCCTTCGGTGCGCGTCGAGGATACCGCCACCTATGCGCCGATGTCGCCCGCCTCGACGCCCATCGCGGTGGAATTCGCGCAGGAATATGCCGCCGAGGTCGAAGCCGAAGCGCAGGCCGAGGCACAGGCCGAAGCCCGGGCCGAAGCCCGGGCATAGGCTCCGGCCGGGCACGGATCGAGGCCCGGGCCGAGGCGCGGGCCGAAACCGGCGCCGGAAACCGCTTTGCCCGCGCAAGACGGGCTTGCAATGTTTCGGACGAGTTACAAATTGTTACTGTAACATTCGGCCAAAACGGCTACATCGAAGGTGCCTGGGGCAGTCTAGAGTGGAGTTCGACCCATGGTTGGTCCTGAAGAGGTATTGAGTTTCTGGTTGGACGACGTCGGAGAGGCACGGTGGTACGAGGCGGACGCACGCCTTGACGCCGAGGTGCGCGACCGGTTCCTGGAGTCCTGGGAGGCGGCCTGCGACGGACGGTTCTCGCTGTGGCTGACCTATCCCAGCGGAACGCTCGCCTACATCATCCTGACAGATCAGTTTCCGCGCAACATGTTCCGCGGCGAGGCCCGCGCCTTCGCATCCGACCGCGCCGCGCTGTCGGCCGCCAAGGCGGCGATCGACAAGGGATGGGACATGCGGATCGCCGAACCGGCGCGGCAGTTCTTCTACATGCCGCTGATGCATTCCGAGAACCTGGCCGATCAGGAACGCTGCGTGCGCCTGCTGTGCCAGCGGATGCCGGAATCGGGCAAGGCCAATCTGCTGCACGCCCGCGCCCACCGCGAGGTCATCCGCCTGTTCGGACGGTTCCCGTTCCGCAACGACGCGCTGCGCCGTTCCACCACCGACCCGGAAGAGGCGTTCGTTTCCTCGGGCGGCTATGGCGCGACAGTGCGCAAGTTGCAGGCCACCGCCTGAGCCGCCGGCCTATCGCGGCGCCGGGCCCTGCGGCTTGCCGCAGCCGCGAATGTCGTTGACGGCACGCGCGAATTCGCTGGCCGCCGTGGTCATGGTGCGCTCGATGGCCCGGTCGACAAGTTCGCCCGGCGCCTGACGCAGCGTCTCGATCCTGGCATCGGCCTGGGTCAGCCGCGCATCCAGCGCCGCGATTCGATCCTGCACCGCGCGCATCGTCGCCGATCCGGCTTCTCCGCCCTGCGAGGACAGCGACGCCAGATCGGCACGAAGCGCGGCGACTTCGGCGGTCATCGCCTGAACGTCCTCGCGCAGCGGCCCCACAAGTTCGAGATTGGATGCGAACGTGGCGAGCATGCCGTCGACCCTGGACGACACAAGCCAGGCCAGAAACAGGCAGAGCGCGATCAGCAGCAGCGTGGCATTCAGCAGCGCCAGCGCGAGGTCTTTCAGTGTCTTGATCATCGTTTGTCCTTTCCCGAACGCGGGCGTCGATGCCCGTGACCGCCCTCCGGCGGCCTGCGGCCGCGGTTCCTTCTATCGCTCCGGCCCAGCGTCGTATAGGCTTGGCAGCGGCGCGGCCATGTCTTTCACCGTCCGCGCCAGTTGATGCCGGAAAAGACGTTGAAGTGGGCAAAAAATTAGTTTAACGCTAAACTAATTTTTTGGGGCCGTTCACGCCAAGGGGGAATCATGGCTGCAAGCACCTTTGATCTGATCGTCGTCGGCGCCGGGCCCGGCGGCTATGTGGCGGCGATCCGCGCCGCCCAGCTGGGCCTGAAGACGGCGATCGTCGAACGCGAGCACCTGGGTGGCATCTGCCTGAACTGGGGCTGCATCCCGACCAAGGCGCTGTTGCGCTCGGCCGAGGTGTTTCACCTGATGGAACGGGCCGGCGATTTCGGTCTCAGGGCCGACAAGGTGGGTTTCGATCTCGACGCGGTCGTGAAACGCTCGCGCGGCGTGGCCAAACAGCTTTCGGGCGGCATCGGCCATCTGATGAAAAAGAACGGGATCACCGTGGTGATGGGCACGGCGAGCCTTGGCCCGAAGGGCCGGGTCAGCGTCGAGACCGGCAAGGGCACCGAGGAGTTGAGCGCCGCAAACATCGTGCTGGCCACCGGCGCGCGGGCCCGCGAACTGCCCGGGCTCGAGGCCGACGGCGATCTGGTCTGGACCTACAGGCATGCGTTGCAGCCGCCGCGAATGCCCAAGAAGCTCCTGGTCATCGGATCGGGCGCGATCGGTATCGAATTCGCCAGTTTCTACAATACGCTCGGCGCGGATACCACCGTGGTCGAGGTTCTGGACCGGGTGTTGCCGGTCGAGGATGCCGAGATCAGCGCCTTCGCGAAAAAGCAGTTCGTGAAACAGGGCATGACCATCATGGAAAAGGCCACGGTACAGCAACTGGACCGCGCCAAGGGCAAGGTGACGGCCCATGTCGAAAGCGGCGGCAAGACCGAAAAGTTCGAATTCGACACGGTGATTTCCGCGGTCGGGATCGTCGGCAATGTCGAGGGGCTGGGCCTGGAAGACCTGGGCGCGCGGACGGACCGGAGCCATGTCGTCGTCGATGAATATTGCCGCACCGGCGTTCCCGGGCTTTATGCCATCGGCGATATCGCCGGGCCGCCCTGGCTGGCGCACAAAGCCAGCCACGAGGGCGTGATGGTCGCCGAACTGATCGCGGGCGGCGACCCTCATCCGGTGCGTCCCGAATCCATCGCCGGCTGTACCTATTGCCAGCCGCAGGTGGCTTCGGTGGGCTATTCCGAGGCCCGCGCGAAAGAGCTTGGATACGACATCAAGGTCGGCCGGTTTCCGTTCATCGGCAATGGCAAGGCCATCGCGCTGGGCGAACCCGAAGGCATGGTCAAGACCGTGTTTGACGCCAAGACCGGAGAGCTTCTGGGGGCGCACATGGTCGGTGCGGAAGTGACCGAACTGATCCAGGGCTATGTCGTCGGCCGCCAGCTGGAGACCACCGAGCAGGATCTGATGAACGCGGTCTTCCCGCATCCGACGCTGTCCGAGATGATGCACGAAAGCGTTCTGGACGCCTACGGGCGCGTCATCCACATGTAGCGGCGGGCCGGGGCGCTACGGCCCGACAGTCACCGGAACGCGCGCCAGAACCGTGGCGCGCTCGCGCATCACATGGCCGATGTCATAGTCGCCCCGGTAGTCAGGCCCCGGCCAGCCTGGGCGATTGCCCGCAAGGCCCGAGCCCGGGCGCGCGTCAGCCGGTGCTCCAGGCCCGCGGCTGGCGCATCCCGGCGATCTTGCAGGCCTGCTTGACGTATCCGTAGGGAAACAGCTCGTACATGCGCCGCCGCGCCTGCGCCTTGTCCAGCCCGTCCTGTTGCGCGATCAGGTTCAGCACGAAACGCTGGTCGGGGGCGACCGAATGTTCGTCGTGAAAGCTGCGCATGAAGCGGATGATCGGCCAGTGATGGTCGCTCAGTTCGATATTCTCGGTCTCGGCGGCCCGGCGTGCGAATTCGTCGCTCCACTGGCCGGGATCGGTGATATAGCCGTGTTCATCGACCGTGACCGTCCCGTTGGACAGCGGCACCGTTGTCAGCTTGTCTGGCAGCGTTCGCATGTGTTCCCCTCCTTCTTGCCGGTACCGGGCGGCAGGGCCGGACCTGGCGCCGCGGGTATCCGCATGGGGACAGGTCAGATGCGTTCGACCTGACCGCCCGCCCGCACCCAGTGACCCAGCCCGCCGATATTGTGGGCATCCTCGTACCCCATCTGCTGCAGCATCCTTTGTGCGCTTCCCGAACGGGCGCCGCTGGCGCAGTAAAGCGCGATCCGGGCTTCGGGTCTGAGCGCATCGACATGATCGGGATGGCGCGGGTCGGCCATCTGTTGCAGCCGCGTCAGCGGGATGTGCAGCGCGCCGCGCGCCTTGCCCGAGGCCGAGATCTCGGCGAATTCGCGCACGTCGATCACCGTGACGGTGCCATCCTGCGCCCCGCGCACCGCATCCTGCGGGCTGAGCGCGGCGCGATCCTTCCGTCGCTTCATGAAGAACATCGTCGCCTGGTCCCTGGTCGAGTCCCTGCTGCCCGGTCGAGTCCGGTAGGTCGAAGGCGAGTATAACATTCGCAAAACAGAATACAATCCGGATCCGCCCGGCGCCGCGGATTTTTCGCCCGTTCATATTTTGTTCACATTTTTCGGTTGGAGACTCGGCGCCGCCCGCCTATTTCTGTACCACCTGAGCGGGGGCACGAATGGCTGAGCTGAAACATATCGAGGTGCGCGGGGCGCGCGAACACAACCTCAAGAACATCGACGTGGATATCCCGCGCGACCAACTGGTCGTGATCACGGGGCTTTCCGGGTCGGGCAAGTCCAGCCTGGCGTTCGATACCATCTATGCCGAAGGCCAGCGCCGCTATGTCGAATCGCTGTCGGCCTATGCCCGCCAGTTCCTCGACATGATGGAAAAGCCGGATGTGGACCATATCAGCGGCCTTTCGCCGGCAATCTCCATCGAACAGAAGACCACCAGCAAGAACCCGCGTTCGACGGTCGGCACCGTCACCGAGATCTACGACTATCTGCGGCTGCTGTTCGCCCGCGCCGGCACGCCCTATTCGCCGGCCACCGGGCTGCCGATCGAGGCGCAGCAGGTGCAGGACATGGTCGACCGCGTCATGACCATGCAGGAGGGCACCCGCGCCTATCTGCTGGCCCCCATCGTGCGCGACCGCAAGGGCGAATACCGCAAGGAGATGCTGGAATTGCGCAAGCAGGGCTTCCAGCGGGTCAAGGTGGACGGGCAGTTCCACGAGCTCGACGAACCGCCCGCGCTCGACAAGAAGTTCCGCCACGACATAGACGTGGTGGTCGACCGGATCGTCGTGCGCGAGGGGCTGGAAACGCGCCTCGCCGACAGCTTGCGTACAGCGCTGGATCTCGCCGACGGCATCGCCGTGCTGGAAACCGCGCCGCCCGAGGGCGAGCCCGAGCGCATCACCTTCTCGGAAAATTTCGCCTGCCCGGTCAGCGGCTTCACCATCCCCGAGATCGAACCGCGGCTGTTTTCCTTCAACGCCCCGTTCGGCGCCTGCCCGGATTGCGACGGGCTGGGGGTGGAACTGTTCTTTGACGAACGTCTGGTGGTGCCCGATGCCACGCTGCGCATCTATGACGGCGCGCTGGCGCCCTGGCGCAAGGGCAAGTCGCCCTATTTCAAGCAGACCATCGAGGCCATAGCCCGGCACTACGGCTTCGACATGCAGACCCGCTGGAAGGACCTGCCCGGGCATGTGCAGCAGGTGTTCCTGTACGGATCGGGCGATGAGGAGATCGCGTTCCGCTATGACGAGGGCGGGCGCGTCTATCAGGTGACGCGGGTGTTCGAAGGCGTCATCCCGAACATGGAGCGGCGCTATCGCGAGACCGACAGCAACTGGATCCGCGAGGAATTCGAACGCTACCAGAACAACCGCCCCTGCCAGACCTGCGGCGGCCACCGGCTGCGCCCCGAAGCGCTGGCGGTGAAGATCGGACCCGCCGGGGGCGGGCGGGATCGGCTGCTGCATATCGGCGAGGTGGTGCAGATGTCGATCCGCGAGGCGCATGCCTGGATCGAGGCCGCCCCCGCCAGCCTGTCGGCCCAGAAGAACGAGATCGCCCGCGCCATCCTCAAGGAGATCCGCGAGCGTCTGGGTTTTCTCAACAATGTCGGGCTGGAATACCTGACGCTGAGCCGCGCCAGCGGCACGCTGTCGGGCGGCGAAAGCCAGCGCATCCGTCTGGCCAGCCAGATCGGTTCGGGGCTGACCGGCGTGCTTTATGTGCTGGACGAACCCTCCATCGGCCTGCACCAGCGCGACAATTCCCGGCTGCTGACGACGCTCAAGAACCTGCGCGACCAGGGCAACACGGTGATCGTTGTCGAACATGACGAGGAAGCGATCCGCGAGGCCGATTACGTCTTCGACATCGGCCCCGGCGCCGGGGTGCATGGCGGCCGGGTGGTCAGCCACGGCACGCCCGCGCAGGTGGCGGCCGATCCGGGTTCGATCACCGGCCAGTATCTCAGCGGCCAGCGCGAGATTTCGGTGCCTGTCTCACGCCGCAAGGGAAACGGGAAAAAAGTAACTGTCGTAAAGGCTTGTGGCAACAACCTGAAGGACGTGACCGTCGCTTTCCCGCTGGGGCAGTTCGTCTGCGTCACCGGTGTTTCTGGCGGCGGCAAGTCGACCCTCACCATCGAGACCCTGTTCAAGACCGCCTCGATGCGGCTGAACGGCGCGCGCCAGACACCCGCGCCCTGCGAGACGATCAAGGGGCTGGAACATCTCGACAAGGTGATCGACATCGACCAGCGCCCGATCGGGCGCACGCCGCGTTCGAACCCGGCGACCTATACCGGCGCATTCACGCCGATCCGCGACTGGTTCGCCGGCCTGCCCGAGGCCAAGGCGCGCGGCTACAAGCCGGGGCGGTTTTCCTTCAACGTCAAGGGCGGGCGCTGCGAGGCGTGCCAGGGCGACGGGGTGATCAAGATCGAGATGCACTTCCTGCCCGACGTCTACGTGCAGTGCGATGTCTGCAAGGGCAAGCGCTACAACCGCGAGACGCTGGAAGTGAAGTTCCGCGACCACTCCATCGCCGACGTGCTGGCCATGACCGTCGAGGAGGGCGTGAAGCTCTTCAAGGCCGTGCCGGCGATCCGCAACAAGCTGGAGACCCTGGCGCATGTCGGCCTGGGCTACATCCAGGTCGGCCAGGCGGCGACGACGCTGTCGGGCGGCGAGGCGCAGCGCGTCAAGCTGGCCAAGGAGCTGTCGCGCCGCTCCACCGGCAAGACGATCTACATCCTGGACGAGCCGACGACCGGCTTGCACTTCGAGGATGTGCGCAAGCTGCTGGA
>JAGRMG010000167.1 GCA_020441385.1 Paracoccaceae bacterium
ACCGAAACGCTGGTCTACCAGACCGAGATCTGCGAACGGCTGGGGCTGAACAATGTCCGCATCCTGCACGGCGCCGGCCTTGCGGCGCACGATCCGCGCAGGGATCTGCACCGGCGCGACCGGGACGCCTGCTGCGCCCTGCGCAAGACGCGCCCGCTGCAACGGGCGCTGGCCGGTTTCGATGGCTGGATCACCGGGCGCAAGCGGTTCCAGTCCTCAAGCCGCGCCGCGCTCGACTTCTTCGAGGCCGAGCCCGGCACCGGCCGGCTCAAGATCAACCCGCTGGCGCATTGGGCGCCCGAAGACGTGCGCACCTACATGGAGGAAAACCGCCTGCCGCGCCATCCTCTTGTGGCGCGCGGCGATCCTTCGATCGGCTGCGCGCCCTGCACCTCGCCGGCCGGCCCCGGCGAAGACCCGCGCGCCGGGCGCTGGCGCGGCAGCGACAAGACCGAATGCGGCATCCATTTCGTCAACGGCCGCATGGCACGCAAGGGAGAAGACGCATGAGCGTTCTCGTGACCGACACAGGCTTTGGCCCCGATGACTGGACCGGCGGCTTTTCGGCGCCCGAAACCGGCGGCGCCGCGCTGGATATCGGACCGGAGACCGACCTCTCTGCCCTCGGCGGCCGGCTGGATCGTGCCCGCATCATCCGCATCCGCTTTGCCAGCTTCGCCGACGGGCGCGGGTTTTCCATCGCCCGCGAGTTGCGCCTGTTGGGCTATGCCGGGCGGCTGCGCGCAAGCGGTCATGTGCTGGCCGATCAATATGCGATGGCCCGCCGTTCGGGTTTCGACGAGGTCGAGATCGACGCGAACCTGGCCGCGCGCCAGCCCGAGGATCAGTGGCTTGCCCGCTCGGACTGGCGCGCCAATGACTACCAGGCAAGGCTCGGCCGCCGCCACGCCTGAGCGGCGCCATCATTCTGCAGTTGCAAAATGCGCTAATCTGGTATATCTGTACCGAATTACCATTGAACAGGGATGGAGTTGACAGCCGTGACCGATATCGCGACAGATGCCGTGACTTTGATGGAGACCCCGGACGTGACAGAAACAGCGACCGCCAAAGCCGGCCCCGCGACGCGGCAACCCGCCCTGCCCGACGCCCAGACCGTGACCCATGTCCGGCACTGGACCGACCGGCTGTTTTCGTTCCGCGTGACGCGGCCGCAATCCCTGCGCTTCCGGTCCGGCGAATTCGTGATGATCGGGCTTCTGGGGGACAACGGCAAACCGCTGCTGCGCGCCTATTCCATCGCCAGCCCCGCCTGGGACGATGAACTGGAATTCTATTCGATCAAGGTGCAGGACGGCCCGCTGACCTCGCGTCTGCAACATGTCCAGCCGGGGGACCAGATCATCCTGCGCCCCAAACCCGTGGGCACGCTGGTGCATGACGCGCTGCTGCCGGGCAAGCGCATCTGGTTCTTCGCCACCGGCACCGGCTTTGCGCCCTTCGCGTCGCTCCTGCGCGAACCCGAAACCTACGAGAATTACGACGAGGTCGTCATCACCCACACCTGCCGCGACGTGGCCGAACTGGACTATGGCCGCCAGCTGATCGAGAACCTCAAGCAGGACGAGATGATGATCGAACTGCTGGGGCAGGAAAACCTCGACAAGATCCGCTATTATCCGACCACCACCCGCGAACAGAGCCCGAAGATGGGCCGCATTACCGATCTGCTGAAGGATGGCACCGTGTTCCGCGATCTGGGCATCGAGGGGATCGGGCCGGAAACCGACCGCGCCATGGTTTGCGGCTCGCTCGGGTTCAATGCGGATCTGAAGGATATCCTCGAAGGATTCGGGCTGCGCGAGGGCGCCAATTCCGACCCCGCCGAATACGTCGTCGAAAAGGCGTTCGTCGGCTGACCCGCCCGAACTCGACGGATCGTCTTTGCTGACGTAGACTCCGGCAACCTGCCAACCGCCGGAGTCGGGCCATGCCGCGCCGTCTGGCCGCGATACTTGCAATCGACATGGCCGGCTACAGCCGGCTGATGGAAGACGGCGCCGAAGATCTGCTGGCGCGACAGGGCGCGCACCGCGCCGAGGTGATCGACCCCGCGCTGGCCGATCACGGCGGACGGGTGGTCAAGACCACGGGCGATGGCATGCTGGCGGAGTTCTCTACCGCCCGGGCCGCAATCGCCTGCGTGCGGGCGATACAGTCCGACCTGGCCCCGCGCGAGGCGGGACAGCCGCCCGACCGGCGCATCCTCTATCGCGCCGGTGTCAGCGTCGGCGATGTGATCGACGAAGGCGGCGACCTGTTCGGCGACTGCGTCAACCTTGCCGCCCGGCTGGAAACCGTATCCGAACCCGGCGGGGTCTGTGTCAGCGAAACCGCGCTGTCGATGCTTGCGCCTGACGAACAGGCCGGGTTTCGCGACATGGGCAGTCAACGTCTGAAGAACCTCTCGCGACCGGTGCGGATCTGGCAGTGGACGCCGCAGCCGCGTGACGATTTCGACGCTCTGAACCGCGAAGCGGCCGAACAGCGTATCGGCTTTTGCACTGCACGCGATGGGGTGCAACTGGCCTATGCGCGGCTGGGACGCGGCCCGATCGTGTTCAAGGCGCCCAACTGGGTCAACCATCTCGACTATGACTGGAAAAGCCCGATCTCCGGCCCCGGTTTCGCCCGCATTGCACGAGCCTGCGAGCTGGTCCGCTTCGACCAGCGCGGCAACGGCCTTTCGGACTGGAATGTCGAGGACATATCCGAGGCGGCGATGCTGTCGGACATGGAATGCGTCGTTGACGCGGCCGGGCTTGCGCGATTTGCCCTTTTCGGCCAGTCGCAGGGCTGCGCCTTTTCGGTGCGCTATGCCGCCGCCCACCCCGAAAGGGTCACTTGCATGGTCCTGCTCGGCGGGTACGGGCGCGGTGCGCTCAGGCGCGGCGATCCGGACCAGGCGGACCTTCATACCGCCACCAACAACATGATTCGTGCCGGCTGGGGGTCGACCAACCCGGCCTACCGGCATGTGTTCACCGAATCGATGCTGCCCGACGCCAGCCCGGCACAGAAGCTCTACATGGACGAACGCCAGCGGCTGTCCACCACGCCCGGGAATGCCGCGCGCATCAATGCCATGAACGCCGAAATGGATGTGATGGATCTGGCAGCGAAAGTGCGCGCCCCGACACTGGTCTGCCACGCCGAGGGCGACCGCCGCATCCCGCTGGAGGAAGGCCGCCGCCTGGCCGCCGCCATTCCGGGCGCCGAATTCGTCACCTTGCCGGGCTCGAACCACATGCTGGTCGAGGGCACCGAGGCATTCGACATCTTCCACGACCGTCTGGACAGCTTTGTCGCGCGCCATGCGCCGTAGCGCGCGACCCCGACATGTGCCAGTACCGCGGTGGCGGCGCGATTCCGCCGGCCGGGCGGCCGGTTTTGTCGGTTCCGGCCGCCGATCCCGCTTGAAACGCCGCGCCGCGCAGTCTAGTTTCCAGCCTCGAAATTCTGCAATGACCAAAGGAATAAACCCATAGCCCGCAGACCGCACAACGCGCCGCCGACCCGTGACACCGGCCCGCGCGTCAACGACAAGATCCGCAGCCCCGAAATCCGCCTGATCGGCGCCGAAGGCGAAAATATCGGGGTCGTTTCACCGAGCCGGGCCATGGCGCTGGCCGAGGAAGCCGGGCTCGATCTGGTCGAGATCTCGCCCAATGCCGCACCGCCGGTCTGCAAGATCATGGATTTCGGCAAGTTCAAGTACGAGACCCAGAAACGCGAGGCCGAGGCACGCAAGAAGCAGAAGATCATCGAGGTGAAGGAGGTGAAGTTCCGCCCCAACACCGACACCCACGATTACGACGTCAAGATGCGCAACGTCTTCAAGTTTCTCGAAAACGGCGACAAGGTGAAGATCACGCTGCGGTTCCGCGGCCGCGAGATGGCGCACCAGAACCTGGGCCGCGAGTTGCTCGAGCGCGTCGCCGAGGACGTCAAGGAAATCGGCCGGATCGAGAACATGCCGAAGATGGAAGGCCGTCAGATGATCATGATGATCGGCCCGCTGCCCAACAAGTAGGATTTGCACATGCCCCCCTTGGCTGTCGCGGCGGGGGACCTGTCGGTTTCAGGTCGGCGGGCGCGATTCGGGCCGCCCGCGCCTGTTGCGGCCGGCCCCGACGAGCCGGCCGCACGCGGCGGTTTCAGTTCAGCAGCGCGGTGATGTTGCGCACCACGGCACGCCGGTTTTCCGGTTCGGCCGCCTGCGTCGGCACCTTCAGCAATTGTTCGCCATAGCCCTGGATCACCATGTTCTCGGGCGGCACGTCGAAATATTCGCTCAGCGCCAGCGCCACCGATTCGGCCCGCCGGTCGGACAGCGCCAGGTTGTAGCTGGCATCGCCCACCGCATCGGTATGCCCTTCGATCAGCAGCACCGTATCGGGGTGCCGCCTCAGCAGCCGGGACAGGGCGGTGCCCAGATCGGCCAGTTCGCGCGCCTGATCCGGTGCGATGGCGGCCGATCCGGTCGCGAAGGTAATGGCATCCACCTCGATCTCGGGTGCCAGGTAGCGCACCGGTGCGATGCTTCGGATCTGGTCGAGCGAGAACCGCCGCCCGACATCGGCGTTCAGCTCGGCCTGCAAGGCGCGGCGCAGGGCGGCATCGTTGCCGCTGCCCGCGGCCGCCGGCCGTTGCGGATCGACACGCGCGGCGGGCAGTTGGCCCAGATCGACCGGCGCCACCCGCTGCGTGTCGTCGAACAGCACATATTCGCGCCCGTCCGGCATCAGCCGCGAACGCCGCAAGACGGTGCCGTCGCTTGCCCGGATCGTGACCACGCGCACGCCATTGTCGCGCGTGACCGTGCTGCGGGTCGAACCATCCGAAAAGCGTTCGGTGCGCACCTTGTCGCCGGGGCGGCGCAGCAGCACGTCATCGTTCTTGAGCACCGCGAGATCGCCGTCGCGGCGAACCACGACACGATCGCCGGAATTGGCCACGACCTCGTCGCCATTGTTCAGGATCTTGCCGACCGCCAGCGCCCCCAGCCCGATCAGCGCGGCCTTGCCGAGCTTGTCCAGCCCGTCATCATCGGCCTTCGCCGGCGGGCGCGGCGCGGCGTTCTGCCCGGTCCCGGCCACGGAGGTATCGAAATCCTCCGACGATTTGCGCACGCCGCTTTCGCTCACGACCTCTTCGCGCACATCCGCGGGTTCGCGGGCGGATTGTTCCTGTGCGGCGGCGGCGGCTTCGGCACGCTCGGCGCGGCGCTCGGCACGGCGGGCGGCGCGCTCGGCCTCACGCGCCTGGCTTTCCTGCTGCGCCTTGCGCGCCTGTTTGGCGCGCTGTTCTGCCCCGGGCTCCTGCTGCCCGGCGTCCGGCTGAGCCGCGCCCGTTTGGCCCTGCCCGGCGGCCTTGCGGTCGGGCGCCGCGGTCTCCGGGGCCGGTGCTGCCGGCCTCGCCTGAGGCTTGGCTTGGGGTGCGGGCGCGCCGGCGGATTGCTGCCGCGCGCGCTCCTGCTGCACCATCCAGTCGGGCGCCACGCCGCCGCCGCGCGACATCAGTTCCTGCGTGGTATTGACGACAGACTGGTTCGCGCTGCGGCAGGGAAACGCCCGGTCGTTCTCGTCGGCGGCGCAGAATGGCACCTTCGCGCCCGCAGGCTCGGCCTCGGCCATCGCCACGGCCGGAACGCCCAGCCCCAGGCACAGGGCCATCGTTGCCGTACTCAGTTGCAATCGCATCGTCATGTCGCTCACCTCGGGGTCATGTGCGGGTTTCGTTCTCTGGACATGGAACTTGCCCACCCGCCCCCGGGTTCCCCGGCGCCCCGCCCCGAGGCAACAGGAAAGACCCGCGCGGGGCGGCCTTAGCCCCGCGCGGGTCGAGCCCCGTGAAACGGATTTCCGTCAGGACGCGGCGGAAACCGCGCGTCTGGTCAGAACGCCCACCAGATGCGCCCGGTAGGCTTTCGATCCGTGCAGATCGGCGATCATGCCGTCGGCGGGCACGCTCAGCCCCTCGATGGCACCGGTCGAGAAATCGGAAGCCAGCGCCGCCTCGGCCTCGCTCCAGCGGAACACCCCCTCTTCGGAGGCGCCGGTCACGGCGACGCGCACACCATCGCCGCCGCGCGCCACGAACACGCCCACCAGCGCGAATCGCGAGGCCGGCTGCTCGAACTTCTGGTAATTTGCGGCCTGCGGGACCGGGAACCTGACGGCGGTGATGATCTCGCCCTCCTCCAGCGCCGTGGTGAACATGCCCTTAAAGAAATCGTCCGCCGCGATCTCGCGGGCATTGGTCACGATTGTGGCGCCGCTGCCCAGCGCCGCCGCCGGATAGCAGGCCGACGGGTCGTTGTTGGCCAGCGACCCGCCGATGGTGCCGCGATTGCGTACCGCCGGATCGCCGATATTGCCCGCCAGCGCGGCCAGCGCCGGATAGCTGCCCGCCGCCTCGGCCGCCACCGTGGCGTGGCTGGTGCCCCCGCCGATGGTGAGTACACCGCCTTCGGCCCCGACCCCCTTCATCTCGGCGATGCCGCTCAGGCTGACCAGACGCGCGGGCCGCGCCAGTCGCTGTTTCAGCGTCGGAATCAATGTCTGCCCGCCACCCAGCGCCTGCGCCTCGTCTTCGCCCAGCGCGGCCACGGCCTCGTCGATGCTGGACGGCTTCACGAACTCGAAATTGTACATCTCGTCTCTCCTTCCGCAGGATGAGCAAAACCCTTTTCCTGCTTCATCTTGCAAAAAAAACTCCGGGGGGTGCGGGGGGCTGGCCCCCCGCCCTGCCGGTTCACGCCTGCATCGCCGCCCAGACCCGCGAGGGCGACAGGGGCATGTCGATATGGGTGACCTTGCTGCCCCCCGATTGCAGCGCGTCGATCACCGCGTTCACCACCGCCGGCGGCGAACCGATCGCGCCGGCCTCGCCACAGCCCTTCACCCCCAGCGGATTGTGGGTGCAGGGCGTGGAACTGGAATGATCGACCTTGTAGAACGGCACGTCACCGGCGCGCGGCATGGCGTAATCCATGTAGGACGCGCTCAGTAGCTGGCCGTCCTCGTCATAGGCGCACGCCTCGAGCAGCGCCTGCCCGATGCCCTGGCCGATACCGCCATGGACCTGACCGTCCACGATCATGGGATTGACCACGTTGCCGAAATCGTCGGCGGCGCAGAACCGCTCGATCGTGACCTGGCCGGTTTCGGGATCGACCTCGACCTCGCAGGCATAGGCGCCTGCCGGATAGGTGAAGTTCGACGGGTCGTAGAAGGCGGTTTCCTCAAGCCCCGGCTCCAGTTCCTCCAGCGGATAGTTGTGCGGCACATAGGCGGCCAGGCAGACATCGCCCCAGGCGACCGACTTGTCGGTGCCCGCCACCGAAAACGCCCCGTCCTTCAGCTCGATATCGGCATCGCTTGCCTCCATCAGATGCGCGGCGATCTTCTTGGCCTTGGCGATGATCTTCTCGGTCGCCCGCACCATGGCCGAGCCGCCGACAGCCAGGCTGCGCGAGCCGTAGGTGCCAAGGCCCATGGGCACCTTCGAGGTATCGCCATGCACGATCTCGACCATGCCCGCGTCGATGCCGATCATCTCGGCGATCACCTGGGGAAAGGTCGTCTCGTGGCCCTGACCGTGGCTGTGCGAACCGGTCATCACCACCAGCCCGCCGGTGGCGTTGACCCGCACCGTGGCGCTTTCGTAAAGCCCGGCGCGCGCGCCAAGCTGGCCCACCAGCGAGGAGGGCGCGATGCCGCAGGCCTCGATATAGCAGTTGATGCCAAGCCCGCGCAGCTTGCCCGCCTTTTCGCTGGCGGCCCGGCGTGCGGCGAAACCGCCGAAATCGGCGATCTTCTCCAGCGTGTCCATGGTGGCGTTGTAGTCGCCGGTGTCGTATTCCACCGCAACCGGCGTGGCATAGGGGAACTCGGTGATGAAGTTCTGCCGGCGCAGCGCGATGGGATCGACGCCCAGTTCGCGCGCCGCCTTGTCGATCACCCGTTCCAGCTGATAGCTCGCCTCGGGCCGCCCGGCCCCGCGATAGGCATCCACCGGCACGGTGTTGGTGAACACCGCCTTGACGTTCACATAGATGTTGGGGGTCTTGTAGCAGCCCGCCATCAGCGTGCCGTGCAGATAGGTCGGCACCGAAGGCGCGAACGTGGACAGATATGCCCCCATGTTGGCCAGTGTTTCGGTGCGGATGGCGGTGAAATTGTTGTCGCCATCGAGCGCCAGTTCGATCCGGGTGACGTGATCGCGGCCATGCGCGTCGGACATGAACGCCTCGGACCGGGTCGCCGTCCACTTCACGGGGCGGTTGATCGCCTTGGCCGCGAAGGTGCAGAACGCCTCTTCGGCATAGTGGAAGATCTTCGATCCGAACCCGCCGCCGACATCGGGCGAGACGACGCGCAGCTTGTGTTCGGGAATGCCCAGCACGAACGCCCCCATCAGAAGCCGGATGACATGCGGGTTCTGGCTGGTGGTGTAAAGCGTCGATTCGCCGCTGGCGCGGTCGAAAGCGCCGATCGCGACGCGCGGTTCCATCGGATTGGCGATCAGCCGGTTGTTGACCAGATCCAGCGTCGTCACATGCGCCGCCGACCTGATCGCCTGATCGACCGCATCCTTGTTGTCCTCGACGAACCCCCAGTCGTAGCAGAGGTTCGAGGTGAGGTCGTCATGCACCTTCGGCGCGCCGTCCTCGAGCGCGGCCTTCATGTCCACCACCGCCGGCAGATCCTCGATATCGAGCTTGATCGCCTCGGCGGCGTCGCGCGCCTGGGCCAGCGTCTCGGCCACCACGGCGGCGATGGGGTCGCCGACATGGCGCACCTTGCCATGCGCCAGCACCGGATGGCGGGGCTCCTGCATCGGGTTGCCGTGCCGGTCCGTCACCTGCCAGCCGCAGGGGATGCCGCCGACCGCTTCGAAATCGGCGCCGGTGAAGATGCGCACGACACCCGGCATCGCCTCGGCGGCGGCGGTGTCGATGCCGTTGATGCGGCCATGCGCCACGTCCGAGCGCAGAAAATGCACATAGGCCTGGCCGGCCATGTTGATGTCGTCGGTATAGTTCCCGGTTCCGGTCAGGAACCGCACGTCCTCGCGCCGCTTGTCGCTGGCGCCGATGCCGCTGTCTTTGGGCATGTCTCAAATCCTCCCTGGGGTGCGCCGGGGCAAGCCCGGCCTGCGAATGCCGTGGGGCGGGGTTCGCCCCGCCATCCGCCGCTTGCCTACTCTGCCGCGATGGCCGACACGTCCTGCCCGGACGCGGCCATGATCGCCTTGACGATGTTGTGATAACCCGTGCAGCGGCAGATGTTGCCGCTCAGGTGAAAGCGGATCTCCGCCTCGCTGGGCCTGGGGTTGTCCTTCAGCAGCGCCGCGGCGCTCATCACCATGCCCGGCGTGCAGAAACCGCATTGCAGCCCGTGATGATCCTGGAACGCCTGCTGGATGGCGTTCAGCGTCCCGTCGGGCGCGGCCTGGCCCTCGATCGTGTCGACGCTGGCGCCATCGGCCTCGGCCGCCAGCATGTTGCAGGATTTCACCGCGACCCCGTCGACATGTACCGTGCAGGCGCCGCACTGGCCGGTGTCGCAACCGACATGGGTGCCGGTCAGCCCCAGCGTGTCGCGCAGAAAAGACGCCAGGAGCGTGCGGCCTTCGACCTCTCCGGACTTCTCCTTGCCATTCACGGTCATCTTGACCTGTATCATGAGATCCTCCCCATCATTCATTCATCGGGCCGAGTTTAATCACGCCTACCGGCGGTTGAGAACAGGTATTTTGGCTGTCCGCGGGTTTCCATCCGGCGGCGGGCCCGGCCGGGTGCCGATCCCCTTGCCGGCGGTCTCAGCCGCCGGACCGGCCGGCGCGCGGCTGCGGGCGGGTCGGGATTTCCTTCAGCAAGCCGCCGACGCCCATCGCGGCAATGTCGCCGGATGAAGGGGCGACGCCGCAGACCACCCGTTCAAGCACCCAGTCCACGCCGCTCAGCGCCGGGGATCTGGCGCTGCCCGGCAGGCCGATCACCGTGCGCCCCGCAAGATCGCCGAGAAACAGCAGGTTGCCCGGATCCACCGGCATGCCGAATCGCGCCACGCTGCCGCCCGCCCGGCGCAGCGCCTCGGGGGCGATATCGCCCGGATCGGACGTGGCCGACCCGGTCAGCACCAGAATCAGCGCCTCGGGCCGCGCCGCGATGGCGGCGGCCAGCGGTTCGATCCGGTGTTCCACGGTCTGCCGCGCAGCCAGCCCGACGCCGAGCCGGTCAAGGCGGGCCTGCATCATGCGCCAGCCCTTGTCGCTGCCCGGCCCGGCCCGCGCACCGCCGACCAGCGTCTCGATCAGGGCGGCGTCGCGCAGCACCGGGCGCGCCAGCGACACCGCCCCGCCGGCCTCTGCAGCGGCGGCATTCACGCTGTCCCCGGGCACGCCATAGGCAATGATCTTGACCGTCGCGACCATGCCGCCCGGTTCCATCCGCTGCCAGCGCGCCACCGTGGCCAGCGTTATCATCGGATGTGCCCGGTTCACGGCATCGACCCGTCCGGCGTCGATCCGGGCCACGCCGGGGCCATCAGCGATCAGGTTGACGCGCCCGGTGAACGGTTCGGTCAGGCGCAGCCCGGCGCGGGCCGGGTCGGGCACCAGCGCCGCCGCCAGCCGCGCGGCGGCGGCGTTCTCGTGCAGATCGCCCGGCTCGAGCCGCGCCACGGTGATCCGCGTCCAGCCCGCCGCCTTCAGCGCCGCCAGTTCGCCCGCGCCCAGCGTCATTCCCTTGCGCAGCCGCCCGCCCGGCAGGGGCACGGAATGCGCCAGGATGTGACCTGCCGCCCGTTCGACCGGCACCGGGCCGAACTTCATCCCAGTCTCAGGACGGCAGTCATCTGCGCCAGGATCGAAACCGCGATCTCGGCCGGACCGGCGGCGCCGATGTCAAGCCCGATGGGCGCGTGCATGCGGCCGATCTCCGCCTTTGAAAAGCCGCGTTCGCTCAGCCGGGCCACCCGCTTGGCATGGGTGCGTGTCGAACCCAGCGCACCGATATAGAAACACTCCGCGCGCAGGCCCGCCTCCAGCGCCGGATCGTCCAGCTTGGGATCGTGGGTCAGCAGCACCAGCGCCGTGCGCGCATCCAGCCCCAGTTGCGCCACCGCCTCGTCGGGCCAGTCGTGCAGGATGGTCTCGCCGGGGAATCGCGCCTCTGACGCGAACGCCTCGCGCGGGTCGATGATCGTCGGATCATAGCCCGCGATCCGCGCCATCGGCACCAGTGCCTGGGCGATATGCACCGCGCCGACCACGATCAGGCGCAACGGAGGATTATGCACGGCGATGAAGGTTTCGCCATCTTCCCCGAACCCCGAACGGTCCTGGCGCAGACGCTCCGGATAGGCGCCGTGCAGCAGCCGCCGCGTGCCGTCGGACAGGTGCAGTTCATAGACCACCGGCTGGCGGGCGGCACGGGCGGCGACCAGTTCTTGCAGCAGATCCACGGGCAGTGCGGAGCCGACCGGTTCGATCAGTACCCGGATGGTGCCGCCGCAGGCCAGGCCGACGGCAAAGGCGTCCTCGTCGCTGACCCCGAATTCCAGCAGCCGGTGATCGCCGGCCTCGATCGCCTCGATCGCCTCGATCGCCTCGACGATCACCGCGCCCTCGACGCAACCGCCCGAAACCGAACCCTCGATCCGGCCATCTCCGCCGATCGCCAGTTGCGCCCCGACCCGGCGCGGGGCGCTGCCCCAGGTCTGAACGACGGTGGCCAGCGCCGCGCCGATGCCTTCGCGATACCAGGCCAGCGCGGTCTCGGGGCTGTTGTCGAAACGCTCCATGTCGGTTCTCCCGTAGGGCGGTATTTCGCGCAGTATATTCACGCGGGCCCCGGTGTCTGCCCCCAAATTGATACCTCTGAAATGCAAAGAGCGACCCGGGAGGAACACAATGTCCGGGCCGCTCTTGCCAGCCCGCGCCAGCGGACCGATACGAAGGGATTGGGAGGCCCCTCATGTCCGGGGCGGTACGTCTGCCGGGTCCGGGGTCGCCGGCCCGGACCTCGGGATTCCCGTCCGGACAAAGATGACTCTAGCACACAGGTTCAGCGGGTCCAGCCCCGGACCAAAGAAATTTCGGGCCTTTGCGGAAAGCCGCGGCAGATCGCGCCAACCCCTTGCTATCGGCGGATTTTCGCCAATTTCGGGCCTGCTGCGCGACAATCCGTCCCCGGGCGGCCGGCGAACTTGCCCAACGCGGGGGGGGCGGTTAAACACTCGGCCCAGGGTGCGGGTCCACTTTCCCGGGCCTCGTGAGGGATGGGACGAGGAAGGACGCGTGCGGACACGCCTTGCGATAAAGACACACGCGCTGCTGGAGAAGCATTTCCCAGAGCGCAGGGTTTTCCTGAAATCCGACAGCGACACAAGGTTCATACGGCTCAGGCCGGCGACCCAGCTGGCCGCCTATGCCGGCGCCTCGCTGCTGGTCGCCTGGGCGATCGTGGCAACCGCGATCCTGCTGATGGACAGCATCGGTTCGGGCAATTTCCGCGAACAGGCCAAGCGCGACCAGCACACCTATCAGGATCGCCTGAACGCGCTTTCGATCGAACGCGACGCCCGCGCCGAAGAGGCGCTGGCGGCACAGAACCGCTTCAACGCGGCGCTGGCGCAGATTTCGGTCATGCAATCGGAACTTCTGGCCTCTGAGAACCGGCGGCGCGAACTGGAAACCGGGATCGAGGTGATCCAGAGCACGCTGCGCGACACCATGCGCGAACGCGAGGCGGCGCGCACCGCCCTGGCCGCGTTGCGGGAACAGACCGATGAAACCGGCCCGGTTCTGGCGGCGGCGGCAACGGCGCCCGTTTCCATGGATCTGATGGCCGGCGCGCTGGAGCGCACCGCGCAGGAACGCGACCGCGTCGTGGCCGACGCCCGCGAGGCCCTGAAACAGCGCGACGATCTGGAATTCGAGATCAAGCTGATGCACGAGCAGAACGACCAGATCTTCCGCCAGCTCGAAGAGGCGATGACGATCTCGGTGGCACCGCTGGACAAGATGTTCCGCAGCGCCGGCATGCCGACCGACCAGATCCTCGACCAGGTGCGGCGCGGCTACAGCGGCCAGGGCGGCCCCCTGACGCCGCTGTCATTCTCGACCCGGGCCGAAGCCGAGCCCAGCGCCGACGAGTTGCGCGCCAACCGGCTGCTGGGCCAGATGGACCAGTTGAACCTCTACCGCATCGCCGCCCAGCAGGCCCCCTTCGCGATCCCGATCCGCGCCGCGGTACGCCAGACCAGCAGTTTCGGCTATCGCCGCGATCCCAAGACCGGCGGGCGGCGGATGCACAACGGCCAGGATTTCGCCGGCAAGCACGGCACCGACATCTTCGCCACCGCCGACGGCGTGGTGACGGAAGCCGGCTGGCATTCGGGTTTCGGCAAGCTGGTGGTCATCCGGCACGCCTTCGGCATCGAGACCTACTATGCCCATACCTCCAACATACGGGTGCGCAAGGGTCAAAGGGTCTCGCGCGGGGATCATATTGCTGATATGGGTAGCACCGGACGCTCCACCGGAACCCATCTGCATTATGAGGTCCGCGTGAACGACAAACCCGTTAACCCCATGACCTACATCAAGGCTGCAAGAAATGTTTTCCAAGAGTAAGATCCACGAGTCCGGCAACAAGGCCCCGGAACCCGCGAAAGCCTCGGCCCCGACCTCCGCGCCGGTCGCGCCCCCGGGCGATTACAAGCCCAGCGCGCCCAAGGCCAAGCCGCCGGCCTCGGTGCTCTCCACCGATCTGCACATCACCGGCAACCTCAAGACCACGGGCGACATCCAGGTCGAAGGCACCGTCGAAGGCGACATCCGCGCGCACCTGCTGACCATCGGCGAAAGCGCCACCATCAAGGGCGAAGTGACCGCCGACGATGTCGTGATCAACGGCCGCGTCGTGGGCCGGGTCCGGGGGCTGAAGGTGCGGCTGACCGCCACCGCGCGGGTCGAGGGCGACATCATCCACAAGACCATCGCCATCGAAAGCGGTGCGCATTTCGAAGGCTCGGTGCAGCGTCAGGACGATCCGCTGAACCCCGGCCGTACCGCCAGCAAGCCCGCGCCCGGCGCGCCGGGCGCTGCCCAGCCGGCGCCCAAGGCCGACGCCAAGCCCTGACAGCCCGGCCAGCCGATGCCGCATCGGGCGCCGCGGGCGCCCGTTTTCGCTGCGCTCCGGCTATTGCGCCGTCCAGCCGCCATCGACCGGAATCGCCGTGCCGGTGATGTTGTGGGCCACCGGATTGCACAGCCACAGCGCCAGCGCGCCGATCTCGGCGGGGTCCGAAAGGCGCGCGCTGGGCTGCTTTTCCTGCAACAGATCGGCAATGCCGGCGTCCCGGTCGCCGCCCAGTGCCGCGGCCCGCGCCGCGATCTGCGGTTCGATGATCGCGGTTTCGGTCCAGCCGGGGCAGATGCAATTGACCGTCACGCCGCCCAGCGCCCTGGTTCCTGCCCTGGCGTATTCCAGCGCCGCGACCCGCGACAGCCCCACCAGCCCGAATTTCGCCGCCACATAGGGGGCCTTGTCGCGGCTGGCCACCAGCCCGTGCACGCTGGCGATGTTGACGACTCGCCCATAGCCGCGTTCGGCCATCAGCGGCAACGCCGCCTGCATGGTATGAAACGCCGCCGACAGGTTGATGCCCAGGACCGCATCCCATGTCTCGCGCGGCATTTCGGCCAGCGGCGCGGTATGCTGGATACCGGCATTGTTGACCAGAATGTCGGCCCCGCCCCAGGCCGCCACCGCCGCCATCAGTTCGCCGATGCGGTCGGGATTGCGCAGGTCGCCGGCGAAGAACTCGGCCTGGGGCGATCCGGCCTTGTGCAAGGCGTCGCAGACCTCTTCGATCTGGGCATCGCCGGCGATCCCGTGCACCGCGATCCGCGCCCCGGCCCCGGCCAGCTTTCGCGCGATGGCCAGCCCGATACCCTGCACCGATCCGGTGACGAGGGCGGTTTTTCCTGTCAGATCCGTCATTTGCTTTCCTCCAGCAGTTCGCGCAGCCCGGTCTTGAGCACCTTGCCGTAATTGTTCTTGGGCAGTTCGGACAGGAACACGTATTCCTTGGGCCGCTTGAACCGCGCGATGCTGGCGATGCAGTGCCGGTCCAGCGCGGCCGGGTCGGCCGAGCCGACGACAAAGGCCACCACCTCCTCGCCCCATTCGGGATGGGCGCGGCCGACCACGGCAACCTCGCTCACGCCGGGATGGGTCAGCAGCACCTCCTCGACCTCGCGGGGATAGACGTTGGATCCGCCGGTGATGATCACGTCCCTGGAGCGGTCGTGCAGGGTGACATATCCGTGTTCGTCCATGAACCCGATATCGCCGGTCATCAGCCAGCCGTCCTTCAGGGTCTCCGCGCTGGCCTGCGGGTTTTGCCAGTAGCCCGGCATCACCACGTCGCCGCGCACCATGATCTCGCCCGCCTCGTGCGGGCCCAGCGCCCGGCCTTCGGCATCGCCGATGCGCACCTGAACCGGGGACTGGGCGCGGCCGACGCCGGCCAGCCGCTTGCGCCAGTCGGGGTGGCTGCGGTCGGCCACCTCGGCGCGCCCCATCGCGGTGATGCCCATGGGGCATTCGCCCTGGCCATAGATCTGGATGAAGACCGGGCCGAAAAGGCCGACCGCCTCGATGATGTCGGCGACATACATCGGGCCGCCGCCATAGACGACGCTGCGAATCCCCTCGCCGGTCTCGCCCGTGGCCTTCGCCGCCGTGCACAGCCGCTTGACCATCGTCGGGGCGGCGAACATGTGGGCGCGCCCGAAATGCTTGGCCAGATCGAAGATCTCGGCGGCGTCGAACCCGCCCGAGGCCGGGCAGACATGGCGGGCGCCCGCCAGCACATACACCATGTTGTAGATGCCCGCGCCATGGCTCATCGGGGCGGCGTAGATCGTGCAATCCTCGCCGCTGGCGGCATCGACATCGGCGAAATAGGCCAGCGACATGACCGTCAGCATCCGGTGCGAGATCATCACCCCCTTGGGGCGCCCGGTGGTGCCCGAGGTATAGAACAGCCAGGCCAGATCGTCGGGCGCGCGATGCAGCGGCGCCGCGACCGGATCGTGCGCCATGGCCGCGGCCCAGCCCTCGCCGGAAATGTCCAGCAGGCGGCAGCCGGCACCCGCCTCGGCCAGCGCCTCGCCCGGGCCGGGCGAGGTCAGCGCCAGGAGCGCGCCGGAATTCCCGAGGATGAACGCCGCCTCGCGGCCGTGCAACTTGGCGTTGATCGGCACCGCGACCGCCCCGGCATACCAGATGCCGTAAAGCGCGATCAGGTAGTCCGGCACGTTCTTCATGAAGATCGTCACCCGGTCCCCCGGCGCGATCCCCTGCGCCGCCAGCCACCCCGCCAGCCTTGCGGCGCGATCCGCAAAAGCGCCGTAGTCGGCCACCCGGTCGCGGCCGCGAAACAGCGCCGGGCGCGCCGGGTCGGCCATGGCGCGCCGTTGCAGCCACGAGGCGAGGTTCATCGCGCGCGCCCTCCGGGGATGCGCGAACCGTCATGGCGCCAGTCAAGGATGCACATCGTCTGCGTCCCTCCGTCACTTTGGACGACAATAGCCACGCCATGGCCCGCTCTTCAATCGCGCGGGTGCCAAAAGCCGCCCGGGCCGGCGCGCTTGCCCCGCCGCGCGCAACCAGACCGCTTTTCACCGCGCGGCGCATGGCCTATAAACGGCGCCTGACAGGCATGCCCGCAGAAGTGACGGGCAACAGAACCGGGCGAGGACATCAATGACAGACGGCAAACACGATTCGGACGTGGCCTTCATCAAGGCGCTGGCCGAACTGCTGCGCGAGAACGACCTGACCGAATTGCGGGTCAAGCGCGAATATGGCGACGACGACAGCCTGAGCGTGACCGTCAGCCGCGCCGCGCCCGCCATCGCCGCACCGGCGCCCGTGCAGGCCGCGCCCGCCGCCCCGGCCCAGATTGCCGCAACGCCCCAGCCCGCGGCACATGCGGCCAGCGAGGATCCGGCCAGCCATCCCGGCGCCGTGACCTCGCCCATGGTCGGCACCGTCTACATGCAGGCCGAACCCGGCGCGCCCGCCTTCATCAGCATCGGCGCACAGGTGGCCGAGGGCGAAACCCTGCTGATCGTCGAGGCGATGAAGACCATGAACCATATCCCCGCGCCCCGCGCCGGCACCGTCAAGCGCATCCTGGTCGAGGACGGCGCGGCGGTGGAATACGGCACGCCGCTGGTCATCATCGAATAAGGCGGGGCCATGTTCGACAAGATCCTGATTGCCAACCGGGGCGAGATCGCGCTGCGCGTGATCCGCGCCGCGCGCGAAATGGGCATCGCCACGGTGGCGGTGCATTCGACCGCCGACGCCGACGCCATGCATGTGCGCATGGCCGATGAAAGCGTCTGCATCGGCCCGCCGCCAAGCGCGCAAAGCTATCTCTCGGTGCCCGCCATCATCTCGGCCTGCGAAATCTCGGGGGCGCAGGCGATTCACCCCGGCTATGGCTTCCTGTCCGAGAACGCGCAGTTCGTGCAGATCGTCGAAGATCACGGGCTGACCTTCATCGGCCCGTCGGCCGAACACATCCGCATCATGGGCGACAAGATCACCGCCAAGGAAACCGCCAAGGCGCTGGGCATCCCGGTGGTGCCCGGTTCGGATGGAGCCGTGCCGGATCTGGACGCGGCCCGGCGCATCGGAGCCGAGATCGGCTATCCGGTCATCATCAAGGCCACCGCCGGCGGCGGCGGACGCGGCATGAAGGTGGCGCGCAACGCCGACGAGATGGAACACGCCTTTCGCACGGCCCGCTCGGAGGCCAAGGCGGCGTTCGGCAATGACGAGGTCTATATCGAGAAATACCTGACCACGCCGCGCCACATCGAATTGCAGGTGTTCGGCGACGGCAAGGGCGGCGCCGTGCATCTGGGCGAACGCGACTGTTCGCTGCAACGCCGCCACCAGAAGGTGTTCGAGGAAGCGCCCGGCCCCTGCATCCCGCCGAAGGAACGCGACCGGATCGGCCGCATCTGCGCCGACGCCGTGGCCAGGATCAATTACATCGGCGCGGGCACCATCGAGTTCCTGTACGAGAACGGCGCGTTCTATTTCATCGAGATGAACACGAGATTGCAGGTCGAACATCCCGTCACCGAAACCATCTTCGGGGTCGATCTGGTGCGCGAACAGATTCGCGTGGCCGAGGGGCTGGCGATGTCGTTCACCCAGGACGATCTCGAGATCAACGGCCACGCGATCGAGGTGCGCATCAACGCCGAACGCCTGCCCGACTTTACCCCCTGCCCCGGCCGGATCACGCATTTCCATGCACCCGGCGGACTTGGCGTGCGCATGGATTCGGCGCTCTACGACGGCTATGCGATCCCGCCCTATTACGACAGCCTGATCGGCAAGCTGATCGTGCACGGCCGCGACCGGCCCGAGGCGCTGGCACGGCTCAACCGGGCGCTGGGAGAATTGATCGTGGATGGCATCGACACCACGATTCCGCTGTTCCGCGCCCTTCTGGCCGAACCCGACATCCAGAACGGCACCTACAACATCCACTGGCTTGAACGCTGGCTGGATGAAAACCTGCAGAAATAGCCGCGCGGCCGCCCCCGGTGGCGCGCGCCCGCTCAAGCGCGCGCCGTCCGGGCACGCCAGGTCAGGCGATGGCTGGTCAAACCCGCGACCGCGCGATTAACTGCGCGCATGAGGGACGAACCCGACCTGACCGCCGATCTGCTGCTGCGCGCCTATGCCATGGGCATCTTTCCCATGGCCGAACGGCGCGACGATGCGCAGGTGTTCTGGGTCGATCCGCGCCGCCGCGGCATCATTCCGCTTGACGGGTTCCGGATCTCGCGTTCGCTGGCAAGGCGCATGCGGCGCGGCAAACATGCGGTCACCGTGGATCGCGATTTCGCCGGCGTGCTCGACGGATGCGCCGGGCGCAGGGAAACCTGGATCAGCGAACGCCTCCGCGCGCTCTATCTCGACCTGCACCGGATGGGCCACGCGCATTCGCTGGAAGTGTGGCAGGACGGCACGCTTGCCGGAGGGGTCTATGGAGTCGTACTGGGGGCGGCGTTTTTCGGCGAAAGCATGTTCTCGCGGCGCACCGACGCGTCAAAGATCGCCCTGGCCTATCTGGTGGACCGGCTGCGGCGGGGCGGGTTCGTCCTGTTCGATACCCAGTTCCTGACCGCGCATCTGGCCTCGCTCGGCGCGGTCGAGATCGGGCGGGACGATTACCACCGCCGGCTGGCGCGGGCACTGGAGATGTCGGCGGATTTCCTCGCGCCCCCGATACCCACCGCTCAGGACGTGATACAGTGCAACACCCAGACATCGTAACGGCGATGATCCAGCGCGCTGAGGGCGGGGGATGAGGCCACCATCCAGCCATCGAACACCCAGTCGTTGGCCCCGTGTTCCCAGATGGTGAGATAGGCGAAGGCATCGCCGGTGGGGTTGTCGGCCGGATAGCGGCAATCGCCCAGCGCGACATCCAGTCCGAAGATCTCGGCCGTCTGCCCGGTCATGATCTCGACATCCGCCGTATGGCCATTGACCTTGTCGAGCCCGCGCAGCACCGCGCCCCGCCCGGACGCGCCCTCCGATCCGGGCGCGGGCGCGAACGCATCGTTTCGGGTTTGCGCGGCGGCGGCACCGCCAAGGCACAACAAGGCGAAGGTCAGCGCGCGAATCACTCTGCCGCGCCGCCTTCGCCGGCATCCTTTTCGTCAGAGGTGACGAATTTCAACAGCAGCGAAATCAGGCTCACCGCGCCCTGGGTGTCGTGTATCTCGTCGCCCGGCGAGAAATAGAACGGCGAGCCGCCCGGCACGATCTCGACGAAGTTGCCGCCCAGCAGACCCTCGGAGGACACCACGATGGCGCTGTCGTCGGGAATTTCTATCTCCCCGGATACCGAAACCGTCGTGTCGGCGCGATAGGTCTGCGGATTCAGCTCGACCCCGGTAACGGTCCCGATCTTGACCCCGGCCAGCCGGACATCGGTACCCACGCCCACCCCTTCGAGCGAGCGGAACGAAGCGGTCAGGCGGTAGCTGTCGCCGCCCGCGCCCGACAGGCCGGTGGCCTGGCCGGCATAGACGGCAAAGGCGACGGCCGCGGCCAGCACCGCACCGCCAACCAGAACTTCGGTGGTGTTGTAGGACACTTGCGCCTCGCTTATTCGGGGCTCCAGGCTTCGTAGTCGCGCCGCTCGATCGGCTGGCGCCCGGCGCGGATCGACCCGGCCGGCGCATAGGCCAGCGCCGTACCCGTCAGGTTTTCCTGATGCGGGATTTCCCAGGATTTGTGTTCCAGCGGCGCCTCGCTTGGCGGTTCATCCCATGTGCGGTGCAGCCAGCCATGCCATTCCGGGCTGATGCGCGATGCCTCGGCCTCGCCGTTGAACATCACCCATCGTTTGCTGTCATCGGCGTTGCGGTAGAAGACGTTGCCCTGGTTGTCCTCGCCCACCTTGATGCCCTTGCGCCAGCTGTAGAACTGGGTGTTGAGCGTGGACCCGTTCCACCAGGTCACGGCGCGCAGTAGAGTGTTCAGGATTCCCATCGGTGCCTCCGGCCTTGCGTTGCGGGCAGATATGAACCATGCGGGCGCCAACGTCCAGACGCAACAGCCGCCCTGCGACAGCGCCGCCGCCCATGCAATCGCATCCGCGCGCCTATGCCGGTTTGCGCGCCAGCATGGTTGCGAACTGCAACTGCGCCCCGTTGTGCATGGTGCCGAGGTCCTCGTTGTATTCGAGCATGTCCCAACCCCGATAGATCGTGCCGAGCTGGCCCTCTTTCATGGTGAACGGGAAGCCGATCGGGCACGGGTGGGCGTCCGTATCCATCGCACACACGATCAGGTTGCTGCCACCGGGCAGGGTATGCGCCTGCATGTCGGCAAGAACCGCCTCGACCCGCCCGGGGTCCAGAAACATCAGCGTGACGGTACAGGCGATGAATCCGTAATCGGCATCCAGCGCGGCCTGATTGATATCGTACACGCGCGGTTCGATATTGCCGATGCCTTCCTGCGCGACAATGGATTGCAGCATGGCAATGGCATTGGCGTTGCTGTCCACGGCTGTGACATTGAAACCCAGTTGGCTCAGGTACAGGGCGTTGCGGCCATTGGAGCACCCCATGTCCAGCGCATCGCACGGCTTGATATGCCGGCAGGCGTTGACCACTTCACTGTGGGGCGGGTTCATGCCGTAACGGCTGTTGAGATCTGTCATTTCCTTCTCCGGTACGAGTGCGCCCTGTTCGGGTGCCTGGCAATGCAAGCACCTGTCGGGCCCTGCGGCTGCTGTCGCCATCCAAGGGAGAAGCGGCGCAACCCGTGGCCGCGCCGTCCCTGCAATACTGGTGAAGCTCGGCTTTCACCCGGCGCTCGCCGATTCCTTTTCCGTGTCGGCATGGATCATCAGCGGCGCGGCGTCGCCGGTGGCCGCCTCTTCGTTGACGACGACCTTGGTCACGCTGTCCAGCCCCGGAAGCTCGAACATCGTGTCCAGCAGGATGTCTTCCAGGATCGACCGCAGCCCGCGCGCACCGGTCTTGCGCTTGATCGCGCGCTTGGCGATGGCACCCAGCGCGTCGTCGGTGAACACCAGTTCGGTATCTTCCAGTTCGAACAGCCGCTGATACTGCTTGACCAGCGCGTTCTTCGGCTGGGTCAGGATCTGCACCAGCGCGTCCTCGTCCAGATCCTCGAGCGTGGCGATCACCGGCAGGCGGCCGACGAATTCGGGAATCAGGCCGAATTTCAGCAGATCCTCGGGTTCCAGCTTGGTGAACAACTCGCCAAGGCGGGATTCGTCGGGATCCTTGACATCGGCACCAAAGCCCATCGCGCTGCCCTTGCCGCGCTGGGCGATGATCTTGTCGAGCCCGGCAAACGCGCCGCCGCAGATGAACAGGATGTTGGTGGTGTCGACCTGAAGAAACTCCTGCTGCGGATGCTTGCGCCCGCCCTGGGGCGGCACGGAGGCCACCGTGCCCTCCATCAGCTTCAGCAGCGCCTGCTGCACCCCCTCGCCCGACACGTCGCGGGTGATGCTGGGATTTTCCGACTTGCGGGTGATCTTGTCGACCTCGTCGATATAGACGATGCCGCGCTGGGCGCGTTCGACATTGTATTCGCTGGATTGCAGCAGCTTGAGGATGATATTTTCCACATCCTCGCCGACATAGCCCGCCTCGGTCAGCGTGGTGGCGTCGGCCATGGTGAAGGGCACGTCGAGAATGCGCGCCAGCGTCTGCGCCAACAGCGTCTTGCCGCACCCCGTGGGGCCGATCAGCAGGATGTTGGATTTGGCCAGCTCGATATCGTTGCCGGCCTTCTGGGAATGGTTGAGGCGCTTGTAGTGATTATGCACTGCGACCGAGAGCACCTTCTTGGCGTTGGCCTGTCCGATCACGTAATCGTCGAGCACGTCGCAGATGTCGCGCGGAGTCGGCACGCCGTCGGTCGCCTTCAGCCCGTTGGCCTTGGTTTCCTCGCGAATGATGTCCATGCACAGTTCGACGCATTCGTCGCAGATGAACACCGTAGGCCCCGCGATCAGCTTGCGCACCTCGTGCTGGCTCTTGCCGCAAAAACTGCAATAAAGCGTGTTCTTGCTGTCGCCGCCTGTTTTCGTTGCCATCGTCCGTCTACCTTTCGGGCTCCGTTTTCCGCCTTTGGCCCCGCTTCGGGGCCGTGTCACCCACCTGAGGGGTCAGCTTAGGCCAGCGGTACTGGCTCCACAATCGCAAATTGCCCAGGGCGTTGCACCCCCCGGCGCGCGCCGCGATCAATTTGTCGCGCGCCGCGATCAGCCTTCCGCCCCCTCCGGGCGGATGCGGCTTTCGACGATCTCGTCGATATGGCCCCACTCCTTCGCTTCTTCGGGAGACATGAAATTGTCGCGATCCAGCGCCCGTTCCACCGCCTTCTTGGACTGGCCGGTATGCTTGACATAGATATCGTAAAGCCGGTCCTTCAGCTTCTGGGTCTCGGCGGCGTGGATCATGATGTCGCTGGCCTGGCCCTGATACCCGCCCGAGGGCTGGTGCACCATGATCCGGCTGTTGGGCAGCGAGAACCGCATTCCCGCCTCGCCGCCCACGAGCAGCAGCGACCCCATCGAGGCCGCCTGGCCGATGACCAGCGTGCTGCATTTGGGCTTGATGTACTGCATGGTGTCATAGATCGACAGCCCCGATGTCACCACGCCGCCGGGCGAATTGATGTAGATGCTGATTTCCTTGGACGGATTCTCGGCCTCCAGATGCAGCAGCTGCGCCACGACGAGATGGCACATGCCGTCATGGATCGGGCCATTGACGAAGATGATCCGTTCCTTCAGCAGACGCGAGAAGATGTCATAGGCGCGTTCGCCGCGGCTGGTCTGTTCGACCACCATCGGAACCAGCGTGTTGTTGTAGGTGTCGATCGGATCAAACATCTCTGCCGCCTGCTCTTGTCTAGACCCGGGACCATACCCGGGGTTGCGTGCCCCAAGTCTTAGTGGCGCCGTCCGGGGGCTGCAAGGGGCGGGCGGCAATTTGAACGATGCGGGGCGCGCGAGACATCTTCCGGTCGCGGGGTACGGGACGCTATGATACCCGCAGACCGACCCCGGGACCGACCGCCATGCGCACCGACCGTTTCGTTCAGAAGGGCGCCGCCGCCAACCTGCCGGTGCGCTCTTGCGGGCCGCCGCAGGAGTACCGCTTTCTGCTGCTGCCGAAGGCGACGATGCTGGCGGTGGCCAGCGCGATCGAACCGCTGCGCATCGCCAACCAGGTCACCGGCAGCGAGCTTTACCGCTGGTACATCATGAGCGAGGATGGCGCGCCCGTGACCTGTTCGAACGCCATGACGGTAACGCCCGATCTCGGGCTTGAGCCGCTGCCCGCGGATGCGACCGGATTCGTCTGCGCCGGGGTCGAACCGCAGCGCAGCGCCGGCGAGGCGACGCTGAGCTGGCTCAGGCGGCAGGACCGGTTCGGGCGGCGGCTGGGCGGCATCTGCACCGGCGCCTTCGCGCTGGCCCAGGCCGGCCTGCTGCGCGACCACGCCTTCACGCTGCACTGGGAAAACCAGCCCGGTTTCGTCGAGGCGTTTCCCGATCTGCGCCCCTCGCCCGGCATCTTCGAGATCTCGGGCCGCTACATGACCTGCGGCGGCGGCAGCGCCGCCACCGACATGATGCTGACCCTGATCGAGGAACGCCACGGCAAGGATCTCGCGATCATCGTCGCCGACATGTGCCTGCATACCCGCAGCGGACAGCCCGGCGCGCCGCAGAAGTCAAGCTATGCGGTGGCCATCGGGTCGCGCAACCCGCGCCTGCTGGCGGCGCTGAACCTGATGCAGGGCGCGATCGAGGAACCGTTGCCGATCGGCGACATGTGCGAGCGGCTGGACATATCGCGCCGTCAGCTCGAGCGGCTGTTCCAGCGGTATCTGGGCCAGAGCCCGAAACAGGTCTATTACGAGATGCGCCTCGGCCATGCCTATGCGCTGCTCAGCGAAACCGCGATGACGGTCACGGAGATCGCCCTGGCCAGCGGCTTTTCCGGCCCGACGCATTTCTCGCGCCAGTTCAGGGCGCGCTTTGGCGCCAGCCCGCATTTCTTCCGCAAGAGCTGGTCGTGATGCGGACGGCCCAGGACCAATCCCGTTGCAACGGGATTGGCCGCATTCGGGGCGCGACCGGGGCGCCAAGCGCCTTGCAAGGCGCTTGGCCAAGGCGCTTGCAAGCGCCTTGTCAGCCGAACATGTCGGCGGTGATGCCGGCATACCAGCCGAGGCTTTCCTCGTAGGTCTGCTTGCGCAGCGCGGCGTCTTCGCCGGTCTGGCTGATGAAGCTCTCGACGCTGGCGATCTTTTCGTCGGTGGCCTCGTAGGCGGCGCCGACCTTGACTCCGTCGTCGGTGCCCAGAAGCGACCAGCAGGTGTTCGAATACTTGGCCGGGAACACTCTAGAATCGGTCAGCGCGCCGCGCACCGCCATCACCGCCACCTTGGCCTGGCTGTTGGCCGAGAACCCCGACTTGGGCATGTCGCCCTGGGCGCTGGCATCTCCCAGCACATGGATGTTCTCGTCGGCGCGGGCCTGCATGGTGTGCGGATTCACCGGCACCCAGTTGCCATCGGTTATTCCGGCAGTCTCGCAGATGCGGCCGGCCTTCTGCGCCGGGATGACGTTGCAGACATCGACCTTCGTCACCTCGCCGTCGATATCGACGGTCATCGCGGCGGGATCGACCGAGGTATTCGCGGCGCCGAAATCGGGCCCGACCCGTTCGACCATGCCGCCGTAGTGGCGCATCCATCCATCCTCGAAGAGCGCCTGCTTGGAAAACTTCTCCTTGGGGTCGACGATCAGGATCTTGGCGGTCGGGTTGATCTGCTTGAGCCGGTGCGCGACCATCGAAATCCGCTCGTAGGGCCCCGGCGGGCAGCGGAACGGGTTGGGCGGAGCAATCATGGCATAGACGCCGCCCGCGGGCATCGCCTCGATCTGCGCCTTCAGAAGCTGGGTCTGCGACCCGGCCTTGTAGGCATGGGGCATCGCGTTCTGGGCGGTGATGTCCCAGCCCGGGACGGCGCCATCGACAAAGTCGATGCCGGGGCTGAGGATCAGCCGGTCGTAGGGCAGCGTGCCACCGCCGGCGAGGCTGACGGTCTTCGCGTCCCGGTCGATCCCCACCGCCCAGTCATGCACGACGTTGACGCCGAAATCGGCGGCCAGCTTGCCATAGGTGTGGCCCAGCGCGGCAAACTCCTGGAATCCGCCGAGATAGAGGTTCGAGAAGAAGCAGGTATAGTATTTGCGGGTCGGCTCCACCAGGGTCACGTCAAGCGCGCCCTTGGATGCTTCGGCAAGGTGGCGCGCCGCCGTGGCGCCGCCGGCGCCGCCGCCGATCACCACGACGCGCGGCTTGCCGGCGGCCATCACCATCGGCGCAGCAAGGCTCGCGGCCAGGCCGATGGTCGTCGTCACGAAATCTCGTCTGTTCAGTGTCATGGGGTTCCTCCTCCCGCTGATCATTTGCACCCGATCTATTCGAGCGCGGCGAAATATGCCGCCAGGGCGGCAATCTCCTCGTCCGAAAGCCGCCCGGCCATCATCTGCATCACCGGATGGGGGCGCAGCTTCTGCCTGTAGGCATGCATGGCGACCACGAAATCTTCGTTGCGCCAACCCGTTATCGCCGGAATGCCACGGTCGCTGCCGTCTTTGCGATGGCAGGTCAGGCATTCGCTGGACAGGTACTCGCCGTAGTCCCGGTCGCCGGCCATCGCCAGCACCTCGGGCGCCAGCGCCACCTCGTGCGCGACGGCGGTCGGCGATGCTTCGGGAATGTCGCGCGGCTTGTCCGAGAACGTTCGCAGATAGGCCAGCACGTCGTGGCGGTCGTCCAGCGACCGGATGCCGGCAAAACTCATCCGGGTTCCGGTGACCAGGGCCTTGGGGTTCTCCAGATAGGCATCGAGCTTGTCCAGTTCCCAGATCAGCCCGTCGGCACCGGCCCGGCGCATGGCGTCGGAATACCTGAACCCGTCCAGGGCCGCCGCCTTGCGCCCGAATATCCCGTTCAGATGCGGGCCGATGCGGTTTTTGGCCTGCGCCCCGACCATGTGGCAGGCCGCGCATTTGCGATAGATTTCGGCGCCGCGCTCGGCATCTCCGATGCGCTCGGCCATGACGGCCGGCGCGAACGCCGCCCAGGCCAGCAGCGCCGATCCCGCAAGGATGCTCCGTTTCCGGCGTTTCAGCATGGCAATTCCTCCCTCATCGCCATTGCGTCCGATCCAGCCCGCCCCGACGGCGCGTTCCCCTCACCGCCAGGACGATTGCCCCCGTTCCCGCGCTTTCTCCTGTCCCTTCTCCCTCGTGTTGCCGGCCCGGCCCCGTCAGGCACCCACGACCTCAACCGATGTGTTCGGTGCGACCGAAACACTGCCCCGGCGGCGAATGTGGTTCTCCACCACATCCCAGATCTGGGGCCCTTCGGTGGCCTCGTTGACGCTGGCCCAGCCGGCCACGACATAGGTCTTCGCCGCTTCGATCGCCTCTCCCGTCCTCAGCAGGGTCAGATCCGAGATCCGCCGCCCCTGCGGTTTCGTAATGTCGATTCGATAGCCCAGCCCGCCCACGCGCACCATATCGCCCCCCTGCTGGTAATAGGGGTCGGGGTTGAACAGGTTGTCGCCGACGTCTTCAAGAATGACATGAATGAATTCACCTGTCATCTCCGTCCTGTAGGCCTTGCCATAGGTCATCGATGTGACGTTGAAGATATCCTCGCGCGTGATGTCCTGCCCCGGCAGGATCGACGGCCCCCAGCGCACGCCGGGCGACAGGGCGATATCGGCCTCGCGTTCGCTCATCAGCGCCTCGCAGATCAGATCGTCCCAGGTGCCGTTGAAATTGCCGCGCCGATAAAGAAGGCTCTCGCTCTGGCCGATCACCTCTTCCAGGGCGTCCCGGTAGGGCGCGCGCTGTTCGTCGATCAGCGCCGACATGGCGGCATCGGGCGCGATCACGTCGGCAAATACCGGGATCAGCTTGTGACGGAACCCCATCATGCGGCCGTCCCGCACATCGAGATCGACGCGGGACACGAACTTGCCGTTCGACCCCGAGGCGACGATGACCGTCTCGCCCGCCAGGACGGGTTCGGGCAGCGCATCATGCGTATGCCCCGACAGGATCACGTCGATGCCGCGCACCCGCCCGGCCAGCTTCCTGTCGGTGTCGAAACCGTTATGCGACAGGAGCACGACAAGATCGGCGCCAAGCCCGCGCACCTCGTCGACCAGTTGCTGCATGCGTTCCTCGCGAATGCCGAATGAATATTCGGGGAACATCCAGCCGGGATTGGCGATCGGCATGTACGGGAAGGCCTGGCCGATCACCGCGATGCGCGCGCCGCCGCGCTCGAACATTGCGTAGTCGCTGAAATCCCCCGAGGGCTCGTCCCATTCGGCGTCGAATATGTTCTGCCCCAGCGCCGCGAAGGGCAGCCCGCCCACGATCTCGCGCACCCGCTCCGAACCCAGCGTGAATTCCCAGTGAAATGTCATGGCGTCGGGCCCAAGCGCGTTCATCGCATTGACCATGTCCTGCCCGGCGGTCCTGAGACAGGTATAGGAGCCGTGCCAGGTATCGCCGCCGTCCAGAAGCAGCGCGCCGGGTCTTTCGGCGCGGATCGCGTTCACCACACTGGCCACCCGGTCGAGCCCGCCGACGCGGCCGTATTCGCGCGCCAGCGCCGAAAAATCGTCATGGGTCAGCGCGTAGGCCGAAGGGCTGCCGTCCTCGATCCCGTAGAGGCGGCGAAAATCGGCGCCGGTGACGTGGGGCACCCGGCCGCGGCTCTCGCCGACGCCCAGGTTGACGGAAGGTTCGCGGAACCAGACCGGTTTGAGCTGGGCATGAATGTCGGTGATGTGGATCAGCGTCACGTTGCCGAAGCTGTCGAATTCAAGCAAACGGTCCTGGGTCAGCCTTTGCTGCGCGGCCAGCCGCGCCCAGTTGCCCGCCCCGGAGGCACCCACCAGCGCCGAGGCCGCCATCGAGACCTGAAGGAAATCACGGCGCGAGATCATCCCGGGGCTGTCCCTTTCTGCACGCATGAATGCGCATATTTGAATGCCGTATGGTCGACAGGCCCCACGCCGATGCGGCGCGGGGCCTTTCCCTGAATCAGTTGCGCACCGAAGGCGCCTCGACCGACAGCCCGTTGCCGCGGCTGGCGACGTAAAGCTCGAGCGCGATGAACTCGTCGCTGCCCGGCTTGAAGGTCTCGGCGCGGGTGTCGCGCACGCACCCCTTGAACCGGGCATGCGCGGTGTTCAGCTTGGTGTTCTTCAGCCGGTAGACCGGAAAGCCGTTGATCTGGCCCTGGCTCAGATGATCGGCCCGGATCATGTTGTCATAGTTCTGTTCGTGGCAATTGGCGCAGGACAGTTCCAGCTGGCCATAGCGGGTGTAATAGATCTCCTTGCCCTTCGCCCAGGTCTCGGCCGCCGGCCCGTCGATCGCCACGTTGACGGCCATGCCGCGCGAGGGCACGCTGATCAGCGCCTCCATCGCGGCCATGTCGGCACCGGTGTATTTCCAGGGCTTGGCGCCCATGCGCTTTACCCGGCAATCGTTGATCTGCATGACCAGCGTGCGCACCTCGCCGGCCGCCTCGTTCCATTTCGGATAGACCGCGCGCACGCCCTTCATGGATTCCATCGGGTTGCCGTGGCACGCCGAGCAGGACTTGCCTTCGCTTCCCTCGACGCTGTTCCAGGCATCCATCGCCTTGTCGACGAATATCATTCCCGGATTGTCGAAATCGTCGATCTGCAACGCCTGGGTTTCCGTCGTCCGGAAGGTCCAGCCCGAGCGGATGTCCGGCAGCGCGCCGTTCAGATGCGCCGGCGCGGCGGTTCGCGTGACCATCTCGATCTCGCCGTTCACGACAAGCCTGGCGTTCTCGTCGGCACCGGCACTGGTCGCGACGACGCAGGCCGCCGCCGCGAATGCCCACAGGGCGTTCCGCCTCCTGGTTCTGGTCATGCGCGCTATCCTCCCTGCCGCTGCCGTTCAGCCAACGCTTATGGTTTTCGATTCTTCATAGACCGATCCGTCGTCGTCGAACCATTTGAAAACGAATTCACCGGCTTCGGGCACGGTGGCCTCGAACTGGATATAGGGGTTGGTCGAAATGGCCGGTTCCATGGTGATGTCGATCACGGACTGGCCGTTGAACTCGCAGGTGAAGCGGTTGATGATCGAACGCGGGATCGGCTTGCCGTCCTTGTCCTTGCGCTGGCCGCTTTCCATCTTGTGACTTATCAGCGTCTTGATGATGATGGTCTCGCCGGCCGATGCCGAGGACGGAACCTTGATGCGGGGTTTCACACCGGATGCCATGGTGGTTTTCTCCTTCGTTCGGAAACGGGCGCGCGGCCGGCCTCAGCCGCCGCAGCCGCCGATGGTCACTTTGACGGTCGCAGCGGCGCGCCGGAACGACCCGTCGGCCATCCTGGCAATGGCGAGAATGTCCTGCGTCTTGGCCAGACGGATACGCAGCGCAGCGGACGGACTGGCGGCCAGCGGCCCGAAATTGATCGTCGCCACCTTGGGGCTCGGGTTGCCGGTCGCGACGATGCGGATCGCCACCGCCCCCGGCGCGCTGACCGATATCGGCACGGTATTGCCGTTCTCGGCGATCTCGGGCGCATCCAGCGTGACGCCGCCATCGGCGATCTCGGCGCCCCCGGTGAAATCGGCGATCTCGTCTTCGACCGACGCCAGCACCGCGGACGGCATCCCCGCCAGGGCCGCGGCCCCAAGGCCCAGCGCCAGGGTATCACGACGTGTAAACTGCATCTCTCTCTCCCTCGGTTTCGTGCCCGCAGGCCCGTGCCGCGCGCTCTAGTCCTTCAGCGTCATCAGATAGGCGACCACATCCTCGATCTCCTGCGCGCTCAGGAGCGGCGCCATCGGATCGGCCTCGGCCGCCCTGCCGGTATAGCCCTTGCCCGGGCGGATATAGCCGGTGGTCTTGTAGAAGGACGGCATCACCGATCCTTCGAAGGTCTTCTTGGAATCGGCCACGATGCCGCGCAACTGCGCCTCTTCCCAGCGGTCGGCGGCGCCATCGAGTGCCGGCCCGACCTCGCCGTGGAACGGCGCGTCGGCAAGCGTCGTGACCGCGTGGCAGGCAATGCAGTTGCCCTTGCCGCGTGTGGTCATGATCCGGGCGCCCGCGGCCGGATCGCCGGCCATGCCGCTGAGCGATACCGCGACCGCGCCGTCCTCGGCGAAACTCACATCCTGCGGCGCCACCCCGCCGGCGGCTGCCGCTTTGGCGATCAGACATGCCGCCAGTGTCGCTGACGATAGCTTCATGGTCCCTCCCGTTCGCTGCCGTCCATTGGCGGACGACTTGTTGTCGCACCAGCCTAGGCGAGGGAACGGGCGTCTAGCAACGATGAATTCACTTATTTGAATTATTCGTTTGTTGCGCAAGTTATCCGTTTCATTTCAGGAAATTGCAGAAGACAGGACATTCCCGCAATGTCCGGTCATTCGGTATTGCCATCGCCGCGTTCGCGAATCATTCGCGCGTGGTAGCGCTGAAAGTCCTCTTCCGACTGGTCGAGATAGCGTTCCTCGGCGATCCAGGTCAGCAGGTCGAACGTGGTGCCCGGCCCGAACGCGCCGGGCATGACCGCCGCGGCCTGCTGCACCGCGCTGCGGGTTTCATCCAGTTCGGCCGGCAGGAAGATCAGCGTCGGCGTGAACATCACGTTCCATTTGCGCACGGCGCGCTTCTCGGTCAGGGCCTCGCCGTCGGCATCCGCGATTTCGGTATCCCCATGCAGGTTGATCTGGACCGGAAAGAACCGGGTTTCGAGCAGCGCCCTGACGCGGGGATCGGTAAAGGTCTTTTCGTGCATCTGCGAACAGTAGATGCAGCCGCGCTGTTCGACGATCAGCACCAGGCGCTTGCCCTCGGCCCGCGCGTCGGCGAAATCCTCGCGCACGTCCTTGAACGTCTCGCGCAGCCACGCGGGCTTGTGCAGCCCGTCATCGCCCAGTTCCACCGCCACGGCCGGCCGCGCCAGGCCCAGCATCGACATCAGCATCGCCGCCAGCACGATCGCCCGCGCCGCGAAACCGGTTCTTGCATTGGTCATGATATCTCCTCCCAAAAGACGTGCCGGGAACACCCGACATCTAGCCGATGGCCGCGAAACCCGGAAAGGTCTCGATCATCCACTGGCCGATCAGGTTGACGCCGCCCGTGGCGATCAGCACGGCGAACACGATCAGCATCGCGCCCATGCCCTTTTCCACCCAGGCGAAGGCGGCCCTGTGCCGCTGCACGAACCCAAGGAAGGGCCTGGCAAACAGCGCCGCGAGGATGAACGGGCCGGTCATGCCCGCACCATACACGAAAAGCAGCAGCGCGCCGCGCCAGATATCGCCCATGCCGCTGGCCAGCATCAGGATCGACGCCAGTGCCGGCCCCACGCAGGGCGTCCAGCCAAAGCCGAAGGCAAGGCCCATCAGATAGGCGCCCAGCACGGTGCTGGCCTCGGCGCGGCTTTCCATGCGGGCCTCGCGGTAAAGAAGCGGCACACGGATCACCCCCAGGAAATGCAGCCCGAACACCACCAGGATCGCGGCCGCGACGTAGGAAAGCGGTTCGAGATAGCGCCCGAACAATCCGCCCAGCGCGGTGGCGCCCATGCCCAGCGCCATGAAGATCGTCGTGACCCCCAGCGCGAAGCACGCCGCCGATATCAGCAACCTGCGCTGTGCGCCCGGCGCGATCCGGCCATCGCCGCGCAATTCGGCCATCGACAGCCCGCCCATGTAGGACAGATAAAACGGAACCATGGGCAGCACGCAGGGCGTGAAGAAGCTCAGCAAGCCGGCGATCAGCGCCCCGAACATCGAGATTTCCAGCATCCGTTTCCCTTTTGTGCCGATGCTGCACCGATGGTGCGCCGATGATGCGGGCGTGTCGCGACACCCGATCGCGAGCCGCCAACAGGCCCCCGGCTTGATCTATTCACATATTCAGATTACGTTGTGATACTGCGGCAGGTCAACGGGTGGCGCATGGACGCTGTCAGGAAAGCCCTTTGTGCCTTGTGGGCCTTGGTGGCGATTTCGATGCCGGCGGTGCCCATCGACGCCGCCGAACTGGTGATGGTCGAACAGCCCGGCTGCGCCTGGTGCGAGCGCTGGAACCGCGAGATCGCGCCGGTCTATCCCAACACCGACGAGGGCCGTTTCGCGCCGCTGCGCCGGGTCGATCTGCACGCCCTTCCGGACGATCTGCGCCCGCTCCGGCGCCTGGCCTATACCCCCACATTCCTGATCGTCGAGCGAGGCCGTGAACTGGCCCGGCTCGAAGGATATCCGGGCGAGCATTTCTTCTGGCCGCTCCTGGGCGATCTGCTGGCCCGGCACACCGCCTTCCGCCCCGAGGCGGAACCGGGCGGGTGACACCGCGCGGACGCTGCGAAACGGCCTTGCGGGGGGTTGCCGCGGGCCGGCCGGCGCCCTAGGTGATGATATCGCCGCAGGGGTCCGGGTGCGAGTGGCGGAAACCGCGGGGCCCTGGGCAAGGGCCGGGCCATCGGAAAACATGAACGGAAACGGGAACAGATGACACTTCCGAACATCACCAGCGAAACCGACCCGGCAGAGCTTGACAAGCTGCTCGACAACGCGGCCACCGCCTCCAATTTCCTCAAGGCGATCAGCCACGAAGGGCGGCTGATGATCCTGTGCCACCTGGTTTCGGGCGAGAAATCGGTGACGGAACTGGAAGACCTGCTCTCGGCCCGCCAGGCCGCCGTGTCCCAGCAGCTTTCGCGGCTGCGTCTCGAAGGGCTGGTGATACCGCGCCGCGAGGGCAAGGCGATCTATTACCGTCTGGCCAACGACCGCCCGCGCCGCATTCTCGAGGTGGTCTACGACCTGTTCTGCGCCGAAAGCTGACGGGCACCGCAGGGCCGGTCAGCGGGCCAGGCAGCCAGCCACGGCATCGGCCATGCGGCGCAGAAGTTCGGGGTAGAGGTCGGGCCCCGGTTCCAGCGCAACGCCCAGCGCGTCGATCTCGACCAGTTGCAACCCGCTGCCCTCGGCGACCGTCCGCAGCAGGCCGGCGTTCATCTGCGGTTCGCTGAAGGCACAGCGTAGACCCAGGGCGGCGACGCGCTCGCGCAGCGCCGCCAGCCGCGCCGGGCCGGGATCGGTGGCATCGCCCGACGCCACGCTTCCCGCCAGTGTCAGCCCGAAGCGGTGCTCGAAATACTGGAAGGCGTCGTGAAACGCGACATGGGGTTGTTCGCCAAGCGGGGCCAGCCGCGCCTCGATCCGGTCCGACAGAAGCGCCAGGCGCTCTTGTCCGGCGGCGGCATTGGCGCGGTAGCGCCCGGCATTGGCCGGGTCCAGTTCCGCCAGTTCCTCGGCGATCACCCCCAGCCATGCCGAAGCGTTGTCCGGGTCCAGCCAGGCATGCGGATCGCTGCCGGCATGATCGTGCGGATGGTCGTCATGCCCTGCCCCGGTTCCGGGCGCCATCGTGTCGCGATAGGCAAGCCGCGCGGTGCCCGGATGGTTGAGCAGCCCGACCCGCGCCGCCTGCCCGGCCAGCGTCGCCAGCGGCTTGGCCAGCCATGGAGTCAGCTCCGGCCCGATCCAGACCACCAGATCGGCGCCCTGCAACGCCCGCGCCTGCGACGGCCGCAGCGTGGCACCGTGAGGGGAGGAAGCGGATCGGACCAGAAGTTGCGGCTCGCCCAGCCCCTCCATCACCTGCGCCACCAGCGAATGTACCGGCGCGATGTCGGCCACCACGCGCGGCACGTCGGCGCGCAGCGGCGCGGGCAGCGAGACGGCCAGCAACAGGGCCGGGACGAACAGGGCGGGCAACAGGCGCATCGGGCGGCTTGCTCGGGTCATTGACGATCTTGCATGATCGGATATATGTAATGTTATAACATATCAACCCCGGAAGACCTCGCCCCCCGTTCACCCGGATACCGCGATGACCGCCCTTGCCTTCGACCGCCACAACCACGACCGCTGCATCGCCGGTGCGCTGAAGCGGGCCGAGACGCATTGTGGCGCGCGCCGGCTTCAGTTCACCGCCACACGCCGGCGGGTGCTGGAAATCCTGTTGCAGGAACATCGCGCGATGGGGGCCTATGACATCCTCGCGGTGCTCAGCAGCGAGGGCCTCGGCTCGCAACCCCCGGCGGCCTATCGGGCGCTGGATTTCCTGGTGCGCGAAGGGCTGGCGCACCGGATTGAGGGCTTGAATGCCTATGCCGCCTGCGCCCTTCCCGTTCACGGCCCCGGGCATGGCCCGGAACATGGCCAAGAAGATGCATCCGACCATGGCCATGTGCCCGCGTTCCTGATCTGCCGCGGCTGCAAGGCGGTGGCGGAAACCGAAACCGGGCTGGCGCAGGGCCGGCTGGGCGCCGCGGCGCGCGAGGCCGGTTTCTCCGTCGAACGGGTGGTGGTCGAGGCCGAGGGCCTGTGCCCCGGCTGCGCCGGGGCCGGGGCATGAGGGCCACGCCGCTGATCGCCGCGCGCGGCCTGTCGGTACGGCTGGGCGGGCGGTGCGTGCTGCATGACGTGGATGCCGAGATCTTCCCGGGCGAGATCGTGACCGTGCTCGGCCCGAACGGATCGGGCAAATCGACGTTCCTGCGGGCGCTGATCGGCGCGGTGCGCCCCCACGCGGGACGGATCGAACGCGCGCCGGGGCTGCGCATCGGCTATGTTCCGCAGAAACTGGCGATCGACGCCGCGATGCCGATGACGGTACGGCGATTTCTCGGCCTGCCCCGCCGGATCGGCCGGCCCGAGGCCGAGGCGGCGCTCGGGCAGGCCGGCGCACCGGGTCTGGACGATCGCCAGATGGCCGATCTCTCGGGCGGCCAGTTCCAGCGCGTGCTGCTGGCGCGCGCCCTGCTGGAATGTCCCGGCCTGCTGCTGCTGGACGAGGCGACGCAGGGGCTCGACCAGCCCGGATCCGCGGCGTTCTACCGCCGCATCGAGGCGGTCAGGGCGGAACTGGGCTGCGCCGTCGTGATGGTCAGCCACGACCTGCATGTGGTGATGGCCGCCTCCGACCGGGTGCTGTGCATGAACGGGCATATCTGCTGCGAGGGCACGCCCGACACCGTCGCCGGCGCGCCGGAATACCGCGCGCTGTTCGGAACGGGCACCGGTGGGGCACTGGCGCTTTACCGGCACGATCATGCCCACAGCCACGACCGGGCGGGGTAGGCGCGCATGCTGGACGATTTCCTGATCCGCGCCGCGCTGGCCGGGCTTGGCGTGGCGCTGGCCGCCGCCCCTCTGGGCTGTTTCGTGGTCTGGCGGCGCATGGCCTATTTCGGCGAGGCCACGGCGCATGCGGCGATCCTGGGCGTGGCGCTGTCGCTGGCCCTCGCGCTGCCGCTGCTGCCGTCGGTTCTGGCCGCCGCCCTGGCGATGGCGCTCGCGGTATCGGCGCTGACCGGGCGCGGCTATGCGATGGATACGGTTCTGGGGGTCATGGCCCATACCGCGCTGGCCGCCGGCCTGGTCGCGGTCGCGTTGCTGGGCGATGTGCGCATCGACCTGATGGCGTTCCTGTTCGGCGACATCCTGGCGGTCAACAGAACCGACCTGGCGGCGATCTGGACCGGGGCCGCCCTGGTGCTGGCCGCGACCCTGTGGCGCTGGCCGGCGCTGCTGACGGCAACGCTGAGCCCCGATCTGGCCCGCGCCGGCGGCATCGACCCGCGGCGCGAGGAACTCGGCCTGACGCTGGCGCTCGCGATCGTGGTGGCCGTGGCGATCAAGGTAATCGGCGTGCTGCTGATCGCCGCGCTTCTGGTGATCCCGGCCGCCGCCGCGCGCCCGCTGGCGCGCACGCCCGAGGCGATGGCCGCCGGTGCGGCCGTGCTGGGGGCGGCCTCGGCGCTGGGAGGGCTGTGGGCGGCCTGGCTGCTCGACACGCCGGCGGGCCCGAGCATCGTCTGCGTCGCGGCGGTGCTGTTTCTCCTCACCACCGCGCTGGGGGCGCTGCGCCGCGGCTGAGCCGGCAGCGCGCCGCCCCTACCTTGCCAGGCGCATGCGCGACATGATGTCGGTGCGCAGGATGAACTGGTGATAGAGCGCGCCGAGAATGTGCAGCCCGATCAGCGCCAGCAGCAGGATGCGCATAAGCTCATGCGCCTGCGCCGCCGCCGCCGCGCCGCCGAACCAGGCCAATGCGCCCGAGACCGGCATCAGGATCATCAGCGCGTAAAGCCCCAGATGCGTCAGCTTCGCCACCCATTGCAGCGCAACGGGTTCCTCGGGCGGATAGGGCGGCGCGCCGTGGCGGCGGCGCAGGACGATCCGCCAGACCACCAGCGCCAGGATCAGCAGACCACCCGCCACATGCGCCGCGACCAGCGGGTGAAAGGCGGCTTCCTGCCCCTCTTCCACCTTGTCCCAGGCCTCGGCAATCCAGTCGTGAAGCAGGTATTGCAGCGCGATCAGAAGAAAGATCACCCAGTGCAGGGCGATCTGGGTGCGCGAATAGGCGGCGGCTTGCATGGCGCAACTCCCGGAATGGCGAAAACCGGAAACATGGTCGCCCGCCCGCGTCATACGAACAAGCCGGCGGCGCGCACCCGGCCTGCGGCCATTCGCCCCGCAACGCCCGACCCACGGGCGCGCGACAGCGATCCGACGGATGAAACGGGGCCGATTCCGCGCAGGGTTCGCCAATCGGGCATTTCCGGATCGGAACCGAAAGGCCGCTCAGCGCCCGGCGATCACCGCCGCCGCCGCCTCGAGCGCGCCGGCCCCGTGCGCGATGTCGAGCGCGCTCAGCCCGGCCTCGATTCCCCCGAGCAGCCCGAGGATCATCTGGCCGTTCACATGCCCCATGTGGCCCAGCCGGAAATACCCGTGCCAGGCCGGATCGCCGGGCGGCGCCATGCCCAGACCGATCCCCAGCGTCAGGCCCAGGTGCCGGTCGACCCATTCGCGCAGCGCGGTCCCGTGCGGCGCGCCCAGCCTGAGCGCGGTGACGGCATGCGAGCGGAAGGCCGGATCCGCCACGTTGAGCGCCAGCGGCCCGGTCTCGGCCCAGCGCTCGCAGGCCGCCCAGATGGCGCGGGCCAGCCGTTCGTGGCGCGCCCAGACATGCGCTATCCCCTCTTCCAGGATCATGTCGAGCGCGGCGCGCAGACCGAACAGGTGATGGGTCGGCGCGGTGCCGCCGAAATACTGGTAGAACTCTTCCGGTTCCGCGCGCGGCCCCCAATCCCAGTACCGGCTGACCCGCGCCATGGCCGAACGGATCGCCGCGGCGCGGTCGTTGAAGAACACGATCCCGAGGCCCGGCGGCGTCATCAGGCCCTTCTGGCTGGCCGTCACCATCACGTCGACGCCCCATGCGTCCATCTCGAACACGTCGCAGCCCAGCGATGCGATGCAATCGGCCATCAGCAGCGCCGGATGCCCCAGATCGTCAAGCAGCGCCCGCAATCCGGCGATGTCGTTGCGCACCGAACTGGACGTGTCCACATGCACCGCCAGCACCACCTTGAAGCGATGCGCGCTGTCGGCCTTCAGCGCCCGGGCGATGCGGTCCATGTCCCACGGGGCGGATTTGCCGAAATCGAGGACCTCGCATTCCACCCCCAGCCCGGCGGCCATTTCCGACCAGCCATGCGAGAACCGTCCGCTGGCCGGCACCAGCAGGCGGTCGCCGGGGGCGGCGACATTGGACAATGCCGCCTCCCATGCGCCATGACCGTTGCAGATATAGATGGCCGCGTGATGGCGGGTGCGCGCCAGGCGTTTCAGATCCGCGACGATGGTGGCGGTCATTCCGATCAGTTCGCCGGCATAGATGTTGGGCGCAGGTCGGTGCATGGCCTGCAACACCGCGTCCGGCACCACCGATGGCCCCGGGATCGCGAGATAGCCGCGCCCCTGGGCAAGCGTCAGATCGTTGTCCATGTCAAAGCCTGTGGCAGGGGCCGGGCGCATGCCCGCGCCGGTTGGCGAACGGCCTCACCCTAGCCGTCCCGCCGGCGAGGTCAATCGCCCCGTCGCGCGGCATGGACAGCGCGTGCTTGCGCCGCACCCGGGCGGCGGTTAAATGGCGCAGGCATGACCCGGCACCGCCTCCATACCCGCCCTCCCCGGGCCGCCCCGCGGGCCGCCCCTTGAGCCGGCCGGCGAAATCCTCGCGCGAACTCATGGGCTGGGTCTGGCGTGACTATGTACGCCGGCATGTGCCCACGATCGCCGTGGCGATGGTGTTCATGATCCTCGAGGGCACCATGGTCGGTGCCACCAGCTACATGCTGCAACCGATGTTCGACCAGGTCTTCGTCAAGGGCAATTCCGGCGCGCTCGGCTGGGTCAGCCTGGCCTTTCTGGCCATCTTCGTCATCCGCGGCGTGGCCGGGGGCATCCAGAAGGTGATGCTGACATCGGTGTCCCAGCGCACGGCGGCGCAGCTGCGCCTCGACCTCCTGAAGCGTCTGAGCCGCCAGGACATCGCGTTCCACCAGACCCATCCGCCGGGCTTCCTGATCCAGCGGGTGCAGACCGACGTGAACTCGGTCAACGACGTGTGGCGCGCGGTGATCCTGGGCGCCGGGCGCGACGCCATCGCACTGGGCACGCTGCTTGCGGTCGCGATCAATGTCGACTGGCGCTGGACGGCGGTGATGCTGATCGGCGCGCCGCTACTGCTGTTGCCGATCGGCGTGGCGCAGCGATACGTGCGCAGGAAGGCCGCGCAGGTGCGCGATCTGGGCGCCTATCTGGCGACACGGCTGGACGAGGTGTTTCACGGCATCGTTCCGGTCAAGCTGAACAACCTCGAACGCTACCAGGCCGACCGCTTCAAGGCGCAGACCGACAGCTATGTCCGCTCCGAAGTGCGCTCGGCCTTCGGTGTGGCGGTCATCACCGGCATGATCGACGTCATGGCCGGTGTCGGCTTCATGGGCGTGCTGCTCTATGGCGGGCACGAGATCATCTCGGGCGACAAGACCGTCGGCCAGTTCATGAGCTTCTTCGCCGCCATCGGGCTGGCCTTCGACCCGCTGCGCCGGCTGGCGCAGATCAGCGGCACCTGGCAGATGGCCGCCGCCGCGCTGGAACGGCTGAAGGACCTGATGGATGCCCCGATCCGCCTGACATCGCCCCCGAACCCGGTGCCGCCGCCCACCGGACTGCCCGACATCGAGCTGCGCGACGTGGTGCTCTCCTATGGCGAGGCCAGAGTGCTGCGCGGGCTGAGCCTGACCGCCGCCGCCGGCAGGACCACGGCGCTGGTGGGCGCCTCGGGCGCGGGCAAGTCGACCGTGTTCAACCTGCTCACGCGCCTCGTCGATCCGCAGTCCGGCGAGGTGCGCATCGGCGGCATCGAGGCGCGCGACATGTCGCTCTCCGGGCTGCGCGGCCTGTTCTCGGTGGTCACGCAGGATGCGCTGCTGTTTGACGAAACCCTGCGCGAGAACATCCTGCTGGGGCGCAGCGATGTCGGCGACGCGCGGCTGCGCGAGGTCCTCGATGCGGCGCATGTCTCCGATTTCCTGCCCAAGCTGGAAAACGGGCTGGACACGCGGGTCGGCCCGCGCGGTTCGGCCCTGTCCGGCGGCCAGCGCCAGCGCGTGGTGATCGCGCGCGCGCTGCTGCGCGACACGCCGGTGCTGCTGCTGGACGAGGCCACCAGCGCGCTGGACGCGCAATCCGAAAAGGTGGTGCAGCAGGCGCTGGACCGGCTGTCGGGGGGGCGCACGACCATCGTGATCGCACACCGCCTGTCCACCATCCGCGGCGCCGACCGGATCGTGGTGATGGATCGCGGCCGCGTCGTCGACGCGGGCACGCACGAGGAATTGCTGGCGCGCGGCGGCAGCTATGCCGATCTCTACCGCCTGCAGTTCCAGGACGGCAAGACGGTGATCGACCGCGAGGGCGCGGCGGCCCTGTCACCGCGATCGCCGCAAATCGCCACACCGCCACCGACGCTCTGGCGCCGCCTGATCGGCCGCCTGACCGGGTGATGCCCGGGCCCCGCGGCGCCGGGCAGGATCGCATGGCACCATCAGGCCAGGCGCAGGGCTTCGCTTCTTTCTGGTCGCAAATACTCAAACCCGAGCCACCGGCACCGCGCGGCGTGCAGGCAAAGAAATCCCGCCCGCCGCCTTCCCCTCGGACGCTTCCTTCGCTAGAGGAATGCCCCAACCGGAAGAGGGATTTCGACGATGCCGATGGAAAAGACATTCGACTCGGGCGCGGC
>JAGRMG010000168.1 GCA_020441385.1 Paracoccaceae bacterium
CCAAAAGTGCAGATGCGGAATGGGCTTGTGCGATCCTGCCATGCGTGCGCCTCACCAACGAGTCTGACCGGCCCACCGGTACCTCACATCCGCGTTGCCAGGTTGCCCATGATCCAGATCGTGCCCACCGCCATGATCGCCAGAAGCAGGACCGAGAACAGGATGAGTTGCAGATCCTCGCGTTTCTGGCGCGACAGGTCGATATGCAGGAAAAACCGCAGATGCACGATCATCTGCACCAGGGCGAAGGCGCCGATGGTGGCAATCGTCGTTCCGCGTGACAGCCCGCCCCAGAGCACCAGGGCGAAGGCCGCCAGCGTCAGCGCCAGCGCGGCGGCGAAGCCGACGAGATAGCTGCGCAATTCGGCGGAATGATCCTGATCGTTCATGATGCCAGCCCCGAAAGATAGACGATGGTGAAGATCCCGATCCAGACGAGATCGAGGAAATGCCAGAAGAGCCCGAGGCGCAGGAGGCGGGTCTTGACCACGGACACCAGTCCGAGGGTTGCCATCTGGGCCAGCATGACGAGTATCCAGACGCATCCTGCCGCCACATGCGCGCCATGCAGCGGCACCAGCCCCCAGAAGGCCGAAAGATAGCCGCTGCGTGACGGAACCGCGCCGATCTCGACCATATGCGCGAAATCGCGCAGTTCGAAGCCGAGGAAGGCAAGCCCCAGCAAAAGTGTCACGACAAGCCACAGGGCGATCCGCCCGCGCCCGGCCTCATGTCGCAGCGCCAGCGAGGCGAACCCGAAGGTCAGGCTGCTGACCAGCAGGATCATCGTCTGGATGAACACGCTGGTGAGGTCGAACGCTTCCTTGGGTCCGGGGCCGCCCGCCAGCCCCACCGGATTGCTCATGGTGGCGTAGGTGGCGAACATCAGGCCGAAGATGATGAGATCGCTCATCAGGAAGACCCAGAAACCGAAGACGGCTTTTTCCGCGCTTGCATGCGTTTGACCGTGATGCGGGCCGAGGTTGAGACCCGGGTGCAGGATGGGGTGTTTCATTGCGCCGCCCCTGTCATTTCCGGACGTTCAAGAACGGCAAGGCCGCGATTGGCGCTGTGCGTCTCTTCGAGGCGCGTGACGGGCGCCGCCGCGCGCACCTGGTCAAGCCAATGACGATGGGCCGCCGCGATCTCCGCGGCCGGGATGACGTGGCTGCTGGACACCCGGAAAGACCGGACGATGAAGACGAGCGTCATTGCCACGAAAGACGCGATGGCCAGCCACCAGATGTAGAAGACGAGCGCCAGGCCAAGGACCGTGGTGCCGATGCACAAGAACACGCCGATCGGGGTGTTGTCCGGCATCTCGATATCCTCGTAGGCGTCGGCGCCGGGCTCGGCATAGGCGCGCCCGGTGGCCTTGGCGTCGGCGAAATCGTCAATGCATCGCACCTGCGGCAGGATCGCGAAATTGTAGGGCGGCGGGGGCGACGGCGTTGCCCATTCGAGCGTCCTGCCGTTCCAGGGGTCGCCCAGCGGCACCGCCAGTTCCTCGCGCCGGCGCACGCTGACCCAGAGCTGGATCAGGATCGAGACAACCGCCACAAGGAGGATCGCCGCGCCGAAAAGCGCGACGTATAGCAACGGCAGGTAGGCCGGATCGGTGAAATTCGCGGTACGGCGCGGCATCCCCATGAACCCCAGCGCATAGAGCGGCAGGAAGGCGAGGGAGAAGCCGAAGATCCAGCACAGCGCGATCAGCCGCCCCCAGCCTTCATGCAATCGGAATCCGAAGGCCTTGGGGAACCAGTAGTGATAGCCCGACAGCAGCCCGAAGACCACGCCGGGGATGATGACGTTGTGGAAATGCGCCACGAGGAACAGCGTGTTGTGGACCTGGTAGGTGATCGTCGGATTGGCCAGGATCACGCCGGTCAGGCCGCCGATCACGAACAGGTAGAAGAACCCGATGGCGTATATCATCGGCACCGTCATGCGGATGCGCCCGCGGAACATCGTCGCCATCCAGTTGTAGACCTTCACGCCGGTCGGCACCGCGATCATCATCGAGGCGACCCCGAAGACGATGTTGACATTCGCGCTCTGGCCCATAGTGAAGAAGTGGTGCAGCCAGACGCAGAAGCTGAGGACCGCGATGGCCATCGTGGCATAGACCATCGAGGTGTAACCGTAGATCCTCTTGCCCGAGAAGGTGGCGACAGTCTCGGACAGCACCCCGTAGGCCGGGATCACCAGCAGATAGACCTCCGGGTGGCCGAAGAGCCAGAAGAGGTTCACGAAGTTCATCATGTTGCCGCCGAGGTCGTTCGTGAAGAAGTGGAAATCCAGGTAGCGGTCGGCACCCAGCATCAGCGCGGCGACGGTCAGCGGCGGCAGCGCGAAGATCATGATGATCGCGGTGCAAAGGACGGTCCAGCAGAAGACCGGCATGCGGAACAGCGTCATGCCGGGCGCGCGTTCCTTGTAGATGGTGACGGCAAAGTTGATGCCCGAGAGGGTCGAGCCGATCCCGGAAAAGACGATCGTCCATATCCAGTAGTCCGGCCCCGTGCCGGGGTTGAAATCGAGGCCGGTATAGGGCGGGTAGGCGGCCCACGTCCCGTTCGAGAACTGCGCGAGAACGAGGCTGATCATCACCAGAGCCGCGCCGGTCGCGGTAAGGCCGAGGCTGATCTGGTTCATCACGGGAAAGGACATGTCCCGCGCGCCGATCTGCAGCGGCATGATGTAGTTCACGATCCCGGCGATCAGCGGCATCGCCACGAAGAAGATCATGATCGTGCCGTGGGTGGTGAAAAGCTCCGAAAAGTGTTCGGGCGTGAGGAAACCGCCCCCCAGGCCGAACGCCTGCTGGGTGCGCATCACACCCGCCTCGATGACGCCGCGCGCCATCATCACGATTGCGAGGACCACATACATGATGCCGATCCGCTTGTGATCGGTGCTGGTCAGCCAATCGCGCCAGAGCGGTGTCCACAGACGGAACCAGGTCAGGAACGCGAGCGCGGCAAACGCGCCGACAATCACGGCGAGCGCGGCACCGGCCGCGACGAACTCGCTCGGTGTCGGATTCCTGATCGCCGGCAGGATCGGAAGCGCCGAGATGTCGAGCCGGCCGAGCAGCCAATGGAGCGGTTGATCGGTGTTCAACGCGTTTCCTCCGCATCGGATTCATAGCCGACGGCACCCGGTTGCAGCTTAGGCGGAACGGGCGTGCCCTGCATGTAGCGGTGCATGATTTCGGCAAAGAGATCAGGGGTCACACTACTGAAATAGATCACGTCCTGCGGACCTGCGCCCGCCTTCAGCGCCGCCTTGGCCTCGGCCCCGGTGGAGGCCGCGGCGAGGCGCGCATAGGTCGCGGCATCAAGGGGCGTGCCTTCGGCCCTGACCCGCGCGACCCAGGCGTCGAAGTCGCCGCGCGACATGGCGAGCGTCGCGAATTTCTGCTTGGTGAAGCCGGTTCCGGTGAACTGGGCGTTCATCCCCTCGAAGCGGCCCGGTTCGTCGGCGAGCAGGTGCAGCCTGGTCCGCATTCCGGGCATCGTGTAGATCTGCCCGGCCAGGGCGGGGATGAGGAAGGACTGCATCACCGTGTCGCTCGTCAGGTCGAGCGCGACCGAGGTGTTTTCGGGGATGGCGAGCTCGTTCACCGTCGCGATGCCGAGATCGGGGTAGATGAACAGCCACTTCCAGTCGAGCCCGACCACCCGCACCTCGAGCGGCGGTTCGTCCGACGCGATGGGCTTGTAGGGATCGAGCGCATGCGTGCTGTACCACAGAAGCGTTGCCAGCACCGCCACGATGAGGAACGGCACCCCCCACATCACCGTGTCGAGCAGACCCGAAAAGGCCCAGTCCGGCGCATAGCGCGCCTTGGCGTTGCGGTAGCGGTAGCGCCACAGCATCAGCGGCACCAGCACGAACACCGGCACGATGGCGATCATGGTCCAGCCGATCACCTCCAGCAGATGCGCCTTCTGCGCCGCCGCGATCGGACCGGCGGGGTCGAGGAAGCTGCTGCGGTTGTCGCTGCAACCCGCGAGCGCAATGAACAGCGTCGCGGCAAGCCCGAAGAGAAAACGCCCAGGTCCTTGCCGGTTCTTCATGATGGTGTCTCCCTGGCCGCCGTACCCTCCGCTGACCGATGTTCCGGCGATCCTTTCAGCAGAATGTTCTGATAGGCGTATGGAATTTCGATGCCGGCGGCATCGAATCCGGTCTTGATGCTCTCGAGCAGATCGCACTTGATCTTCCAGGCTGCCGACGCATCCGCACACCAGAGCATGAGCATGAAATCGACGCTCGAGGCATTGAGGCAGACGACCGGACAGCCGGTCACTTCGCGCACGTCGGCGTGATCTTCGGCGAGACGCAGCGCGATTGACCGGGCCTTGTCGATATCCGCGTCATATCCGATGGAGAAGGGAACCTTTGCGATGACGCGCGGATCGGTCCTGGTGTGGTTTATCATCACGGCGTTGGCCATCGTCGAGTTGGACAGCACGATGCGGCGGTTGTCGGGCGTGCGCAGGACGCTGTAGCCCAGGGATACATCCTCGACGATGCCGGTTTCCACGCCTGCCGGCACACCGATTTCCAGACGATCGCCAAGCTTGAAGGGCCGGTAGAGGATCAGGCTGATGCCCGCGACGAGGTTGGCAAGCGTCGATTGCGCCGCCAGCCCGATGACGATGGAGGCGACCGAGACGCTCGCCAGCAGCGCGGTGCCCAGCTTGGCAAGCGCGGGGATCGCGTGGGCATAAAGCATGGCGACGACGAGCCACAGGAACACTTGGGCGAATTTCGACAGGAACCCCATGCTCAGCCGGTCCAGTCGCCCGTCGCGGTCGCGTGCATAGATCGCGTGCATGGTGCGCCGCAGAATCACCGACAAGACAATCCCGACAACCCCGAAGACGGCGAACAGGAGCAGCGCGCCGCTCAGGGTGGCGGGATCCAGAAGCGCCAGCAGGGTCTTGTAGTCCGTTCCGAGGTCAGCCATGCCGACCCTCCAGCAGATTGCCGCCGCTCGGTGGTACGAAGGCCCAGGTTCCACCGACACCCGCCGCGTGTCCAAGCGCATAGGCGGCGCGCATGTAGGCCGGGTCGAACGGTATGCGCCTGTCGATGGGCAGTTCGCGGTCGATGAAGGCCAGGCGAAACAGGGCGCCGCCGCGCTGCGCGAGGGCGGCGATGTCGATGATCTCGCGCGCGAGGTTCGATTTCTCGAGCGAGGACAAGGCGCGTTCCGCGACGCGAATGGACTGGTCCGGCACCACGGAAAAGCTGGGGGTCAGTTCGGCGTTGGCGATCACGAATATGTCGGGCTGTCGCCCGTCGGGCAGCACGCTGGTACCGACTGAATCGGGCAACAGGTAGACCTGCCGGATCGCACCGCCATCGGCGTGCAACTCCTCGAACTGCCGCCCATTGCCCGTGACCTGAATGCGCACCGGCGGGAAGATCGCCGGAATGCTGGCCGACGCTTCCAGGATATCGCCGATCAGCTTGCGCCGATCGGGTCTTTGCGAGACGGCGATCGCCCCGATATCCCAGACCACGCTGCGCTGCGCATCGAGGTTCGTCGTGACGATCAGCAGCCGCGCACCCGCCCGGTGGCGCCGCGCGATCTCGTCGATGAGCGCATCGCTCAGATGGGCGTCTATCACCTTTCTCAGGGCATTCCCGGTGATGGCGCCGCGTCCGAGGATACCCGCCAGCAGGGACCGGCTGCGATTGATGTCGGCCACGGATGGTCCGGTGAAGAGCGTCGAGATTTCCTTGTCGAAACCTGCGAATGCGAAGGGCGCCAGAAGTGCCCCGGCGCTGACCCCGGTGACAAGGTCGAATTGCGGGCGGTCGCCCCGCTCGCTCCATCCGGCCAGCACACCCGCTCCGTATGCGCCGCCCGCACCGCCCGCCGACAGCACGAGCCAATTCTCCCGGCCGTCGGTTCCGGAGCCAACCGGCAGGAACGAGAAATCGGCAAGCTC
>JAGRMG010000169.1 GCA_020441385.1 Paracoccaceae bacterium
AGGCGCAGCTGGCCGCGATCACCGGCCGGCCCGCGCCGCTGGCGCATGCGCGCGAACGCCTGAACGCGACCCCGCGCCTGCCCGCATTGCGGGCGCGACTGACCCCCGGGGAAGCCGCAAGGCTGCCTCCGGGCGACGGCCGCTGGCAGCCGTTCACGGCGGCGCAGACAAGGGCGCTGCGCGAACGCTATGCCGACGACCTGATGTGGCTGGCCGCGGGTGCCGGCGGGCTGGCGCGGCTGCTGCCACAGCGGCAAGACGAACAACGGGCAGGGACAAACCCGCCCATGACGGTGACAAGAGGAAGACGCAATGACCAAGAAGGACGAAACCTGGCGGACACTGGCTGAGAAGGAACTGCGCGGCCGCCCGCTTGACGATCTGACCTGGAGCACGCTCGAAGGGATCGCGGTCAAGCCGCTTTATACCGAAGACGACACCGCCGGGCTGGACCATATGGGCAACCTGCCGGGCTTTGCGCCGTTCACCCGCGGGGTGAAGGCGACGATGTATGCCGGCCGGCCCTGGACGATCCGCCAGTATGCCGGGTTCTCCACGGCCGAGGAATCCAACGCCTTCTACCGGCGCAACCTGGCCGCCGGCCAGCAGGGCGTTTCGGTGGCCTTCGATCTGGCCACCCATCGCGGCTATGACAGCGACCATCCCCGCGTGGTGGGCGACGTGGGCAAGGCGGGCGTGGCCATCGACAGCGTCGAGGACATGAAGATCCTGTTCGACGGCATCCCGCTGGATCAGGTCAGCGTGTCGATGACGATGAACGGCGCGGTGATCCCGATCCTGGCCGCCTTCATCGTCACGGGCGAGGAGCAGGGCCACGACAAGGCGCAGCTTTCGGGCACCATCCAGAACGACATCCTCAAGGAATTCATGGTCCGCAACACCTATATCTATCCGCCCGAGCCCTCGATGCGGATCGTTTCTGACATCATCGAATACACCAGCGAGAAGATGGCGAAATTCAACTCGGTCTCGATCTCGGGCTATCACATGCAGGAGGCCGGCGCGAACCTGGTTCAGGAACTCGCCTATACCCTGGCGGACGGGCGCGAATACGTGCGCGCGGCGATCGCGGCGGGCATGGACGTGGACAAGTTCGCCGGGCGGCTTTCGTTCTTCTTCGCCATCGGCATGAACTTCTTCATGGAAGTGGCCAAGCTGCGCGCCGCGCGGCTGCTCTGGCATCGGATCATGACCGAATTCGGCGCGAAATCCGACCGCTCCAAGATGCTGCGCACCCATTGCCAGACCTCGGGCGTGTCCTTGCAGGAGCAGGACCCCTACAACAACGTCATCCGCACCGCCTATGAAGCGATGAGCGCGGTTCTGGGCGGCACCCAGTCGCTGCACACCAATGCACTGGACGAGGCGATCGCGCTGCCGACCGATTTCAGCGCCCGCATCGCGCGCAACACGCAGCTGATCCTTCAGGAAGAGACGGGCATTACCCATGTCGTCGATCCGCTGGCCGGGTCGTACTACGTCGAAAGCCTGACGGCGGAACTGGCCGACAAGGCCTGGGAACTGATGGAAGAGGTCGAGGCGATGGGCGGCATGACCAAGGCGGTCGCCAGCGGCATGCCCAAGCTCAGGATCGAGGAGACCGCGGCGCGCCGCCAGGCGATGATCGACCGCGGCCAAGAGGTGATCGTGGGTGTCAACAGGTACCGCAAGGAGCGCGAGGATCCGATCGACATCCTCGATGTGGACAACGTCAAGGTGCGCGAGGCCCAGATCGCCCGGCTCGGGCGCGTGCGCGCCGGGCGCGACGAAACCGCCTGCACGGCGGCGCTGGACGAGCTGACGCGCCGGGCGCGCGAGGGCGGCAACCTGTTGGAAGCGGCGGTCGAGGCCGCCCGGGCGCGTGCAACTGTCGGAGAGATCAGCATGGCGATGGAAAAGGAATTCGGCCGTCACCGGGCCGAGGTCAGGACGCTCGCGGGCGTCTATGGCGAAGCCTACGAGGGCGACGAGGGCTTTGCCGCGATCCAGGCGGATGTGGAGAACTTCGCCGAGGAGGAGGGGCGCCGCCCGCGCATGCTGGTGGTCAAGATGGGCCAGGACGGGCACGACCGCGGCGCCAAGGTGATCGCCACCGCCTTCGCCGATATCGGTTTCGATGTCGATGTCGGCCCGCTGTTCCAGACCCCGGAAGAGGCTGCGCAGGATGCCATCGACAATGACGTGCATGTGATCGGCATTTCCAGCCAGGCGGCCGGGCACAAGACGCTCGCGCCGCAACTGGTGGCGGCCCTGAAAGAGGCGGGGGCCGAGGATATCATCGTGATCTGCGGCGGCGTGATCCCCCAGCAGGACTACGATTTCCTGAAACAGAGCGGTGTCAGGGCGATCTTCGGACCGGGGACCAACATCCCCGAGGCGGCGCGCGACGTTTTGCGCCTGATCCGCGCGGCGCGCGGCTGAGCGGGGCGGCGGCACGCGGGCCGGGCGGCCCCGGCCCCTGGCCCATGGTCGACCTGCCCCGGCGGGCAGGCCGCCGAAGAAACGCGCCAGCGCGCTTTTCATCGCCGCCGATCCCTGTATTATGCGCGCCGAGGTGAAACGGGCGGGGCCGTGGGTGATGCGCAGGTTCGCAACCGGGATGGTGAATGCGTCGCTGGGGCTGGCGTTGCTTGCAATGGCGGCGCCGGGGCTGGTGGTTCTGGGGTCGGCCACGCCTGCCGCGGCCGACATGTTCGCCACCAAGGCACAGCGCAAGCTGTTTGATTCGCAGACCAGGGTGCTCGATACCCGCGCGGCCTCGCAGTACTCCAATTCGGTGCGCCTGCTGCCGCCTTCGGCCCAGGCTTCGGGTCTCGGGCCGCCGCCCTACGCCGGGCGCTATCGCGGCGAATACCTGGTGATGGCGCGCGAGGCGGCCCTGCGGCACCGGATTCCGGTGGATCTGTTCCTGCGGCTCGTGCAGCAGGAATCGAACTGGAACCCGAACGCAAAATCGCACAAGGGCGCGCTGGGGCTGGCGCAGCTGATGCCCGACACGGCGCTGCGGCTGGGTGTCGATCCGAACGATCCCTACCAGAACCTCGACGGCGGCGCGCGCTATCTGTCCAAACAGTACCGCACGTTCCGGGACTGGCGCCTGGCACTGGCCGCCTACAATGCCGGGCCCGACGCGGTGCGCGAACATGGCGGCGTGCCGCCCTTTGCCGAGACCCGCAACTACGTCCTGACGATCTGGGGCAGCTGAGCGCCCGCGCCCGGCCCGACCGGCCTTGCAGGCGAGGCGGTCACGTTCCCGCGATGGTTGATCCTTGCGGAACCCATCTTCCTTCCCGGCGGTTGTCGTCTCATCCAGCGCGTCGCGCGGGCCCCGCCCCGGAGGCGGGTGCGTCATCCGCGAAACGGCGATGCGCGTTTGACCAGTCAAAGGAGACGAGAAATGAAAACCGTTCCAATCATCACCGCCACGGCTGTCGCCCTCGGCCTGTCCCTGGCTGCGCCGGCCCGGGCCGAAGACGCGACCGTCAAGGACGTTTCCGTCAATATCGACATCGACGCCGCCACCGGGGCCAACGCCCTGACCTACTATCCCGAGATGGCGGACGATCTGAAGCGCTTTATCGTTGCGGAGTTGCCGGTGTCGGACGACCCTAACGGCTATACCGTTCAGGTGGATGTGCAAAGCGTCACGCTGAACGGCGACACGATGCTGCCCGACAGCCGCGAATTCAACCGGATCGAAGGCGTGGCGCTGGTCACGAGTCCGCTGACCAACGCGGCGCCGCAAAGCATCCCGGTCCAACTGGCGGCCGAAACGGCGGATTCGCTCGTGCCCGAAGGCTACATCGCGGTCAAACCGGACACCGAGGATTTCTACATCGCCATGCTGGCCGCATTTGCCGACTATGTGGCCCGTGAAGTGCCCGAATACATGCGCGAGGACGCCGCCAAATAGGTGCCAGTTTTCTACTGCCCGAACAGCCGTGCCGCACCCCGGCGCGGCTGTTGCGTCATGTGCCGCCGCTCAGCGGTTGCCGCCGCTCAGCGGTTGCCGCCGCCCGCGAAACGGGCCGCGTCTTCGGCGGCGCGGCGGATGGCGTTGGATTTGTGCACCGTTTCCTGGTATTCGGCCTCGGGGTCGCTGTCGTGCACCACGCCGCCGCCGGCCTGGATGTATAGCTTGCGGTCCTGTACGATGGCGGTGCGCAGCGCGATGCACATGTCCATGTCCCCGCCCGCCGAGAAATAGCCCACGCCGCCGCCGTAGAGCCCGCGCTTTTCCGGCTCCAGTTCGTCGATGATCTGCATCGCGCGGATCTTGGGCGCGCCGCTGACCGTGCCGGCGGGCATGCCGGCAAAGAACGCATCCAGCGCGTCATGGCCCTCGGCCAGTTCGCCGACCACGTTGGACACGATATGCATGACGTGGGAATAGCGTTCGATGACGAACGTCTCGGTCGGGCGCACCGTGCCGGTTCTCGACACCCGGCCGCAATCGTTGCGGCCCAGATCCAGCAGCATCAGATGTTCGGCCAGTTCCTTTTCGTCGGCCAGAAGATCGGCCTCGAGCGCGCGGTCCTCCTGGGGCGTGGCACCGCGCGGGCGGGTGCCGGCGATGGGCCGGATCGTCACCTGGTTGCCGAAGACGCGCACCAGTATTTCCGGGCTGGCACCGACGACCTGAAAGCCGCCGAAATTGAAGTAGAACATGAACGGCGAGGGGTTGGTGCGCCGCAGGCTGCGGTAAAGCGCGAAGGGCGGTTCGCGGAATTCCTGTGTCCAGCGCTGCGCCGGCACCACCTGGAAGATGTCTCCGGCGCGGATATACTCCTTGGCCTTCGTCACCGCCTGCTTGTAGCCCTCATGGGTGAAGTTGCTGACCGGCGCGCCGATCTCGTGGGCGTCGCCCAGACCGCGGGTTTCCGCGGCGACGGCGCGGTCGAGGTCGCGCACCGCGTCCATCACCCGTTCGGCCGCCTGGGCATAGGCGGCGCGCGCGCCCTGGCCCTCGCTGACCCAGGCGGGCGATACCACCGTCACCTCGCCCTTGACGCCGTCCAGCACCGCCACCACCGAAGGCCGCAGCAGCAACGCGTCGGGCAGGCCCAGAGGGTCGGGGTTGATGTCGGGCAGATGCTCGACCAGGCGGACCATGTCATAGCCGAGATAGCCAAACAGCCCGGCAGCCGCCTGCGGCAGGTCTTCGGGCAGGTCGATCCGGCTTTCGGCCAGCAGCGCGCGCAGGTTGTCCAGCGGATTGCCGTCCTGGTCGGCAAAGCTGTCCGGGTCGAACCGCGCCTGCCGGTTCAGCGCCGAACGCGCGCCCCTGCAACGCCAGATCAGGTCGGGTTTCAGGCCGATGATCGAATAGCGTCCGCGCACCTCGCCGCCGGTCACGGATTCGAGCATGAAGGCGTTTTCGGCCGCGCCCGTCAGCTTGAGCATCAGCGAAACCGGCGTATCCAGATCGGCCGCCAGCCGGGTATAAACCACCTGATTGCGCCCGGCCTCGTAGCCCCGGGCGAAACTTTCGAAATCGGGCGTCAGCGCCATGCCGCCGCCCTACCGGAAATTCGCCTGCACCGCGTTCAATGCCTGTTGGTCCAGCATCGGGCGGGCGCGGGTCTGGGCGTCATAGACATAGGCATCGAACAATGCCTGCCCCAGCGCCTGATTCATCTGCTGGGACAGCGTTCGCCGCAATGCTGCAAGGTCCGCGGTCTGCTCGGGCGGCAGCACCTCGTCGAGGCGTACGATCGCGACCTGCCCGGCGGCGGCCACGATCCGCATGTCGCCGGGCTGCATCCGGAACACCTGCGCCATCAGGTCGGGCGGGGTGCCGTCGAGATAGGCATCGCGGGTCAGGCCGGTTTCGCTGCGCACGTCCAGGCCCGTAGCGGCAAAGTCGCCGCCGGCCTCAAGATCGGCGACCACCGCGTCGGCGCGCTCGCGCAGGGCGGTTTCGGTCTGCGCCAGCGTCCAGTCGGCGATGACCTGTTCGCGGGCGTCCTCGAAGGGCTGCGGGCGCTGCGCCAGCACCTCGTCCAGCCGCAGCGCGAACAGGCCGCCGTCTTCCAGGAACGCGGCCTCGGGATAGTCGTCTGCCGTTACCTCCTGCGCGGCGCTGCGGAAGGCGTCATAGGCGGCGATCCCTTCCGAGGCGTTTTCGCTCCAGTCGACATGGCCCAGTTCCATCCCGGTTTCGGCCGCCAGATCCTCAAGCGTGGCCCCGCCCGCCAGCAGGTCGTTGACGGCCTCGGCGCGCGCCTCGATCATGCGGCGGGCGCGTTCGCCGGCCAGTTCGTCGCGCAACTCGGGCGCGGCATCCTCGAATTCGGTCAGGCGCGCCGCCAGCACGCCGTTGACGCGAAACAGGGCCGGGCCCAGATCCGAGGGCAGGGGGCCGACCACATCGCCGGTTTCGGCGGCAAAGACCGGCCCGGCGGCCGCGCCCAGATCGTCGGCGGTCACATCGCCCATGTCCACGTCCTGGAGGTTCAGCCCGCGCTCCTGCACCAGTTTCTCGAACGTGGTTCCCCCGACCTCGAGCTGCGCCTTGGCGTCCTTCGCGGCGGTCTCGTCGGCAAAGACCAGCCGTTCCACCAGCCGCCGTTCGGGAATGTCGAACTCGTCGGCGCGTTCGGTGTAAAGCCGGCGCACCGCGTCCTCGTCCGGTTCGACCTGGTCGATCACCATGTCGGGGCTCAGCAGCGCATAGGTGATGCGTTTGGTCTCGGGCAGGACATAGCGGTCGGGATGCGCGTCGTAAAAGGCGCGCAGATCCTCCGCCGAGGGCTCGGGCAGGGCGCCGGTCAGGTCTTGGGCGTCCAGCACCGCCATGGTGAAGCTGCGGCGCGCGGCGACGTAATCGGCAAGCGTGTCGGTCATCACCTGAGGCATCGCCACCCCGGCGACGATCGCGCCCTGAACCAGCGTGCGCGCGGCTTCGGCGCGCAGATCGTTCTCGAATTCGGTCTCGTTCAGGCCGGCCTGTTCAAGCTGGAACTTGTAGCTGTCGCGATCGAACTTGCCGCCGGGCCCCTGAAAGGCCGCTATCTCGACGATTTCCTTTTGCAGGTTGACGTCGCCCACCGAAATGCCGATCCGGTCGACCTCGTTGTCCAGCGAGGCGAGCGCGATCAGGCGCGCCAGCACCGCCCGGTCAAGCCCGGATTCGCGGATCTGGGACAATTGCATCGCCTGGCCGGTCTGGGCCTCGATGCCGCGCACCTCGCGCTGCAATTCGCGGGCATATTCGTCAACCGTGACCGTCTGGTCGCCCACCGTGGCCACGGTGCGCACCGTTCCGGTCAGGTTGAGCGCGCCAAAGCCCGCCAGACCGGCGATCAGCAGACCCAGCAGGATCCAGACGAAGGTTTTGGAAAAGCTCTTGATCCGCGCGGCCATGGTGCCCCCTCTTGCGGCGGTCCACCGCCGGAATTTTCGAGCCCTTGCATATTATGCGCACCGCAGCGGGGCAAGGTCAGAAGGGCAGGCCTTGCAGCCGCTGAAACAGGGTCGCGATCCCGGCCCGGTCGAGATTGGCGAAGGCGATGCGCAGCCGCCGCCGGCCGGTGGGGTCGGTTTCGGGCACGAACATGCTGGCCGGCAGCAGCAGGATGGCGGCCTCGGCCACCAGGCGCTGTGCCAGCGTGTCGGAATCCATCTCGAAGGGATGTTCGACATAGGCGAAATAGGCACCCAGGCCCCGAAGCCGCCAGCCGCGTTCGGCCAGCGGGGCGAACCCGCCCGAAATGGCGGCGCGGCGGGCAAGGATTTCGTCGCGCTGGCCGGCAAGCCACCGATCCAGGTTCCCGATCCCCCAGAGGGCGGCGCGCTGGCCGATCTGGCTGGGGCAGATGGTGACGGTGTCGAGGAATTTCTCAGCCTCGCCAAGCAGGCCCGGCGCCGCCACCAGCGCGCCGACCCGGTGCCCGGTCAGCCGGTAGGCCTTGGAAAACGAGTAGAGATGCATCAGCGTTTCGTCCCAGCCTTCATCGGTGAACAGGTCGTGGGGCGCGCCGGGGCGGCTGTGAAAGTCGCGATAGGTCTCGTCCACCAGCAGCCGCAGGCCGTGCGTGCGGGCCAGATCGAGAAACGCGCGCAGCAGGTCGGCGGGGTACTCGACGCCCGCGGGGTTGTTGGGCGTGACCAGCGCGATGGCGCGGGTGCGCGGTCCGATCAGGGCGGCCGCCGCGTCGGGATCGGGCAGCATGTCTTCGCCGGTTGGCAATGCGACGGCCCGCACCCCGGACATGTCCAGCCACATTTTGTGGTTGAAATACCAAGGCGTTGGAAGGATGACCTCATCTCCCTCGCCGGTCAGGGCCGCCAGTGCCGCGGTGAAGGCCTGATTGCAGCCCGCCGTGATCGCCACCTGATCGGCCGTGACATGGCCGCAATACTGGCGCGCGATCCGGCCCGCCAATGCCGTGCGCAGCGCCGGCAGCCCAAGAACCGGGCCGTAGAGATGGGTGCTGTCGTCGGTCAGGATCGCCTCGGCGATGGCCTGCCGCAGCGCCGTGGGCGGCGGTTCGACCGGGGCCGCCTGGCTGACGTTGATCAGCGGACGGTCGGGCGCAAAGCGCGCGCCCTCGCGCCAGCCATTGGCCTGCGAGATCGGCGAGCGAAAGGTGTTCCCGGTGCGGCTGCGGTTCATGTTCGGCGCCTTTGGCTGCTGGCCCGGCCGCGCATCGGGCCGGAGCGGCGGTGTTGCGAAGGACGGCCCCGCAAGCGCGGGTGTGCGCGGTTAGTCCCGGCCGCGATAGGGCTCGACATATTGCAGCGCCATGTCCCAGGGAAAGAAGATCCAGGTGTCCTGGCTGACCTCGGTGATGTAGGTATCGACTTGGGGCTTGCCCTTGGGCTTGGCATAGACGGTGGCGAAATGCGCCCTGGGATACATCGCGCGCACCACTTCCAGCGTCTTGCCGCTGTCGACCAGGTCGTCGACGATCAGGATGCCGGTGCCGTCGCCCATCAGTGCCGCATCCGGCGATTTCAGCACGACCGCATCGGAACGCTGCTGATGGTCGTAGGACTTGATCGAAATGGTATCGACGGTGCGGATGTCCAACTCGCGGCTGACGATCATCGCCGGGGCCATGCCGCCGCGCGTGATCGCCACGACCGCACGCCAGCCGCCGTCACTGGGGCCTTGCCCGTCCAGCCGCCAGGCCAGGGCGCGGCTGTCGCGGTGAATCTGGTCCCAGCTGATGTGAAAGCCCTTCTCGTGGGGCAGGCGGCTGCTGTTCTTTCGCGGATCCTCGCCTGTCATCGGCTCAGCCTTTCGTGATGTCGGGCGCATCGACGGCCTTCATGCCGATCGCGTGATAGCCGGCATCGACATGCAGAACCTCGCCGGTGACGCCGGCGCCCAGATCGGACAGCAGATACAGCGCCGAGCCGCCGACATCGTCGATGCCGACATTGCGGCGCAGGGGCGAATTGTATTCGTTCCACTTCATGATATAGCGGAAATCGCCGATGCCGCTGGCTGCCAGCGTCTTGATCGGCCCGGCCGAGATGGCGTTGACGCGGATGCCGTCACGGCCCAGATCCTCGGCCAGATAGCGCACCGACGCCTCAAGCGCGGCCTTGGCCACGCCCATGACGTTGTAGTGCGGCATCACCTTCTCGGCCCCGTAGTAGGTCAGCGTCAGGGCGGCGCCGCCTCGCGGCATCATCGTTTCCGCCCGCCGCACCACGGCGGTGAAGGAATAGACCGAGATATCCATGCTGAGCGTGAAATTGGCGCGCGAGGTATCGACATAGCGGCCGCGCAATTCGTTCTTGTCCGAAAAGCCGATGGCGTGAACGATGAAATCCATGCTGTCCCAGCGCCGGCGCAGGGCTTCGAACAGCGCGTCGATGCTGTCTTCGTCGCCCACGTCGCAGGGCAGCACGATGTCGCTGTCCAGTTGCGCGGCCAGCGGATCGACCCGTTTCTTCAGCGCCTCGCCCTGATAGGAAAACGCCAGTTCGGCGCCGGCTCCGGCCAGCGCCCGCGCGATGCCCCAGGCGATCGACTTGTCGTTGGCTAACCCCATGATGAGGCCGCGCTTGCCGGCCATGAGCTGATTGGACATGCGCGTTTCCCGCCCTTTCGATCCCGTGCTGTCCATGTGGTTTAGGCGATTGCCCAACCCCCTTCAAGTGTGCAGCAACGCCCTGGGCCCGGTCTTGCCGCCGCCGCCGCCTGCGCCTAGTGTCGCCCGGCAACCGCAAGAGGGCACCCATGAGCGACCGAACAGGGATTTTCGCCGGCGACGACCCGTTCGCCATCGCCCGCGCCTGGCTGGCCGAGGCCGAGGCCAGCGAGCCCAACGACCCCAATGCCATCGCACTGTCCACCGTCGATGCCGGCGGGCTGCCCAACACGCGCATGGTGCTGCTGAAGGAGATCGAGGACGCGGGCTTTGTGTTTTACACCAATTACGGCAGCGCCAAGGCGCGGGAACTGGATCAGGCCGGAAAGGCCGCTTTCGTCATGCACTGGAAATCGCTGCGCCGGCAGGTGCGCGTGCGCGGGTCCGTCAGCCGCGAGGAGGGGCCCAAGGCCGATGCCTATTATGCCTCGCGCTCGCTGAAAAGCCGGCTGGGCGCCTGGGCGTCGCGCCAGTCGCAGCCGCTGGCCAGCCGCGCCGCGCTGATGGCCGAGGTCGCGAGGGTGACGGCCAGGCACGGCCCCAACCCGGCGCGCCCGCCGTTCTGGGGCGGCTACCGGCTGGTTCCGGTCGAGATCGAGTTCTGGGCCGATGGCGCGTTCCGCCTGCACGACCGCTTTGTGTGGCGCCGCGCGGATGTCGAATCGCCCTGGCAGATCGAGCGGCTGAGCCCCTGACGAGACTCGCATGTGAGCAACAGCTTGGCGCATATCACTTCTTTTTTCTTGAAAAAGCAGCCGGAATCCGGCCTGATTGAAAGCGGTAGACGAATGCGTATTTGCGGGTGGGCGTGAGTGGCTGAAGATCTGAGCAGTCTCTATCAAGTCGATGGCCAGGTGAAATGGTTCGACCCCGCCAAGGGATATGGTTTCGTGCTTGCCGACGAGGGCGGGCCGGACATCCTGCTGCATGTCAACGTGCTGCGTAATTTCGGCCAGAGCTCGGTCGCCGACGGCTCGCGTATCCGCATCGTGACGCACCGCACCCAACGCGGGGTCCAGGCGGTCGAGGTGGTTTCCATAACGCCGCCCGAACGCGGCGACACCGCGCCGCTTTCGGATTTCGCCGGCCTGGATGCCGAGACGATCCGCGCCACGCCCCTGCTCCCGGCGCGGGTCAAGTGGTTCGACAAGGGCAAGGGGTTCGGTTTCGCCAACGTGTTCGGCCGGCCCGAAGACGTGTTCCTGCATGTCGAGGTGCTGCGACAATCCGGCCTGGCCGATCTGCAACCCGGCGAGGCACTGGCGATCCGGGTGATCGACGGAAGACGCGGGCGCATGGCGGCCGAGGTCGAGGGCTGGGAAGCGGCCAATGGCCTCGTGTCTGTGCCGGGCGACGGGTCCGGCCCGGACGAGGCGTGAGGGCCGCCATTCGAGCGTTCATGGCCGCGCTGGCGCTGATCTGCGCCACGTTCGCCGCGGCCATCGCCGCAGCCGGTGAATGCAAGCCCGATACGGTCTTTGTCCGCGGCGATTGGGGCCAGGTGAAGTTCACGGTCGAACTGGCCGACACGCCCGATGAACGCTCGCGCGGGCTGATGTTCCGCGACGGCCTGGCGCGCGGGGCGGGTATGCTGTTCGTCTATGAACGGCCCGGGCGGGCCGCATTCTGGATGAAGAACACGCGCATACCGCTCGACATGGTGTTTGCCGACGCCACCGGGCGGGTGGTGCATGTCCACAGCGATGCCCGGCCCGGCGACCTCACCGCCATCGAGGGTGGCGATGATGTGTTCGCGGTTCTGGAAATCAACGCCGGCCTGGCGGCCCGCTACGGCATCGCGGCGGGAAGCGAGCTGCGCCATCCCGCCTTTGCCGGCGGTCCGCCGGCATGGCCATGCTAGCGCGTGCCGCGGTTGTTCGGATTCGGGTGCATTCGATTGAACGCGAAACGCCGAGTCTCATGGAACCGTAATTCGATACATCGAGAACCGGGCGGCACAGAGGTTCGCGCACGCCTGCGCAGGGGATGTCTGCCATGCGGGCTCCGGCAGACCGGCCCCACGCCCCGACCGGGCGCGTCAGGCCGTGAAATCCGCCGGTTCCGCCGAGGCCAGCGCCACCAGACGGTCCGGCGCGATGGCAAAGACGTGATGGGGGGTGCCGGCCGCCGCCCAGACTTCGCCAAACGCCGACAGGCGCGGGTCGGCAAAGGCGCGGATCGGGTTCAGATGGCCGACCGGGGCGACCCCGCCGATGGCGAAACCGGTCTGCGCGCGCACCAGCGCGGCATCGGCCTTGCCCAGCGGTTCACCGGCCACCGCCGCGGCCTTGGCGGCGTCCACGCGGTTGCCCCCCGCGGTCAGGAACAGGATCGCCGCGCCGCTTTCGGTGCCGCGAAAGACAATCGACTTGACGATCTGGTCCAGTTCGCAGCCGACCGCCTGTGCGGCATCGGCGGCGGTTCGCGCCAGCCTGGTTTCGCGGATGTCCGGCGAAAGCCCCGCGTTCTCGAGGGCGGTACGGACGCGTTTGAGGCTCTTGCTCTTGCTCATGCCGGTTGTGCTCCTGTCATCGCTGTTGTGGCCGACACTGCGCCGCGAGGCGGGGGAAAGGCAATCCCTGCGACACGCCTTCTTGTGCGTTCGCCCGATTGACCCCGCCCCCCTGCCGCCCCATCCTGCGCCGCATGGATCTGTCCCGTCACATCACCCGCCTTCCCCGCCCCCATGACCCCGACCTCGGCGCCAGGGCGGTGGCGGCGGTGCCCGCCCTCGGCGGCGATCTGGCCGCGCTGATCGCGGGCGCTGGCGGGTCGAGCCCCTATCTGAGCGGGCTGATCGAGGCCGAGGCGGACTGGCTGCCCGGGGCCCTGGCCGACGCCGAGGCGGGCCTTGGCGCGTTGATGGCCGATTGCGCCGCGCTGCCGCCCGACCGGCTGAAGGCGGGGCTGCGGCGGGCCAAGCGGCGGCTGGCGCTGCTGGTGGCGCTGGCGGATCTGGCCGGGGCCTGGCCGCTGGAGAAAGTGACCGGCGTTCTGACCGATTTCGCCGGGCTGGCCTGCGATCTGGCGCTTGGGGCCGAGATCGCGGCGCTGATCCGGCGCGGCAAGCTGCCGGGCATGGGCGAGGACGACCTTGCCACCGCCGCCGGGCTGACGGTGCTGGCGATGGGCAAGATGGGCGCGCACGAGTTGAACTATTCGTCGGATATCGACCTGATCTGCCTGTTCGACGAGACCCGTTACGGGCCGGACGATTTTCACGAGGCGCGCAGTTCGCTGGTGCGGGCCACCCGCAACTTCAGCGCCACGCTGAGCGAGATGACGTCGGCGGGCTATGTGTTTCGCACCGATCTGCGGCTGCGCCCCGACCCTTCGGTCACGCCGGTCTGCATGTCGATGGCGGCGGCCGAAACCTATTACGAAAGCCTTGGGCGAACCTGGGAACGGGCGGCCTATATCAAGGCGCGGCCCTGCGCCGGCGATCTGGAGGCGGGCGCGCGGTTCATCGCGACATTGCGCCCCTTCATCTGGCGCCGGCACCTGGATTTCGCCGCGATCCAGGATGCCCATGACATGCGCCTGCGGATCCGGCAGACCAAGGGCACCGGCGGGCCGGGTGCGGTGCCGGGGCACGACCTCAAGCTGGGCCGCGGCGGCATCCGCGAGATCGAGTTCTTCACCCAGACACGACAGCTGATCGCCGGCGGGCGCGACCCCGATCTGCGCCGGCGCGGCACCGTCGAGGGCCTGGCGGCGCTGGCACGAAAGGACTGGGTGCCGCTGGATGTGGCCGAGCGGCTGAGCGATCACTACCGCGCCCACCGCGAGGTCGAACACCGCATCCAGATGGTCAACGATGCCCAGACCCACAGGGTGCCCGCCTCGGCCGACGGGATCGGCCGGGTGGCCTGCCTGATGGGCATGGACAGCGCCGATCTGCTGGCCGATCTCGGCCGCCGCCTGGCCGAGGTGCACGCCTTGACCGAAGGGTTCTTTGCCCCGGATGCCGCGCCCCTGCCAACCGCTTCGGCGCCCGATGCGGATCTGGATGCCTCGGTGCTGGCGCGCTGGCAGGGCTATCCGGCGCTGCGCTCGCCCCGGGCGGTGCACATCTTCGAGACGCGCATCAAGCCCGAGCTTCTGAACCGCCTGGCGCGCACCGCCAAACCGGAAGAGGCGCTGCTGGCGCTCGACGGTTTCCTGGCCGGTCTGCCGGCTGGCGTGCAGCTGTTTTCGCTGTTCGAGGCCAATCCCCACCTGATCGACCTGCTGGTCGACATCGTCGGCACCAGCGCCGAACTGGCCGGGTACCTGTCGCGCAATTCGGGCGTGTTCGACGCGGTGATCGGGGGCGATTTCTTTTCCGGCTGGCCCGGCCGCGCGGCCCTGCTGGCCGAGATCGAGACGCTGCTTGCGGCCGAGCCCGACTATGAAACGCAGCTCGATGCGTCCCGGCGCTGGGCCAAGGAATGGCTGTTCCGGATCGGCGTTCACCATCTGCGCGGGCTGATCGACGCGGTGATGGCGGCATCGCAATATGCCGATCTGGCCGATGCGGTGATTTCGGCCCTGGCGCCGGCGGTGGCGGCCCAGTTCGCCCGCCGCCATGGGCCGCCGCCGGGGCGCGGAGCGGCGGTGCTGGGCATGGGCTCGCTCGGGGCCGCGCAACTGACCGCCACTTCCGATCTCGATATCATCGTGATCTACGACCCCGGCGATTCCGAGGCCTCGGAGGGCAGGAAGCCGCTGCCGGCGCGCCAGTACTACGCGCGGCTGACCCAGGCGCTGATCACCGCGCTGACCGCGCCGATGTCGCAGGGGCGCCTTTACGAGGTGGACATGCGGCTGCGCCCGTCGGGCACGCAGGGCCCGGTGGCGACCAGCCTGGCCAGCTTTGCCAACTACCAGCGAAACGAGGCCTGGGTCTGGGAACATCTGGCATTGACGCGCGCGCGCACGATCGCGGGCGATGCGTCCCTGTGCGACGATATCGAGACGCTGCGCCGTTCGCTGCTGGCCTTGCCGCGCGATCGCGCCGGCGTGCTGGGCGAGGTCGCGCAGATGCGCGGGCGGATCGCCGCGGCCAAGGCCCCGTCGAGCGTCTGGGACGTCAAGACCGGGCCGGGCCGGTTGCAGGATGTCGAACTCGTGGCGCAGGCCGGCGCGCTTCTTGCCTCCAGCCCCCGGCGCGATGTCGCCAGCGGGCTGGGCTGCGCGGTCGCGGGCGGCTGGCTGAGCGAGGCCGAGGGCGAAACGCTGCGCGCGGCCCATGCGCTCTACTGGTCGGTGCATACCGCCACGCGGCTGATCTCGGTCGGCGGGATAGACGACGGCGCCGCCATCGGCGAGGGCGGGGCCGCGTTTCTGTGCCGCACCACCGGATATGACGACATCGCGGCGTTGCGCGGCGCGCTCGAGGCAGGCTATGGCGAAACGGCGGCGATCATCGACGCGGCACTCGCGCAAGAGGGGGCGATGGATGAAGGGTGATCCACGGCTCGACCCCAAGGGGCTGATCCGCGAAGCCTACCGGATCGAGGGCATCACGGCCGCCCAATGCCGCAGCATCTTTCTGGACTGGGCGCTGAGCCTGCCCGGCACGACCGCCCCCGGCGCGGCCCTGCGCGAGTTGCTGGCCCTTTATGGCGCCGATGCGCCCGGTCATCCGATGTCGCAGGTCATGCGCGACGGGCTGACCGGCATGGCGGCGCCGCGCCGGCGCGGCGGCTGGCGCTCGCGCGAGCGCAACTGAACGCCTCGGCGCGGCGGGCGAATTCAGTGCGCCATGTCCGGGCGGCCGCCCGGAACACCGGCATCGCGGGGCGTGAAATGCGCCTCGAGCCGGTCGAGCACATGTGCCCGGATGGCCGGGGTTTCCATCAGCACCTCGTGTTCGGCGCCGGCGATTTCGTCAAGCGTTCCGCCCGGCCAGGCCGCCATGCGGGTGCGCACCGCGTTGCTGTCCACGATCCGTTCATTGCCGCCCAGAAAGGTGATGCAGGGCAGGGCGGGCGAGGGCCGCCGGGCCAGGGCGCGGCATTCGCCCAGCGCCTCGCGCAGCCACAGCAGGCTGGGTCCGCCAAGGCCCAGTTCGGGATGTGCCGCCAGCTGATCCTGCATCATGGCGTACATGTCCGGGTCGGTGGTCAGCAGATTGTCGTTAAAACCCTGCACCTGCACATAGTTTTCCGGCGCCGAATTGGGCGTCAGCCTGCCGCCCAGCCCCAGCGGCGGCGCGGCGGCGGCCATGACCCGGGCCAGCGCCCGCATCGCCGGGGACAGCGCGATGCCCCACATCGGCCCGGTGAACGCGCAGCTCTGCACCGGCAGGCCGTCCAGCGCGGCGCGCAGCCCGATACAGCCACCCATCGAATGCGCCAGCAGGTGAAACGGCTGCGCCAGTCCCTGGGCGCGCGCCACACCCAGCACCGCGGCGACGTCGTGCTGATAGTCTCGGAAGCGTCTCACATGGCCGATCCGCCGGTCGTCCAGCAGACGCTGCGCGAGACCCTGACCGCGCCAATCGACCGCCAGTGTTCCGAAACCCCGCCGGGCCAGTTCGCCGGCCAGCGCGCCGTATTTCTCGATATACTCGGTGCGGCCGGGAAACAGCAGCACCGTGCCCCGCTCCGTTGCCTGCGCGGGCCAGATGCCGATGCGGATTCGCACCCCGTCGGCGGTGTCGGCCCAGCAGGCCGCGCCGCCCGGCGGTCCGCCGGCCACGTCCTGAAACAGGGGGGCCGGCGCCTGCGTCATCAGGCCAGGACCGAGGCCAGCTTCATCGCCTGGCCCATGTCGCCATCGACGGTCAGTTTGCCCGACATGAAGGCGCCGGTCGGATTCATCTCTCCGTCAAAGATCGCCTGAAAGGTCTCGGCATCGGCGCTCAGGGTCACGTCGGCCTCTTCGTCGGCGACGCGCGCTCCGTTGGAGTCCAGCATGATCGCGCCCTCGTCGGCGATGAGGAACTTGGCGGAGCCGTCATAGCCGCCCTTGAGTTTGGCGTTCAGTTCGGCCGCAGCCTTTTCGAGAAAATCGCTCATGTCCATCCTCTGGTTGGTCGGCGGCGCGGGCCGGTTGCCGGCATCTCTGGTAATCGCCGCGCGCCGCGTTACATTGAAGGATGTTATGAGCCTTGCCTACCTCAATCTCAAACCTGTCGTCGCGGCAATCGCCCTGTGGGCGGGATGTTCCGTGGCGGCATGGGGGCAGGGCGGCGCGGTGCCGATGCCCGGAACCGGGGCCGGCGAAGCCGCAGCGGCCGATCTGACCGACGAGGCCGCCCTGCTGGGGGCGCTGGCCGGGGCCGGCGATCCGGCCGAGGCGCGCCATCTCGAACGCCAGTTGCAGGCGCTCTGGAGCAGGTCCGGCTCGGCGTCGATGGATCTGCTGCTGAAACGTGGCCGCGAGGCGCTTGAAAACGGTGAGACGCAGGCCGCCATCGAACATCTGACGGCGCTGACCGATCATGCGCCGGATTTCGCCGAAGGCTGGTACCTGCGCGCCTCGGCCTATTACGAGGCCGGGCTGGTCGGCCCGGCGCTGGCCGATCTGGGGCGGGCGCTCACGCTCAACCCGAACAATTACGAGGCCATTTTCGGGCTGGGTTCGATCCTGGAATCGCTGGACGATATCGACCGCGCCGAGGCGGCCTATGCCCGTGTCCTGGCCATTCATCCCCATAACGAGGATGCGGCCCGGGCGCTCGAGCGGCTGGAGCCGCGCATGCGAGGCAAATCACTGTAGACGCGCCGGCAGGGCGCGCAGGGGGCAAGGGTGAGCGGTTCAGGCAGGATCGTGGCCGTTCTCGGCCCGACCAACACGGGCAAGACGCATTACGCCATCGAACGGATGCTGGGGCACCGCACCGGCGTGATCGGCCTGCCGCTGCGCCTGCTGGCGCGCGAGGTCTATGACCGGATCGTGGGCTTGCGCGGCCCCTCGGTGGTGGCGCTGGTCACGGGCGAGGAACGCATCGTGCCGCCGCGCACGCAATACTGGGTCTGCACGGTCGAGGCGATGCCCGGGAACATGGGCGCCGATTTCGTCGCGGTGGACGAGATCCAGCTTTGCGCCGATCCCGAACGCGGCCATGTCTTCACCGACCGTCTGCTGCGCGCGCGCGGGTTGCACGAGACGTTGTTCATGGGCGCCGACACCATGCGAGGGCCGATTTCGGCGCTGGTGCCCGAGGCCCGGTTCATGCGCCGCGAGCGGATGTCCCAACTTGTCTATACAGGTTCGAAAAAGATAACCCGAATGCCGCCCCGAAGCGCTATAGTCGGCTTTTCGGTTGAGAATGTATATGCCATCGCCGAACTGATCCGCCGCCAGAAGGGCGGCGCGGCGGTGGTCATGGGCGCGCTCAGCCCCCAGACCCGCAACGCGCAGGTCGATCTCTACCAGAACGGCGAGGTGGATTATCTGGTCGCCACCGACGCCATCGGCATGGGGCTGAACCTGGATATCGACCATGTGGCGTTCTCGGCGCTGAGCAAGTTCGATGGCCGCCGGATGCGCCCGCTTCAGCCCAACGAACTGGCCCAGATCGCCGGACGTGCCGGGCGGGGCATGTCCAGCGGCACCTTCGGCGTCACCGGCGAGGCGCGCCCCCTCGACGAAGGCGTGGCCCAGGCGATCATGGATCACCGCTTTGCCCCGCTGCGCAAGCTGAACTGGCGCAACCCGGTGCCGGATTTCGGCACGCCCGCCCGGCTGATCGCCTCGCTCGAGGCCGCGCCCGGGGACGGCGAACACCTGGCCCGCGCCCGCGAGGCTGACGACCTGGCGGCGCTGAAGTCGCTCGCGGGCGTATCCGGGGTGGCGGCGCGGGCCGGCGATCCGGTCTCGGTCCGTCTGCTGTGGGATGTCTGCCGCATCCCCGATTTCCGCGGCATCAGCCACGCGGAACATGCCGGCCTGCTCGAGGTTATCTTTTCGTACCTGCACGAGCGGGGCGAGGTGCCCGACGACTGGCTGGCGCGCCAGATTCGGCGCATCGACCGGACCGACGGCGATATCGACGCGCTGAGCCGGCGATTGGCATATATCCGCACATGGACCTATGTCGCGCAGCGCAAGGGCTGGGTCGGGGACGAAAGCCATTGGCGCGGCGAAACCCGCGCTGTAGAAGACAGGGTGTCGGACGCGTTGCACGAACGCCTGACGCAACGCTTTGTGGATCGGCGCACATCGGTCTTGCTGCGCCGGCTCAAACAGAAGGAGGCCCTCTTGGCCGAAGTGAACGACAAGGGTGAAGTGAGCGTCGAGGGCGAATTCGTCGGACGGTTGGAAGGGTTCAGGTTCAGCCCGGACAAGAAGGCCCAGGGCGCCGAGGCGCGAACGCTGAAATCGGCATCGTTGCAGGCGCTGGCGCCGCATTTCCACCTGCGCGCCGACCGCTTCTACAACGCCCCCGATACCGAGATCGACTTTACCGAACAGGGGGGGCTGATGTGGGGCGATGCGGCCGTGGGCAAGCTGGTCGCCGGCCCCGAACCGCTGAAACCGCAGATCGACGTTTTCGTCGACGAGGCCGCGGGCGCGGATGTGGCCGAAAAGGTGCGCCGGCGCTTGCAGCATTTCACCGACCGCAAGATCGCCACCCTGTTCGAGCCGCTGCTGGCCATGCAGCGCGACGAGACGCTGGGGGGGCTGGCGCGCGGCTTTGCGTTCCGCATGGTCGAGGCGCTGGGCATCCTGCGGCGCGCCGATGTGGCCGGCGAGGTCAAGGAACTGGACCAGGAGGCGCGCGGCAGCCTGCGCAAGCACGGGCTGCGGTTCGGGCAGTTCACGGTTTTCCTGCCGCTGCTGCTGAAACCGGCGCCGACGCGGCTGCGGCTGGTGCTGTGGTCCCTGGCGCGCGGGCTGGACGAGTTCCCCGAGGCGCCCCCGCCCGGGCTGGTGACGGTGCCCGTCGCCGCGGACGCGCCCGAGGGCTACGATACCATGTGCGGCTATCGCAATGCCGGAGCGCGTGCGATCCGCATCGACATGCTGGAACGTCTGGCCGACATGCTGCGCGCCCAGGACAGCCGCGCCGGATTCGAGGCAAGTCCCGACATGCTGTCGATCACCGGCATGACGCTCGAACAGTTCGCCGATCTGATGCAGGGGCTGGGCTATCGCGCCGAGCGCGGTGAACGGGCCAGGCTACGCCCCGAACCCGTGGCGCCCGCCGATGGCGGCGAAACCGGCGGCGGGGATACGCCGGTGATGGATACCGGCGGCGGCGACGCGCCCCCGGTGGTGCCTGCCCAAGCGCCGCAGACGCCGCCCGCCGACGACGTCGTGCCGCAGGCCGGCGCGATCGCCGACGAAGGCGCCGCTCCGCTCGCGTCGGGCCCCGTCGAAGACGCGGCCAGGGCGGCCGAGGCCGGGCAGGACGCCGCTGCCGGCACCGGGCCGGATGTGGAAGCCGGCGAAGTGCCGGTCGGCACCGCGCCGGACGCGTCGGCCGTGCCGGCCGAACCGGGGCCGCAAACCGCCGCCGACACCGCGCCGGAAACCGAGGTTTTCTATACCTTCACCTGGGCACGCCATGCGCGGGGTGCGGGCGGTCGGGGCCGTCCGGCTCGTGGCGAGGACACGGGCAGGGGCAGGCCGCAGGGCAGGGGCAAACGGCAGGGCGGCAAGGATGCGGGCCAGCCGTCGGGCCGCAAGCCCGGCGGACGGCCGCAGGACAAGGGCGCGAAATCCTACTCCGCGCGCCCGCCCAGGCCGGAAAAGAAGATCGACCCCGACAACCCCTTCGCCGCCGCGCTGATGGGGTTGAAGGACGGCAAGTAAACGCGCGATGCCGGATGCCCTGCCCAAGCTGCGCATCGACAAGTGGCTGTGGCATGCGCGGTTCTTCAAGACCCGCAGCCTGGCCGCGAAACAGGTGGCGGCGGGGCATGTGCGCGTGAACGGCACGCGGGCGCTGAAACCGGCCCAGCCGGTGGCGGCGGGCGATGTTCTGACCTTCGCGCAGGCGCGCCGGGTGCGCGTTGTCCGGATCCTGGAACTGGGCGCGCGGCGCGGCCCGGCGCCCGAGGCGCAGGCGCTTTACGCCGATCTGACACCGGAGCCGGACCCCGGGCGCGCCGCCCCGGCCCCGGGCCTTGATGGCGGCGGCCGGCCCACCGGGCGCGACCGGCGGCAGATGGAGCGGTTTCGCAGGGACTGTTCCTGATCCGCGCCGCACGGCGGATCGGCCCTGCGACGAAATGCAGCGCCGCCCGGCGAACGCGCTTTGCGACAGACCGCGCCGTGCAGCGACCGGTCGCATCCCGCGATATGGGCGCGACGCAATCGCACCTTGAAGAACGCGCCATCGTGTTCTAGCTAGTCGGCAAGAGGTGAAACGGAAAGCCGCCCATGACCTATATCGTCAACGACAACTGCATCATGTGCAAATACACCGACTGCGTCGAAGTCTGTCCCGTGGACTGCTTCTACGAAGGCGAGAACATGCTGGTGATTCACCCTGATGAATGCATCGACTGCGGTGTGTGCGAACCGGAGTGCCCGGCGGACGCGATCCGGCCCGATACCGAACCGGATACCGACAAATGGGTCGAGTTCAACCGCAAGTATGCCGAGAAATGGCCCGTCATCATTTCCAAGAAAGACCCGCTGCCCGACGCCGCCGAGATGGATGGCGAACCCGGTAAACTGGAAAAGTACTTCTCGGAAGAGCCGGGCGAGGGCGACTGAGCGTTTCGACCGGGTCAGCCCGCACCCCGCCCGCCGGACGGACCTTGACGGTCTGCCGGCGCCGGGGACCGGGCAATTTTCAGCCGTTCATGTAACGGCTGCTTCAATCCGGGCGCGAGTTGTGTTATGATACGCGCAGAATGACGACAGATGCCGGAATCCGCCTGACTTGCACCTTCATGCGGGGGCGGCGGAAAAGCAACGCGAGAAAACAGCCTGTCAGGGATGAACCATGTCCCGGGCTGTATTTCTGACGTCTGACGCCGGCCGAAAGCAAGGAATGTCCTGAATGACAAAGTCGAAAAAGCACGAATTCCGCCCCAATGATTATGTGGTCTACCCGGCGCATGGCGTCGGTCAGATCATCTCGATCGAAAAGCAGGAAGTGGCGGGGTTTCAACTCGAACTGTTCGTGATTTCGTTCGAGAAGGACAAGATGATGCTGCGGGTGCCCACCAACAAGGCGACCGAGATCGGCATGCGTTCGCTGAGTTCGCCCGATGTGATCCTGAAGGCCATGAGCACGCTGAAGGGCAAGGCCAAGGTCAAGCGCGCGATGTGGTCGCGCCGGGCGCAGGAATACGAACAGAAAATCAATTCCGGCGATCTGATCTCCATCGCCGAGGTGGTGCGCGACCTGCACCGCACCGACGACCAGCGCGAACAGAGCTATTCCGAGCGTCAGCTGTACGAGGCGGCGCTGGAACGGCTGACCCGCGAAGTGGCCGCGGTCAGCGGTGGCGACGAATTGTCGGCCGCCAAGCAGGTGGACGACGTGCTGATGTCGCGCGCCGCCTGAGCGGACAGCGCACGCATCGACAGGGGCCGCGCCGCCGGGCGCGGCCCTTTTCGTTCCTTCGTCCGGGCGCGGGTCTGCTTGATGCCTGACGGGGTTTCGGGCTTACTGCACCCGGCGTGTTGAGCAACCGAAAGCGGAACATGACGGCGGGGGCGAAGCGACGGGTCAGGCAGCTTTATCAGGGGCGCGGCAGGAACGCGGTGCGCTTCCGCTACGCGCTGATCCTGTTCGATATTGTGACCATCATCTTCTTCATCCTGACCACGCCGCTGCCGGGCGGCCCGCTGCTGCATACGCTCAATTTCGCCATCGCTCTGGTGATCCTGGCGGATTTCTCGGCCCGGTTGTGGATCGCGACGGATCGCTGGCACACGCTGCGCCAGATCTACACGCTGGCCGATGGGGTGGTGATCGTGGTGCTGATCCTCGATCCGTTCCTGTCGCATCATTTCGCCTTCCTGCGCATCCTGCGCGGGCTGCGGCTGATCCATTCCTATCATCTGCTGCGCGACCTGCGCCGCCAAAGCCGGTTCTTCCGCCGAAACGAGGATGCGCTGATCGCGGCCACCAACCTGTTCGTGTTCGTGTTCCTGACGGCCTCGGCGGTCTATGCGCTGTTCTTCAACGTGGACGGGAGCGTCGCGGCCTATGTCGATGCGCTGTATTTCACGGTGGCGACGCTGACGACCACGGGCTATGGCGACATTACCCCGGTGACACCGGTGCAGAAGACGTTCTCGGTCTTCATCATGGTGATCGGTTTCGCGCTGTTCGTGCAACTGGCCCGGGCCCTGTTCCAGCCGCAGAAGGTTCGCTATAAATGCCCGGAATGCGGGCTGTTGCGGCACGACATTGATGCGGTTCACTGCAAGCATTGCGGAACCCAGCTGAAGATCGAGACACCCGGCGTGGACTAGCGCGGGTCGCGGTCATTCGGATTCGGACATTCACCCGCCGGGTGGAGGCCGCGTCTTCAAGGAACGACGCGTTCGGCTTGGCGGGTGAATTCGGTTGAACGCGACATGCCCTGATGGTTCGCCACCTCCGGTTCGCTTGGCCTCGCACGATTGGATTCGTTCCACTCGGCACGCCCGGCGTGCCGCCTGTCACGACAGGGCAGGCGCGGGCCAAGCCCTGCCTACTTCCCCTTGCGGTTCTCGACGAGGTCGTCCACCACCGACGGATCGGCCAGCGTCGAGGTATCCCCGAGGCTGCCGAAATCGTTCTCGGCGATCTTGCGCAGGATGCGGCGCATGATCTTGCCCGAGCGCGTCTTGGGCAGGCCCGGC
>JAGRMG010000170.1 GCA_020441385.1 Paracoccaceae bacterium
GCGTCCACCAGTCGCCGATATCCTCGAAATCCCAGAGCGGCCGGGTCTGGCCGGACATGAAGGCCAGGGTCTTGCCCAGATCCAGCCCCGATCCGCCGCCGAAGGCGATGACCCCGTCATAGCCGCCATCGCGCCAGACGCGCAGCCCTTCGGCCACGTTGCGTTCGTTCGGGTTGGGATCGACATCGGCAAAGACGGCGCGGCCCAGGCCGGCGGCGTCGAGCAGATCGAGCGTGCGCGCGGTGATCTCCATGTTCGCAAGCCCGTGATCCGTGACCAGCAGCGGGCGGGCGATGCCGGCGGCGGTGCAGGCGTCGGCGATCTCGGCAATGCGTCCGGCGCCAAGGCGGATGGCGGTGGGGTAGGACCAGTTGGCAGTCAGGTTCATCGGTTCAAACCTTCTTGAGGTGATAGGATTTCGGGCGGGTCAGGGCGTGAAAGCCCAGAACCGAAAGGCCGGCGCCGCGGCCGGTGTCCTTGCAGCCGGTCCAGCACAGCCCCGGATCGAGGTAATCGCAGCGGTTCATGAATACCGTGCCGGTCTGCAACCGCGCCCCGATCGCCTCGGCCGCCGCCGCGTCGCCCGTCCAGATCGAGGCGGTCAGGCCGAATTGGCTGTCGTTCATCAGCGCGATCGCCTCCTCGTCGCCGGTGACGGGCATGATGCCCACCACCGGGCCGAAGGTCTCGTCGCGCATGACCTGCATGTCGTGGTTCACGCCGGTGAGGATCTGGGGCGTCAGATAGGCGCCGCCGTCATCCTGCGGCGCGGGTTCGATATGGGCGGTGGCGCCGCGGGCCAGCGCGTCTGCGACATGGGCGCGCGCCAGCGCGGCAAAGCGCGGGCTGGCCATCGGGCCGATGGTGGTGTCGGGATCCAGCGGGTTGCCCAGCCGGTAGCCCCGGACCAGGTCCACCGCCTTGCCGACGAAGGCGTCGAACAGGCTTTCGGCGACATAGATCCGCTCGATCCCGCAGCAGCACTGGCCGGAATTGAACATCGCCCCGTCGATCAGCCCGGCGACGGCGGCGTCCAGATCGGCGTCGGCACGCACATAGCCCGGATCCTTGCCGCCCAGTTCGGTGCTGACCGGGATGAAGGTGCCGGCGGCGGCGCGTTCCATGGCCTTTCCGCCCGCGACCGAGCCGGTGAAATTGACGAAATCGACATGCCGGCCGGAAATCAGCGCCTCGGTCGCCTCGTGATCCAGCACGACGTTGCGGAAGACCTCCTCGGGGATGCCCGCGGCGAGGAACGCCTCGCCCAGCCTCTCGCCCACCTGCAAGGTCTGGGTGGCGTGTTTCAGCATCACCGTGTTGCCGGCGATCAGGGCGGGGGCGATGGTGTTGATCGCGGTCATGTAGGGATAGTTCCAGGGCGCGATCACCAGCACCACGCCCAGCGGTTCGCGGGCGATCAGGCGGCGAAAGCGGTCGCTGTCCTCGATCACAATGGGCGCCAGCGCCTCGGCCGCGATGCCGGCCATGTGGCTGGCGCGTTCCTCGAAGCCGCCGAATTCGCCGCCATAGCGCACAGGGCGGCCCATCTGATGCGCCAGTTCGACGGCCATGCGGTCGGTGGTGCGGCCGATCTCGGCCACCGCAGCCTGCACCAGCGCGATGCGTTCGGCCAGCGGGCGCGCGGCCCAGGCGGGCTGGGCGGCGCGGGCCTTCGCCGCCGCCTGTGCCGCCGCGTCCCGGCTCAGGGCCTGGCGTTCGAGATAGACCGATCCGTCGATCGGCGAGATGCATCTTATCGTCCGTGTCATGTCACCCTCCGAGGCCTGGCCGCCCCGCCCGGTTCGCGGCGCCGGCCTGCTTTCGTTGAAAATACTCGTGCTCGGCCGCCCGGGTCACGCCCGCTCGAAGCCGCGCGCGATCTCCCAGTCGGTCACGACGCGCTCGAACTCTTCCAGTTCGACCTCGCCGTTGCGCACATAGTGATCCACCACCTTGTCGCCCATCGCCGCGCGCAGCATCGCGGAATCCTTCAGCGTCTCCACCGCCGCCCACAGCGTGCGCGGGATCTCGCCGGCCCGTTCGGCCTCGTAGATGTCGCCGCTGGTGGGCGGTGCCAGGTCCATGCTGTCCTCGATCCCCTTGATGCCCGCGGCCAGCAGCGCCGCCTGCGCCAGATAGGGGTTCAGATCCGACCCGCCGATCCGGCATTCCATGCGCACCGATCTGGTGCCCTCGCCGCACAGCCGAAAGCCGGCGGTGCGGTTGTCCACCGACCAGACGGTCTTGGTCGGTGCGAAGGTGCCGCGCATGAAGCGTTTGTAGCTGTTGACGTAGGGTGCGAGGAAGAACATGTAATCGGGCGCATATTCGATGATGCCGGCGCAGAAATGCCGCATCAGGCCGGACATGCCGTATTCGCCGTTCTCGTCGTAAAACGCCGGTTCGTCGCCGCGCCACAGCGACATGTGGACGTGGCTGGAACTGCCGACCTTGTCGGCGCGCCACTTCGGCAGGAAGCTGGCGGAATGGCCATGCTGCCACGAGATCTCCTTGATCGCGTGCTTGGCGATGGTGTGATGATCGGCGCAGGCCAGCGCCTCGGCATAGCGGATGTTCAGTTCTTCCTGGCCGGTTTCGGCCTCGCCCTTGGTATTCTCCACCGGAATGCCCGCGTCGAACAGGTGATTGCGCACGGGGCGCATCACATGTTCTTCCTTGGTGGTCTGGAAGATGCAGTAATCCTGGTTGTGACCGGCCAGCGGGGTCAGGTCGCGAAAGCCGCCGCGGCGGATCTCGTCGAGGCTCTTCTCGAACAGGAAGAATTCCAGTTCGGTCGCCATCATCGCGCTCAGGCCCATATCGGCAAGCCGTTCGATCTGAACCTTGAGAACCTGGCGCGGCGAATGCGGCACCGGGGCGTGGGTGTGATGATCCAGCACATCGCAGATCACCATTGCGGTGCCCGCAAGCCAGGGCACCGGCCGGATGGTCGTCAGGTCGGGGCGCAGGGTATAGTCGCCATATCCCTCTCGCCAGCCGGTCGCGGCGTAGCCGTCGGGCGTGGACATCGCCAGATCGGTGGCCAGCAGATAGTTGCAGCAGTGGGTTTCCTTCCAGCCGCTGTCGAGAAAGTTCTGCGCGTGATAGCGCTTGCCCATCAGCCGCCCCTGCATGTCCACCATGCAGACGAGAACGGTGTCGATGGTTCCGTCCTCGACTCGGGTCTTCAGATATTCAAAACTCCAGGGGGCGGGCATGGGCATGTTCCTGTGTTCGCGTTGCTTGCGTTGCGCATTGGTTCGGGCGTGGTTCGGCCCCGGATCGCGGCCCGGGGCCGAGCGGCTTCAGCGACGACCCCGGCGGCGGCGCCGGGGCCGTCGGGTGGGCATCAGCTATAGCGGTAGGGCCGTCCGGCCTTGCGCATGACCACGTTGTATTCCTTGATCTTCTCGACCACCCTCGCTGCGGTATCGTTCTGCTGGGCGATCTCGTCCCAGAACGTCTTGGCGGCCTCTTCCACCTGATCCCACTCCGCATCGGGGATCGAGGTCAGCTTCATCTTGGTGCCGTTTACCCGCAGCGCCGCCTCGCCGCCCCAGTACCACCACTGACGGTGGTAATGGCTCGAATCGGCGCATACCTTCAACAGTTCCTTGAGGTTGGCGGGCAATTCGTTCCAGCGGTCCTGGTTGGCGAAGAAATGCCCGATCCAGGCGCCCGAGATGTTGTTGGTCAGGAAGTAGTCGGTCACGTCGGCCCAGCCCACCGTGTAATCCTCGGTGATGCCCGACCAGGCGACGCCGTCCAGTTCGCCGGTCTGCACCGCGACCTCGATATCCTCCCAGGGCAGGGTGACGGGCACGACGCCGAACTGCGAAAGGAAACGGCCCGCCGTGGGGAAGGTGAAGACCCGCTTGCCGTTCAGGTCGGCCAGGCTGTTGATCGGTTGCTTGGTGGCGAAATGGCAGGGATCCCAGGAACCGGCCGAAATGTGCTGAACGCCGACCTTGGCGTATTCCTCCTTCCAGATGTCGTCCAGCCCGTACTGGTTGAACAGGACGGGCACGTCCAGGCTGTAGCGCAGGGCGAAGGGGAAATAGCCGCCGAACACCGTGACGTTGGTGGGCGAGGCCATCGAATCGTCGTCCGACTGCACCGCGTCGATGGTGCCCTTCTGCATGGCGCGGAACAGTTCTCCGGTCGGAACCAGCTGGTCGGAGGTATATAGCTCGATCTGCATCTGGTCGCCGGCGATGGCGTTGAACTTCTCGACCATCGGCTTGACGACCTGTTCGGCCAGGGCCGGGCCGGCATAGGTTTGCAGCCGCCAGGTGATCTTGGCGCCCTGGGCGCGGACGGCGGGGGCGGCGAGCGTCGCGGCGGCGCCGATGCCGGCGGTTTTCAGGAACTTGCGTCTGGTGGTCATGTCTGTCTCCTTGTTGATCGGGTTTCGGTTCTGTCCTGCCCGAGCGTCGCTCCGTTCGGCGGAGGTCTGATTATTGGTTCTCTACCATCCTTCGTAGATCGTCTGCGGCAGCCAGAGGGCGATCTGGGGAAACGCCATGTTCAGCGCCAGCGCCAGCACCATCACCGCCACGAAGGGCACGATGGAGCCGTAGATGTCGCCCATGGTGATTTCCCTGGGCGCCATCGCGCGCATCAGGAACAGGTTGTAGCCGAACGGCGGCGTCATGTAGGCGATCTGCGTGGTGATCGTGTAGAGAACACCATACCACACGAGGTCGAAGCCCAGCGTATCGACCAGCGGGATGTAAAGCGGCGCCACGATCACCAGCATCGCGGTGTCGTCGAGAAAGGTGCCCATCAGCAGGAAACTCAGCTGCATCAGGATCAGTATGGTCCAGGGGCTGAGGTTCAGCCGTTCGGTGAACAGGTTCTCGATGGCGTTGACCGCGCCCAGCCCGTCGAACACCGCCCCGAACCCCATCGCGGCGACGATGATGAACATGAACATGCAGGATATCGCCAGGGTTGAGCGCACCGATTTCTCGAACACGCGCCAGGTCATGCGCCGTTTCACGACCGCCGCCATGAATGCGGTCATCGCGCCGATGGCCGAACTTTCGGTAAGCGAGGTCCAGCCTTTCACGAAGGGAAACATCATGGCAAAGAAGATGACCAGCGGCAGCACCCCGGAGGTCAGCAGCGCCAGCTTCTCGCGCGTGCCGACCCGGGCGCGTTCCTCGGCATCCAGCGCCGGCCCGAGCGCGGGCGTGATGCGGCAGCGGATATAGATGTAGCAGACGAACATCCCCGCCATCATCAGCCCCGGAATGACCCCGGCCAGCCACAACTGCCCGACCGGCTGGCGCGCGATCATGGCATAAAGCACCAGAACCACCGAGGGCGGCACCAGGATGCCAAGCGAGGATCCGGCCTGAATGACGCCGGTGATCATCCGCTTGTCATAGCCCCGGCGCAACAGCTCGGGCAGGGCGATGGTGGCGCCGATGGCCATGCCCGCCACCGAAAGCCCGTTCATCGCCGAGATCAGCACCATCAATCCGATGGTTCCGATCGCCAGCCCGCCGGAAACGGGCCCCATCCAGACATGGAACATCCTGTAGAGATCGTCGGCGATTTTGGACTCCGACAGCACATAGCCCATGAAGATGAACATCGGCAGCGTCAGCAGCGGATACCACTTCATCAGCTTCATCACCGCCGAGAACGGAATGTCCGACCCGCCCGTTCCCCACAGCGCCAGCGCCGAGATCGCGGCCACCGCCCCGATCGCGCCGAACACCCGCTGGCCGGTCAGCAGCATCAGCATCATCGCCGAGAACATGAAGATCGCGATCAATTCATGCGACATCAATCGGCGTCCTCGTAAAGTGCCTCTTCGTGGTGGCGATGAGCCGGTTCGCCGCTGCGCAGATCGACGCCGCGCAGCGTGGCGAGATCCTTGAAAAACTCGGACACGGCCTGCAACAGCATCAGGAAGATGCCGACGCAGGCGATCACCTTGACCGGCCAGAGATAGGGCCGCCAGGCGGTGGGCGAGCGTTCGATATAGCCCAGCTCGCCCGCCGCACCCTCGGGCCCGCCGGTCACGAAGGCGCCGGCGAGACCGCGGAAGAAGGCATAGGGGTCGTCGCCGAAATGACCCAGCGAATAGGCGGTCGATCCGATGGCGCCGTGGATCATCACGACCAGATAGAAGATCAGGAACCAGATGGTGAACACGTCCATCCAGGCCTTCTTGCGCGGCGACCAGTTGCCATAGAACAGGTCCATGCGCACATTCGCCGCCAGTTGCATGGAATAGGGTCCGCCCATCAGGTAATAGGCCACCAGCGCGAATTGCGCGATTTCCAGCGTCCAGAGCGATGGCAGGAAAAACGTCTTGCTGACAGAGGACCACAGCAGCACGCCGACCATGACGAAAATGCCGTACATGACGATCCGGCCGATCCGGTAGTTCAGCGCGTCGACGACGCGGACATATCCCACGATCAGTCCGGGCATGGCACACGATCTTTCATGGCGTCCGCTTTCCGGGCTGGTCGAGAGCGTCGATCGCCTGCGTCAGCCAGCCCGAGAGCATCGCGGCCATGTCGGCACGGTCCCCCTCGGCGGACAGCAGATCGTTGCGGATCTCGATCATGACGTTGACCAGCCCGTGGGCGATGCCATGGCGACGCAACGTGTAGGTCACGCCGTCGTCGGGCCCGTAGGGTTCGTTGCGGCGCACGATCAGGCCGGTATGGCGGACAGCAACGTCCAGCATCGCGTCGGCCAGCCGCGTATCGGTATCGTGCAGGATGCCGATCTGCACCTCGCGGCGGCGCCCCAGATAGACCGGCGTGAAGGAATGCACCGTGATCAGCACCGGCGGCGCGGTGCGGTCCGCGATCACCTGCGCCAGAAGCGCGCTGAAGGGGTCGAACACCTCGCGCACGCGGGCGGCGCGCTGCGCCTCGCTCAACCCTTCGTTGCCGGGAATGTCGAAACGCTCGCTGCGCGGCGGCATGGCGTCGGGCGCCTCGGGCGGGCGGTTGCAGTCGTATACCAGGCGGCTGATGCGGGATTCCACCAGCGGCGCGTCGAGTGCCCGGCTCAGCCCCTCGGCCACGTCGCGCGCGCCGATGTCCCAGGCCGCGTGCGACAAGCCCGCCTCGGCCGACAGGCCCAGGCCGTTCAGCGCCGCCGGGATGGTGCGGCTGGCATGTTCGCACACCAGCACCGCCCGGCCCCGGCCGTCGGCATTTCGCACAACCGCCGCTGGCCGTTCCGCCGCCGAAAGAAGGGGTGAATCGGGTCCGTTGTCCATGCACGACATTGGTTATGCCATACCGACGCCTGTCAACATCATTTCTGTAGACATGGCTACAGGCCGGAATATTCTGTAACAAACGCTAGACCGAGAGGTGGCCGGTGGTCCCGACGACAAAACTCGTCAGGCAGATGATCCAGGACGGCATGGACCGGCTGACCCGGTCCGAGCGGCAGCTGGCCTCGGTTCTGATGCAGGATTACCCGATGGGCGGGCTGCAATCCATCACGCGGCTGGCGGCGGCGGCGGGGGTGTCGACGCCCACGGTGATTCGCATGGCGCGCAAGCTGGGTTTCGACGGCTTTCCCGCCCTCCAGGACGCGCTGCGCGATGAACTCGCCGCCCGGATCAAGAAGCCGATCCTGAAAAACGACGCCTGGGCGGCGCAGGCATCGGGCGGCCACCTGCTTCATCGTTTCGCCGGGGCGGTGACGGAAAACATGCGTCATACGCTGGACCGGATCGACACCGCCATGTTCGACACGGTGGCCCGCCTTCTGGCCGAACCCGACCGCCCGGTCTATGTGGTGGGCGGGCGCATCACCCGCTCGAACGCGGATTACCTGTTCAATCACCTGCAGATCATCCGGCCCAAGGTCACGCAGCTTGGCAATTCCACAAACGTCTGGCCGCAATACCTGCTGGACATGGATGCGCAGGCGGTGCTGGTGGTCTTCGACATACGCCGCTACGAGGCGCATCTGGAAAAGCTGGCGCAACTTGCGGGCGAGCGGGGGGCGACGGTCGTGCTGTTCACCGATCAATGGGGTTCGCCGATCGGGCGGGTTGCGGATTTCACCTTCAACGGCCTGGTCGAGGCGCCATCGAGCTGGGATTCGACGATCGCGCTGATGCTGATCACCGAGGCGCTGATCGCCGAGGTTCAGAACGCCCGCTGGGACGCCAGCCGCGAACGGATCGAGGAGCTTGAGGCGATGTTCTCCTCCACCAGGCTGTTCCGGTCGCAGGGCGGATAGCCCAGGATGCCCGGGCGCCGCGGAAATCGCCCCTGCGCCGGCGAATTCGCGCAAACCCCGCTTGACGGGGCAGGGGCGGAGCCATAATACACCCAAACGCGCCGGGGTTTCGGCCCCGCGCGGGCAGTGGGCGGTTGTAGCTCAGTTGGTTAGAGTACCGGCCTGTCACGCCGGGGGTCGCGGGTTCGAGCCCCGTCAACCGCGCCACCGCTGCCAGAACCCCGGCCCGGGCAGGGCATCGGCGGGTCGGCCCGCCGCGATACAGCGCGCGGTTGTAGCTCAGCTGGTTAGAGTACCGGCCTGTCACGCCGGGGGTCGCGGGTTCGAGCCCCGTCAACCGCGCCATTTTTCCCCGACGAAGGACAGATGACATGGCGGCACTGCTGGATCAGGTTTCATGGCCGCTGGCGATCATCGCTGCGCTGACGCTGGGACTGGCGCCGTTCTTTCCCGAACCTCATATCTGGGAAAAGCTGAAGATGCTGGCCGCCGGCACCCTGACCCGGCCGCTGGACATGTTCGATCTGGCCATGCACGCCGCGCCCTGGCTGTTGCTGCTGGCCAAGATCGTGCGGGTGCTGCTGCCGGGATCGGCGCAGGGCTGAGGCGCGATCCGCAAGGCCGGAGCGAACGGCGTGCGATTGAGATGGGCCGGAGCGATGCCGCTTCAGTTCCACCAGCGTTCCCACGGATCGGCATTGCCATAGCAATATTGCCGCGCCGCCGCGGCCGTCAGGTTGTCGCCGACGCGGGTCAGCGACAGGGTGAGCGGGGTCGAGGTATCGGCGCCCTCGGGCGGGGCAAGCGCGAATTGCATCGCCTTGCGCCCGGGCCGCGCCGCGCTGGGCCCGATGCCGCGCCATGTATAGATGCGCTGCACCGCCGGCAGGCCCAGCCGGGCGATACCGTAATCGCCGATGGCGCACCAGAAATCCTGCGCCCCCGAACCGGGTTCGCCGATCACCTCGTAGATGCCGCCGCCGAGGGGCAGAACCTCGTGCCGGTTCCAGGCCCACCAGGCCGGCGCCGGGACCGGGGCCAGCAGCAGGGCGGCGAGACCAAGCGCGCGGAGCGTCATCGGAACCCTTCCCGAACCGGATCAGAAATCCATGAGCCGGTCATAGCAGTACTGCCGCGCGGCGGCCGCCGTCAGGCTGTCGCCCACCGTCTTGACCGACAGCGAATAGGTTTGCGGTGCCGGGCCGGACGGCGGCGGGGACAACGAGAACTGCACCGCCCTGGCGCCGGGGCTGGTCTGGCTCGGGCCCACCGGGGTATGGATATAGACGCGCTGGGTGGCGGCGGTGCGCAAGCCCGCGATGGCGTAATCGCCGGCGCCGCACCAGTAGTCCGGGGCGCGCGAACTGGCGCGGTTGATGACCTCGAACCGATCTGCGGAGACCGGAATGACCGCGCTGCCGTTGGCCGCGGTCCAGGCGAGGGCCGTGCCGGGAATGGCAAGCAGGATCAGGGGCAGGGCAAGGCCGCGCCGCCGTCTCATGGCCGCACCGGCTGCATCGGGCAATGGCTTCTCGCCTCCTGCACCGACATGCTGTCGCCAACGCGCAGGGAATTGAGGCTGAGGGACGGCGGTGCCGGGGTGATGCCCGCCGCGGCCGGGTCGAGCGTGAACTGAACCGCCGACTTGCGCCCGGTCGTGACGCTGGGGCCGCGCCCGCGGGCGATGTAGATGCGCGCCGTCCAGGCGGCATGCAGGGCGCGGCTGGCATATTCGCCGGCACCGCACCAATAATCCGCACCGCTGCCGGCGGTGCGCGCGATCACTTCGAACACCGCATCATCGACCGGGTTGACCCGCGTGCCCCGCCGCCCGGTAAAGGCGTCGCCGGGGTCGGGCAGGGCCATGGCGAATGCGGCGAACAGCCCGGCACCGGCGACGAGACGGTTCAAGCGCCGTTTCGTTTCCCGGACCGGGTTTCGGGTGCGTCGCGTCACCGGGATCAGCCGCTTGAGCAGAAATTGCGGGCTTCGCCCGCGGTCATGGATTCGCCGACCACCAGTTCGTTCAGGTTGCCGCCGGATTCCACCGGTGTCACGCCTGCCGTCTCGGCGTCGATGGTGAACTGTGCCGCGGTCTTGCGGCCGGTGGTTTCGCTGACTCCGGCGCCGCGCACCACGAAGATCTGGGTGTCGGGCGATGCCTTGAGTTTGATCTCGACGAACTCGCCGGCCGCGCACCAGAACGCGGCGCCGCCATGCGCGCCGTCGGAAACGGCCTCGTATACGATGTCGTTGACGGGGTGAATTTCAAAGCCCTCGCCATACATGTCGGCGGCGAATGCGGCGACCCCGGAAACGCCCATAGCCAGGGCGCCGGCCGTGAGGTGGATGGGTTTCATCCGGAAATCCTCCTGTTTGCCATATCTCGAAGCTAGATCACCCGCCCATTCGTGCAAGACCAATTCGTCACGCGGCCCGTCCCGGCCACCCGAACCGGCGGAATACCGGCAATGATCCCATGGCGGGGAACAAAGGGCGGCGGCTGCGCGTTGGACAACTCGAACCCCGAAAACATGGAGGACAAGACATGACCGTGGCACGCGTCACCGAAATTTCCGCCACTTCCACGAGCAGCTTTGACGATGCGGTCAGGCAGGGCATCGAACGCGCGGCCAAGACCCTGCGCGGCATGA
>JAGRMG010000016.1 GCA_020441385.1 Paracoccaceae bacterium
CTTGCGATAGCAATCGTAGCGATAGACGGGCGACAGCTTGAGGCAGTTGGCGATATCGCGCCTGAGCGTCCGGGTAAGTGCACGCGTGGTGGCACTGGACAGCCCGGCAGAGGCGCCTTCGCCGCCCCCGCCGCCGTAGCCGTCCCTGTCGGCGGATGCAGGTGCGGACAGAACGGCGATCAGGCCGAGAACAAGAACGAAAATCCGCAAAACCATCGCATCCTCGCAGTTTGCCGGCAGTCTAGCACGCGGCGCGCCCTGGACAAACCCGCATCGCCGTGACGGGCGGGAATGCGCGGTTCCCTCTTGTTTCCGTCCCGGCAACGCGCAGGATGGGCCTTGCCCACGCCAAGGCCCCGGAGGAGGAAACATGACCGATCTGCCTATCGTCGGCGCGCAGCTCAGCGTGCTGGATCTGGACCGCCACCGCGACTGGCTGTTCGAACGGGATCGCGATCTTGAACTGCCGGAATTCTGCATGGCCGACATCCTGCGCAGCCCCGAACCCTTCATCGACATGGCCAAGGCCCGGCTTGACGGCTGGGATGGGCGGCTGGGCATTCACGGGCCGTTCTCGGGCTTTGAACTGGACGTGAAAGACCGCGAGATCCGCGCCGTGGTGCAGGTGCGTCTGGATCAGGCGCTGGCGGTCTGCGAGGGGCTGGGCGCGACCCAGATGGTGATTCACTCGCCCTATGACGGCTGGGATCACGCCAATCTTGACAACGGGCCGAAGGACCGCGAACGCCGGATCGCGGCGATCCTGGATACGCTCGAACCGGCGATTGCACGGGCCGAGGATGCCGGTGTCGAGATGGTGCTGGAAAACATCAAGGATATCGACCCGGCCGCGCGCCGCGCGGTGGTCGAGGCCGCCGACAGCCCGGCCCTGCGCCTGTCGGTGGATACCGGCCATGCGCACTGGGCCCATTGCGCCGGCGGCGCGATGCCCGCCGACCGGTTCATCCGCGATGCCGGCGCGCTGCTGGGCCATGTGCATTTGCAGGATGCCGACGGCCATGCCGACCGGCACTGGCCGCTGGGCTGCGGAAATATCGGCTGGCATGGCGTGTTCGAGGCGCTGAGCGCATGCAGGTCGCGCCCGCGCCTGATCGTCGAGATCAACGAATTCGACCGGGTCGAGGAAAGCGTGGCCCATCTTGAACGGCTGGGCCTGGCCTGCTGAGACAAGGCACGGCCCGCATCAGGGCGTATCGGGCAGGGCCTGTGCGAGGGCCGCGTCGGCGCGCTTGCGCGCCGCCTGCGCGGCCTCGGCGCGCACCGGGCCATAGCCGCGAATATCCTGCGGGGCCGCGAGGAACGCCATCGCCGCATCGCCCTTGCCTTGCGCGAACGCGGCGGCGGCGCGGGGCAGCCCGGCCTCGTACCAGGCCAGGAGGTTGCGGTGCATCCGCGCCTCGCCATGGTGGCCGAACGGGTTGAGGGCGTGCCCGCGCAGCCGCTTCATGCGCGCGAGCGTGCGCAGCATCGGGCGCATCCACGGCCCGAAGGCCCGCTTGACGGGCCGGCCGCGGGCATCGCTGCGGGCCGGCAGCAGCGGCGGGGCCAGATGGTGGACGATCCTGAAATCGCCTCCGAATTCGGCGTTCAGCCGGTCCTCGAAGGCCGAATCGCTCAGCAGCCGCGCGACCTCGAATTCGTCCTTGTAGGCCATCAGCTTGAACAATCCGGTGGCCGCGGCGCGCATCGCCTCCGCGCCGCCCTGTTCGGGCAGGGCGGCGCGCAGCCGGTCCAGCGTTTCGCTGTAGCGCGCGCCATAGGCGGCATCCTGGTAATCCTCCAGGAACGCGGCGCGCCGGGCGATCAGCGCCTCCAGCGTTTCCTCCTGTCCGGCCTCCTCGCCAAGCAGCCCGGCCAGCCGCTCGGGCGCGTCCGCCATCACCCGGCCCAGAGCAAGTGCTGCGCGGTTCCTTTCGATCTGCACGCCGTTCAGCTCGATCGCCTGGCCAAGCGCGGCCTCGCCGACCGGCACCAGCCCCTTCTGCCAGGCAAAGCCCAGCAGCATCACGTTGGCAAACACCGCATCGCCCAGCAGCGCCTCGGCGGCGGCGTTGGCGTCGAAGGCGGACAGGTTGCCGGCCCCGATGCGCGCCGCGATGGCGGCCTCGCGCTCATCGACCTTCAGTTGCGCATCGCGGTTCAGCACGACATCGCCCGTCGGCATCTCGGCGCGGTTCAGCACCAGCCGCGTGCCGGGGCGGTAATGCGCCGACGCCCTGGGCGCCGAGGATACCACGATATCGCAGCCGATCACCGCATCCGCCGCGGCATCGTCGATCCGCACCTGGTTGAGCGCATCCGGCGCGGTGGCGATGCGGATATAGCTCAGGACGGTGCCGAACTTCTGGGCGAAGCCGGTGAAATCCAGAACGCTGGCGCCCTTGCCTTCAAGATGCGCGGCCATCGTGACCAGCTGGCCCACGGTGACGACACCGGTACCGCCGACGCCCGTCACCAGCAGATCGAAAGGATCGTCCAGCATCGGCAGATCGGGTGCGGGCAGATCGGCGATCAGCGCGTCGATATCGAGGCCCGCCATCTCCTTTTTGCGCCGCGTCGCGCCTTCCACGGTCACGAAACTGGGGCAGAACCCGTCGAGGCACGAGAAATCCTTGTTGCAACTGCTTTGGTTGATCCGACGCTTGCGCCCGAACGGAGTGTTCAGCGGCTCCACGCTCAGGCAGTTCGAGGCGACCGAACAATCGCCGCAGCCCTCGCAGACCAGATCGTTGATCACGACGAAGCGCGCCGGATCCTCCATCTTGCCGCGCTTGCGGCGGCGCCGCTTTTCGGTGGCGCAGGTCTGTTCGTAGATCAGCACCGTGACGCCTGGAATTTCGCGCAGCTCGCGCTGCACCGCGTCAAGGTCGTGGCGGTCGTGAAAGGATGTGCCGGCGGGAAAATCGCGGCGGTCGAACTTGCCGATATCGTCGCTGACCAGCGCGATCCGGTTCACGCCCTCGGCGCGGCAGGTCTGGGCGATTCCCGATACCGATACCGGGCCGTCGACCGGCTGGCCGCCGGTCATTGCCACGGCATCGTTATAGAGGATCTTGTAGGTGATGTTGCTGTTCGCCGCGACCGACTGGCGGATGGCCAGAGAACCCGAGTGATACCAGGTGCCTTCGCCCAGGTTCTGGAACACGTGCTTGCCGCCGGTAAAGACCGAGGCCGCCGCATGGGGCACGCCTTCGCCGCCCATCTGGGCATAGCCGTCGGTGTTGCGGTTCATCCAGGATGCCATCACATGACAGCCGATGCCGCTGCCGGCGCGCGAGCCTTCGGGCACGCGCGTCGAGGTGTTGTGCGGGCAGCCCGAGCAGAAATAGGGCGTGCGCGTGGCGCCGGGAACGTTCAGCAGCACCGGCGGCCCGGCGGTCAGCGCGGCGGCCCGGGCGGGCAGGTCTTCGCCTGGAAAGAACCGGTCCAGGCGGGCGGCGACGATGGGTGCCAGCAGCAGCGGGTTCAACTCGCCCGTCCAGGGGATCAGCGGGTTGTTCTTGCTGTCGTGCTTGCCGACCATGCGTTCGGGCTTGTCGCCCGGCCAGTCATAGAAGCACTCCTTGAGTTGGGATTCGATGATGCCGCGCTTTTCCTCGACCACCAGCACCTCGTGCTTGCCGCGCACGAAGTCCAGCGCGTCGCGCCGCGCCAGCGGCCAGACCATGCCGACCTTGTAGATGTCTATGCCCAGGCGGCGGCAATTGCCCTCGTCCAGCCCCAGCAGGCGCAGCGCCTCCATCAGATCGAGATGGCCCTTGCCTGTGGTGACGAAGCCGAATCGCGCATCCTCGACGCCGTATATCGGCCGGTCGATCGGGTTGGCCTCGACAAAGGCGCGCACGGCATCGAGCTTGTGACCGATGCGAATCTCGATCTCGGGGCTGGGCAGGTCGGCGTTGCGCACATGCAGCCCGCCGGGGGGCGGGGAATAATCGGGAAGCGCGAAAACCCGGTCCGGGCGCAGATCGACCGAGCGGGCGGATTCGACCGTCTCCGAGATCGCCTTGAATCCGACCCAGGTTCCGGAAAACCGCGACAGTGCGATGCCGTATTCGCCGAACTCCATGTATCCGCCGACCGATGCGGGGTTCAGAATCGGCATGAACCAGGCCAGGAAAGCGGCATCGGACTGGTGGGGCATGGACGAGGACACGCAGCCGTGATCGTCGCCCGCCACCACCAGAACGCCGCCCTTCGGGGACGAACCGTAAGCGTTGCCGTGTTTGAGCGCATCGCCCGACCGGTCCAGCCCCGGCCCCTTGCCGTACCACATGGAAAACACGCCCTCGACCTCGGCGGCCGGGTCCAGCGTCGATTGCTGCGCGCCCAGCACCAGCGTCGCGCCCAGGTCTTCGTTGACCGCCGGCATGAAGGTGATGCGATCCTCGCGCAGCCGCTCCTCGGCGCGCCAGAGTTCCAGATCCAGCCCGCCCAGCGGCGATCCGCGATAGCCCGAGATGAACCCGGCGGTGTCCAGGCCCGCCGCGCGGTCGCGGCGCGCCTGATCCAGCATGATGCGCACCAATGCCTGCGTGCCGGTCAGGAACACCCGGCCCTCGGTCAGGGCATAACGGTCTTCGAGCGCATAGGTACGGAAGTCTTGGGTGTGGCGGGCCATGGCGCGGGATGTCCTGTTCGCGGAGTTCAGACGTTTCGAGAGGATAGACCGGACGAGGCGGAAAGTCGTTCCGCGATGGTTTGATTTTGCGGGGAGTCGGGGATAGATTTGTCACCAGAAGTGGAGAAACCGAACAGGATGACCAATCCGGTGCAGCTTGAGCCGCGCGACCTTCGCATTCTCGACCTGTTGCAGCAGGATTGCCGCATCTCGAACGCCGATCTGGCGGGCGCGGTGGGGATGTCGGCCTCGGCGCTGTGGCGCCGGGTGCGCGCGCTCGAGGATGCGAGCGTGATCGAACGCTATGGTGCGGTGCTCGACCCCGAGGCGATGGGGCTGGGGTTTCAGGCCATCGTGCATGTGCATCTGACCCGACACGACCCCGACCGGATCGTCGAATTCATCCGCGCCGTCGAGGCCCGCCCCGAAGTGCAGGAATGCTATGCCACGACCGGGCAGTCGGATTATCACCTGCGCGTGCTGTGCCGCGATCTGGATGCCTACAACAGGTTTCTCGAGACGTTCCTGTTCCGCCAGCCGGCGGTGGCCAGCGCCCAGACCAACGTGGTGCTGCGCACGATCAAGCGCGGCGGGCGGGTGACGCGGTAGTCACCTGAATCAGAAGTTCGCAACATCAATCCGGTGTCCCCGTATCGCCTGCGATCCGGTTCGCGCGGATCTCGATGTATCGAACCGCGATCGCACATGACCGGCGCGTGAAGGGGCGGTCTCAGCCGCGCCAGCGCAGCAGCCGGCGTTCGGCACGGCCGATGACCCAGCTGGTCAGCACCCCCAGAACCGACAGGATCACCACGCCGGCGAACAGCCGTTCCAGATCGTAAAGCGATCCGGCCTGAAGGATATAGGCGCCGATGCCGTGTTCGGCGCCCAGCATTTCGGCGGCCACCAGCAGGATGATGCCGATGGCAAGACTGACCCGCAGCCCCGACAGGATGCCGGGCAGCGCGCCGGGAAGCACGATCTTGCGCACGATCGAGGACCATTTCAGCCCGAAGCTCTGCCCCATGCGCACCAGCGAACGGTCGACATTGTCCACCGCGCCATAGGTCGCCACCACGGTCGGCGTGAAGGTGCCCAGCGCGATCAGCGCGTATTTGCTGGCCTCGTCGATGCCGAACCAGATCACGAACAGCGGCAGCAGCGCGATCTTGGGGATCGGAAAGATCGCCGCCACCAGCGGAACCAGCCCGGCCCGCACATAGGAGAACAGGCCGATCATCACCCCCACGGCGATGCCCGCCGACACCCCGATCAGGCTGCCCACGGCAAGGCGCACCAGCGAGGGGGCGAGATGGGTCCAGAGCGCCCCCGAACGCGCCATCCCGGCCAGCGTGGCGGCCACGTCCGAGGGAACGGGCAGCGTCAGGTTGGAGATCCAGCCCGCCCGCGTGCCCCATTCGATCAGCGCCAGCAGCAGCGCGAACACGGCGATGCCGGTGCCGCGCTTGGCCACCGGGGCAAAGCCGCCGCCGCGAAACGGCACCGGGCGGGCGCGCTCAGGCATCCAGCAGTTCCTGGTCGGCCGCCAGCGCCTCTTGCTTCATCAGATCCCACAGGCGGGCCTGCAAGGCGTCGAGGTCGCTGTCGCCGGCGCGCCGGTCGGCGATCGGCCGGTTCACGGCGATCACCTCGCGCAGCCGCCCCGGACGGCGCGACAGCACCGCGATCCGGTGGCCCAGCCGCACCGCCTCGGTCAGGTTGTGGGTGACATAGACGCCGGTAAATCGCTGTCTTTCCCAGAGCGCGACGAGATCCTCCATCAGCAGTTCGCGCGTCTGCGCGTCCAGCGCCGACAGCGGTTCGTCCAGCAGCATCACCGCCGGGTTCACCGCCAGTGCCCGGGCGATGGCGACGCGCTGTTTCATGCCGCCCGACAATTGCCGCGGCAGGGCGGCGCGGAAATCCGACAGCTTGGTGCGCGCCAGCACATCGGCGATCACGGCCCGGGCGGCCTTGCCCCGGATGCCGTGATCTTCCAGCACCAGCGAAATGTTGCCCTCGACCGTGCGCCACGGCAGCAGGGCGAAATCCTGGAACACATAGGTCAGCGGGTTCAGGCAGCCCTCGGGCGCATCGCCCAGTTGCAGCACCTCGCCCTCGTCGGGCCGTTCCAGCCCGCCGATCAGCCGCAGCAAGGTGGACTTGCCGCAGCCCGACGGCCCGATCACGCACAGGATCTCGCCCGCCGGAATGCGCAGCGAGATGTCCTGGAGCACCGGCATGCCGCCATAGCGATGGCCGATCCGTTGAAGCGTCAGGTCCATGCGGGCAAAACGGGCGCGGTGCGCGGCCTCACACCATCTTCACATAGGAGGAATCGACCAGCGTGTCGAAGGTGACGCTGTCCTTGATCAGCCCTTCGGACTTGAACCAGTCGAGCTGATCCATGACCGAGCCCTTGTTCAGCGCGCCATTGGCGTTGATGCGCATCGCGCCGTTGATGATCGAGGGCGCGGCCTTTTCGTAGGGCCGGTCGGCATAGACGTATTTGTGGATCAGCCGGACCATGTCCTCGGAGGCCGCCTCGCCCGCGGTCCTGTCCACCAGCGCCGCGTTGAAATCGTCCGCCCCCCGCGCGAAGGCGCGCAGGAACGCTTCGGTCCTGGCGCGCTGCCCGGTGGCGTTGGCCTCGGATGTGAACACGGTCGTCACCTGATAGCCGGGCAGGTAGTCGGCCACGTTGCCGATGATATGCACCGCGCCGCTGCCGGCCAGTGGCTTGGCGATATGGGGCACGATCGACCAGGCGTCGATCTGGCCCGATTTCAATGCGCCGATGATCGCGCCCACCTTCTGCAACGGCTTGAAGGTCAGGGTCGCGCCCTCGGCCTCGGCGATCCTGGCACCCATGTAGTGAAACGACGAACCCGCCTGCGTGATGCCGAAACTCTTGCCGTCCAGTTGCGCGGGGCTGGTCAGCCCGGACTGAAAGGCGGCGTCCGAGGCCAGGATCTTCTGCCCGTCGATCCCCTTTTCCTCGCTCAGCGCGCCCGCGATCACTCGGGCCGCGCCCTTCTCGGCCAGGCTGATCAGCCCGCCCGAGATCGCCGTGACCGCGTAATCGGCATCGCCCGAGGCGATCGCCACCGCCATCGGCTGCGCCGCCTGGAAGAACCTGAACTCGACATCCAGCCCCTCGTCGGAGAAATAGCCGCGCTCGAAGGCGACAAAGCTGGCCGCGTGGCTGGTAAAGCGCAGCGCGCCCACCGTCAGTTTCGTATCGGCCAGCGCCGGCCGCCCGAGAATCGGAAGCGCCGCCGCGCCGCCGGCCAGGGCCAGCGCGCCGCGCCGTGTCAAATCGGTCATCGTGTTTCCCTCCATGCGTCTCTACCTGCCAAGATACGTTCCCGCGCGGACAAAGCGCAATCCGAATGCGCCCCCGGCTTCTTTCTGGTCCAAAATACTCGAACACGCCGCCCGTTCCGGCGCATCGCCCGCTCTCCCGTCACCCCGCCAGCAGCCGCAGCCCCTGGGTCACGTCCGATCGGATGGCCAGCCGCAGGCCCGGTTCGTCGCCGGCCCTGAGCGCGGCGATGATCGCCTTGTGAAAGCGCGGCGGTTCGGCCCGTTGCAGGCGGCCATACAACACCCGCATCGTCGGGCCGAGTTGCAGCCAGACGGTTTCGGCCATCGCCAGCATCGCCGGCGCCTGCGCGCGCAGGTACAGCGCGCGGTGAAATTCGAGATTGGCGCGGATATAGCCGACCGGGTCGCGTTTGGCGACCATTTCGGCCACGGTCCTGTCGATGCTCTGCATCCGGTCGATCAGCGCCATGTGCGCGCGGGGCAGGGCGCGGCTGGCCAGTTCGACCTCGAGCAGCGCGCGCAGCGCGGCCAGTTCCTCGATTCTCTCGTTGCCCGGCTCGGGCGTCGAGACGCGGCCCGACACCGACTGGAACAGCGCGCCCTCGGCCACCAGACGGCGCAGCGCCTCGCGCGCCGGGGTCATCGACAGGCCATGCTCGCGCCCGATCCCGCGCAGGGTCAGCGCCTGGCCGGGGGCGATATCGCCATACATGATCCGCGCGCGCAGGGTGCGATAGATGCGATCATGGGCCGAGGTGGCGTCGGCGGGGCGCTTGAGACTGGTCATGGGCGGATGTGATCACAAACGCGGCGCGGGTCAACCCGGTCCGGCGCCCTTCGCCATCAGCGGTCGAATTGGTAGCGGTGCAGTTCGGCGCCATGTCCGCGCAGCCAGCGGCGCGGCGCCGCATGCGGGCCGTAAAGCCGGTTCACATGCGCCCAGAAGGCCGCCGAATGATTCATCTCGGCCAGATGCGCGACCTCGTGCGCGGCGACATATTCGAGGATCTGCGGCGGGGCCAGCACCAGCCGCCACGAGAACATCAGCGCGCCCTGCGCCGAACACGACCCCCAGCGGGACCGGGTATCGCGCAAGGTGATGCGGCCGTAGCGCCGCCCCAGCGCGGCGGCGTGGCGATCGGCGGCCGCGGTCAGCCTCTCGCGCGCCAGGTCCGTCAGCCAGGCGCGCAGGCGCCGCGCCACGGCATCGCCGGGAACCGCCAGCTCCGCCGCCGAAAGCAGAACCCGCCGCCCCGGCGCGGCGACGATGCGGCGCGCCACCCCCTCGACCGGGATGGTCGCGCCGATCTCGGGGCGGACGGTATCGGGCCGCTGCGCCAGGTGGCCCCGGATCCAGGCGGCGCGATCCTCGGCAAAGGCCAGCGCCTCGGCCTCGTCCACCCCCCTGGGCAGCGTCAGCGTCACCCGGCCGTCAAGCGCCGAGACCCGCAGGCTGATGCGCCGCGCCCGCGCCGAGCGGCGCAGCATCAGCGGCACCGGCGGCGTTCCCGGCAGGCGGTGTTCGGCCATGGCTGCGCCCCCCTCGCGCAAAGGCTTTGACAGTCCCGGCCCCTTGTGGCACGAGGCCGGAATCGCCGATGCGACTCAAGCCATATCAGAGGGATTCACATGCCCAAGGAAGAATGGGGTGTAAAGCGTGTTTGTCCGACCACGGGCAAACGGTTCTACGACCTGAACAAGACCCCGATCATCAGCCCCTACACGGGCGAGGTGGTGGAATTTGACGCGCAGAAGGCGCGCATGATCGCCGCCGATGCCGAGGACGCCGCGACCGCGAAGGCCAAGAAGGCGGTGGCCGACGAGGACGACGCGGTGCTGGACGACGACGATGTCGATGTCGATCTGGGCGACGACGTTCTCGACGACGACGACGATGAAGACAACGTCTCGCTCGACGATATCGCGGACGTGTCCGGCGACGACGACGACTGATCGCGCCGCGCAGGGCGCGCCGGCACCGCGATGCCGGCGTGTTCGGGGCGCATGACGGCGGCATCATTTTGGGCTTGCACTCGCCGCCGCCGTTTCCTAAACGACCGGGGTGAACGCGGCGGCACCGATACGCCGCGAAACACGGGGCCTTAGCTCAGCTGGGAGAGCGCTTGCATGGCATGCAAGAGGTCAGGGGTTCGATCCCCCTAGGCTCCACCAAATCCCTTACATATTTCTGACTGAATTCAGTATCCTATGTTGGGATGCCGTAAAAAGCGGCGACTTCAACCCAC
>JAGRMG010000171.1 GCA_020441385.1 Paracoccaceae bacterium
CGATGTCGGAAAAGCTGCATGATCTTCGTGACTTGCAGATTGCACGAACGGTCCTGACGAAGGAGCGCACCCGGCTGCGCAACCGCGGCCATGTTCAGACCAGCACGGTTCTCAAACGCCAGACCAAGGCCCGCCTGGCGCTGGTCGAGCGGCAGATCGCCGAGCTGAACGACGAGATTGCAAAGCGCATCGCCGAGGACCGGTCGACCGCGCGCAAGCGCGACATCCTGTGTTCGATCCCGGGCCTTGGCCCGGTCGTGGCGGCGGCGATCCTCGCCTTCCTGCCCGAAATCGGCACGCTGGCGCGAAAACAGGCGGGAAGCCTGGCCGGGCTGGCGCCTCACAGCCGGGAATCGGGCCAGTGGAAGGGCAAGTCCTTCATCAGCGGCGGGAGAAAACCCCTGCGCGATGCGCTCTACATGCCGGCGCTCGTCGCCATGCGCTTCAACCCTGACCTCAGGGCCAAATACACCGCGCTCCGCGCTGCCGGAAAACCCGCGAAGGTCGCCCTCGTGGCGCTCATGCGCAAGCTGATCGAAACCGCAAATGCGCTCGTCAAGACCGATCGCTTCTCGGTCGGTCTGCCTCAGTTCGGCCGCTGGGCTGCGTTGGCGTGGCTGGCCGCCAGAATGCCGTCCAGCGCCCGCTCGGCGCGGGCGTTTTCCTCATCGACGATCCGCGCCAGCGCCGCCTGATCGACGCCGTCCTGGCTCGCCCGCCGCATCAGCGCGGCGGCGGTCTGAAACAGCACCGCATAGGCGAACTCGAGCCGCCTGACATGCCGGTCCACCTGCTGGCCCAAGGCCGCGCGAAACTGTTTTTCGGTCATGCCGGCACATCCGGCTTCAGCCGCACCATGTCGACGAGATCGCCTGCATGGCCCGCTGCCGGCGCGCGTCCTCGATCTCCAGCCGGCGCAGCATGAAGATCTCGTTGCGGTTCAGCGGACCAGTGCCGCCACGATATGGCAGGCTTGCGTTCAGTGTCCCCCGACGGCGGCAGAGGGTCCTGAAATCAGGCACAGCCCGGTCTAGCGCAATAGGCTCTCGATGAAACCCGTGGTTTGCCGAAGCGGCAAGCCAAGCAGGAAATTCAGCGTCAGGCAGGATTCGTGCATCAAGGCCCGCGGCAGGGCTGAAAGAGGAATGGCGCGGCAGCGCCGCAATCGGATCAGGCCTTGCCGCCGGCCTTGCCACGCGGTTTCGCGGCCGGTTTCGCCGCCGGTTTCGCGCCAGCCTCGAGCGCCGAGATGCGCTCGGCCAGCGCGGCGTTCTCCTCGCGCGCCTTCTGCGCCATCGCGCGCACCGCGTCGAACTCCTCGCGGGTGACGAAATCGCGGTCCGCCAGCCAGCGGTCCAGCATGCCCTTCATGGCGGTTTCGGCCTCCTCGCGCGCGCCCTGCGCCACGCCCATCGCGTTGGTCATCAAACGGGACATGTCGTCGAGAAACTTGTTGCGGCTGTGCATGGCGGGATCCCTGGCTTGGTCATGGGGTTGCGGCTGCCCCCTATATGGGGCGCGGGCGGGGGCGCGGCAAGGTTGACTTTGCCGCGCCGCCACGGGCATTCAATCGGCCATGCAGGCCGTGATCCCCTTCCCCGACGTTTCGCCCGAACTGTTCTCCATCTCGCTTTTGGGAATCGAGTTCGCGCTGCGCTGGTACGCCCTGGGCTATATCGCCGGCATCCTGATCGGCTGGCGGATGGCGGTGGCGGCGGTGCGCCGGCCCCGCCTCTGGCCCGACACCGGCCCGCCGATGACGCCCGAGCAGCTCGAACAGCTTCTGACCTGGATCGTGATCGGCGTGATCGCCGGCGGGCGGCTGGGCTTCGTCCTGTTCTACCAGCCGGCATATTACCTGTCCCACCCGGTCGAGATCCTCAAGGTCTGGCAGGGCGGCATGTCGTTTCACGGCGGGTTTCTCGGCGTGGTCGTCGCCAGCTGGATCTTCACCGCCCGCCACGCCATCGCGCGCCTGCCCGCCGCCGATCTCATCGCCCATGGCGTGCCGCCGGGCCTGCTGCTGGTGCGGATCGCCAATTTCATCAACGCCGAGCTTTGGGGCCGGCCCACCGACCTGCCCTGGGGCGTCGCATTTCCCGGCCCGGCGGCCCAGCACTGCCCGGGCATCGAAGGGCTTTGCGCGCGCCACCCCTCGCAGCTCTACGAGGCGGCGCTGGAAGGGCTGGTTCTGGGCGCGGTGCTGATCTGGATGGTCTACCGGCGCGGCGCGCTGCGCCGGCCCGGCCTGGTCACGGGCGTCTTTCTCGCCGGCTACGGGCTGGCCCGCTTTGCCCTGGAATTCCTGCGCCAGCCCGACGCCCAGTTCGTGTCTCCCGGCAACCCGCTGGGCCTGGCCTTTCACGTCGGCGGCTACGGGCTGACCATGGGCCAGATGCTGTCGCTGCCGATGATCGCGCTGGGGCTGTGGCTGATCCTGCGCGCCCGCCCGCCGCGATGAGCCTCGACTCCGTCCTCGCCACCCGCATCCGCCAGAGCGGCCCGATGAGCGTGGCCGATTTCATGGCCGATTGCCTCCTGCATCCGCGATGGGGCTATTACGTCACCCGCGACCCGCTGGGCGCGGCGGGCGATTTCACCACCGCGCCCGAGATCAGCCAGATGTTCGGCGAACTGATCGGCCTGTGCCTGGCGCAGACCTGGATGGACCAGGGCCGCCCGGCCTCCTTCACGCTGGCCGAACTGGGCCCGGGGCGCGGCACGCTCATGGCCGACCTGCTGCGTGCCACCTCCATCGTGCCGGGCTTTCTCGACGCCGCCGGAATCGCGCTGGTCGAGGCTTCGCCGGTGCTGCGCGCCGCGCAGAAGCGCGCGCTTGCGGGACATGACGTGCGCTGGCTCGATCGCGCCGACGCCCTGCCCGACGACCGGCCGCTGTTCGTGGTCGCCAACGAATTCTTCGACGCGCTGCCGATCCGCCAGTTCCTGCGCGACGGCGGGGGCTGGCGCGAACGGCTGATCGGGCTGCGCGACGGGGCGCTGTGTTTCGGCCTCGGCGCGCGGGCGGCGCAACCGGCGCTGGGCCATCGCCTGGACGACACGCAAGAGGGCGATCTGGTCGAGATCTGCGCCGCCGCCGGGCCGGTGGCCGATGCGCTGGCGCGCCGAATCGCGGCACGCGGAGGCGCGGCGCTGATCGTCGACTATGGCGACTGGCGCAGCCTGGGTGACACGTTGCAGGCGATGCGGGGCCATCGCCATGCCGACATTCTGGCCGATCCGGGGGCGGCCGATCTGACCGCGCATGTCGATTTCGAGACGCTGGCCACGGCCGCGCGCGCCGCCGGCGCCGCCCATAGCCGCCTGACGACGCAAGGGGTTTTCCTTGAACGGCTGGGCATCGCGGCCCGCGCGCAGGCGCTCGCCGCGCGCCTGAGCGGGCCGGCGCGCGACGAACCGGCCAGCGCGCATCGCCGGTTGACGCATGGCGATGAAATGGGAAACCTGTTCAAGGTGCTGGGGGTCTTCCCGCCCCATGCCGCACCGCCACCCGGGTTGGACGCATGACGCTGGAGATCCTCACTTCCGACCGGCTTGCCAGTTTGCGGCACGGGTTCTTCACCCGGCGCGGCGGCGCGTCCTCGGGGATCTTCGCGGGCCTCAATTGCGGCCACGGATCGTCCGACCAAAGCGCCGCCGTCGCGCTCAACCGTCAGCGTGCCGCCGCCGCGCTGCATCTCGATGCGGCCGATCTGGTGGGGGTGCATCAGGTGCATTCTGCCGATGTCGTCACCGTCACGGGCCGGCTGGGCGTTCCGCCCAGGGCCGACGCCATGGTGACGAACCTGCCGGGGCTGGCGCTTTCGGTGCTGAGCGCGGACTGCCAGCCGGTGCTGTTTGCCGACATACGGGCCGGGGTGATCGGGGCGGCGCATGCCGGCTGGCGCGGCGCGCTCGACGGGGTGCTCGAGGCGACGCTGGCGGCGATGGAGGCGCTGGGGGCCGACCGCGCCCGCTCGGTCGCGGTGATCGGCCCGTCAATCGGCCAGGATGCCTATGAGGTCGGGCCGGAATTCGTCGCCACGTTCCTCGGCGCGGATCCGGACAACGCCCGCTTTTTCGCCGAGGGCAAGGGCGACCGCGCGCATTTCGATCTGGCCGGCTACGGGCTGCACAGGCTGAGGTCCGCGGGCATCGGCCGCGCCGAGTGGACCGGCCATTGCACCTTTTCCGATCCGGCGCGGTTCTATTCCTACCGCCGCGCCACCCATGCCAGAGAGGCAGATTACGGCCGCCTCCTCGCGGCGATCCGCCTCTAGCGCCGTGCGGCCCAGACGGGCGCGGGCACCGGCTGGCGGGCGATTGTGACCGCCCCGGCACCGATTGCGCCTTAATCCGCTTCGGCGATGCCGCGGGCGCCTTGGCGACATTCCCGGGCGATCCTGATTTTCCGCCTCGAAACAACGGGTTGGCACGCCCTTCTGGCCGCCCTTTCGGGGCGCCCGTCCGGCCGGCGCGGTTTCATCCGAATTCCCCCGTCCGGACAAATCTCTGCCCCAAAGCGGCGCGAGACTGGGACCATCGAAAACACGGCCGAGCGGCCAGCATTCAAGGCAGGAGCAACCATCATGAAACCCAAGGCACGCTTTATCGAATCGGTGACGCAAACCGCGCTGAGCTGCGATGTGCAAATGCCCTGGACGCGCGGCACCCGCCGTGTGGAATTCATCAGCCGCCGGACGGCAAAGCCCGAGGAGCGCGCCTGCGGCTGATCGCGAATCAAGCCGGTGCCAGCGCCTCTGCCGGTGCTGCCCGGACGGCCCGGAGCCGGTCGCCGCCCCTGACCGGCCCGGGCGCAAGTGCCCGTCCCGCCAACGGGCGGGGCGGGTGCGAACCGAATGTGCGGAAATTGTGGCAGCATTGTTTCCGCTTGACGAAACAAAACCGCCCGAACGGCGCCATTGAACAGGAATACCTCGCAAAATCTGCGGAAAATTTGACAATTCGGCCCTGATTTCGCCATGTTCCCGGCGATGCAGATGATCACTCAACCAGTGTCCATCTGACGTTGTCGGTGGGGGCCGACGCAGATGCGACCCGAAAAGAAAGGGCCGAGTCATGACGATCCCCCACACGCTGGCCCGTGCGGCGCGAAATGCAGTCCAGACCAATGCGCTTCTCCAGGATCCGGCGGCGCTGCGCGCGCGCAACCGCCCGCAGTTGCGCCGCTACGACGTCATGTCGCTGATGCCCGATGGCGACATCTCCGAAACCCGCCATATCGCCCCCGCGCTGCCGCTGTTCGAAGACGCGTTCTGCGCCTTTTCGCGCGGCTCGCTCATCGAAACCGAGACCGGCCCCGTCGCGATCGAGGATCTGCTGCCCGGAGACCGGGTCATCACCCGGGACGGCACCGCACAGCCGCTGCTGTGGAAGGGCAGCACGACCGTCGTTCCCGGGCGCCGCGATGCCAAGGGGCGCAGCCACCGCCTGACGCGCATCATGGCCGAAAGTTTCGGCATGCAGCGCCCCTTGTCCTGCATCGTTGCAGGCCCATCAGCCAGAATTCTGCGCACGCCGGGCCATTTGCGCAAGATCATGGGCAGTCAGCCCGCGCTGATCCCGGTGCGGGAATTCGTCGACGGGATGAGCGTGATCGAAACCGCGCCGCCGACCCCGGTCGAGCTGTTTCACATCTGCCTGCCGCGTCACGCGGTCATCCGTCTGGGCGGGCTGGAATTCGAGACCTACCACCCCGGCGTGAACGCGGTGCGGGTGATCTCGCATGCGATGCGCGCGCTTTACCTCAACCTGTTCCCGCATGTGCGCGAGTTGTCCGATTTCGGCCCGCAGGTGCTGCCGCGCGCCGGCGACGGGCAGCCCGACGCCCTCAGCGCCTGATCTCAGGCGCTGCGGTTCAGCCGCTCTTCCAGCACATCGAAGGGCACGCCCGGCCGATCCTTGGCGCAGCGGATCACCAGCGAGGTCTTGACGCTGGCCACGTTCGGCGTGGTCAGCAGATGGCCGGTCAGGAAGCTCTGGAATCCCGACAGGTCGGGAGCCACACATTTCAGGATGAAATCCACCTCGCCGTTCAGCATGTGGCATTCGCGCACCAGCGGCCAGTTGCGGCAGCGTTCCTCGAAGGCGGAAAGTTCGCTTTCGGCCTGGCTGTCCAGACCGACCATGACGAACACCTGCACCTCAAAGCCCAGATCGCGGGCGTTCACATCGGCATGATAGCCCCGGATCAGCCCCGATTCCTCAAGCGTGCGCACCCGTCGCAGGCAGGGCGGCGCCGAGATGCCGACCCGTCTGGCCAGTTCGACATTGGTCATGCGGCCATCGTCTTGAAGTTCGGACAAGATCCTGCGGTCGATCTCGTCCAGGCGGGTCATGGGCATGATTCGCTCCTGAATCGCAAGGTTGGAAAAGTTATACCGACACCGCCGCTGTGCGCAATATTATTTCAAGACCCCGCAACTTTCTTAACCTTCGGTACCGAGACAGGCGAAATCGCCGCCCCGATCCGGCCATCACGGCCTGCAAGGCGCCGATTCGGGCATGAATTGCTTTATTTTCCATGAATTCCATCCTAGCATTCCGATGTTCGGAAGGTTCGATCGTCGCAATCCGGTATTGAAGAACGCGGCGGCCCGTTTGGTTGGTTTCTGGAATTGGGTTCCAGCAGGGGTTGCGCCGATTTTCAAGTTCCCCGGCATGCCGCGTCGAGAATTCAGGCCGGACATTCTTGTAATAGGGGGAAGTACCAATGAAATTGAAAACCTACATTCTCGCGGCCGTCACCAGTCTCGGCCTGGCCGCACCGGCATCGGCGGCGCCCGTCGATCTGGAACTGCAACTGCTCGTGGACGTGTCGGGAAGCGTCAGCACCTCGGAGTTCAACCTTCAGAGGAGCGGTTACGAGGCCGCCTTCCGCAGTGCCTCGATCATCAACGCGATCACCGGCGGCACCATCGGCGCGATAGCCGCGCAACTGGTGTACTGGTCAAGCACCAGCCAACAGGCCATCGGTGTCGGCTGGACGTATATCGCGGATTCCACGACCGCGAATGCCTTCGCGGACGCGATTGCCGCGGCCGGGCGGCCGTTCTCGGGAGGAACCTCGATCGACGCTGCCATCCGGTTCGCCAACCCGCTTTATGACAGCAACGGGTTCGAAGGAACCCGGCTGGTCATGGACATCTCCGGCGACGGAACCAGCAGCAAATCCTCCACGGAAGCGGCGCGCGATGCCGCCGAGGCCCTGGGCATCACCATCAACGGCCTGCCCATCGGGGGCAGCTCATCTGTCGAGAGCTTTTACACCAACAGCGTGATCACTTCGGACGGCTTCGTCGTGGCGGCAAGTTCGTTCGACGATTTCGGCCGCGCGGTGGCGAAGAAACTGGAGATCGAGATCGGCGGCAGCCCGATCCCGATTCCCGCCGGCGGCTGGCTGCTGCTGACCGGCGTGGGCGGCCTGATGGCGATGCGGCGGCGCAAGAAAGCCTGACGCCCCAGCCTATGCGACAGGACAGGGCCCGCCGGTTCGCCGCGCGGGCCCTTTTTCGCGGCGCCGGGCGGGGCAGCCGAAAACAGTGATCCGCACGGGGTTCCGCCCGGTTTCGCGCAAGGCTATATGCAATCCGACCTGAACCGCCGGAGATTCCCCATGGCCGAAACGCGACATACCCGAGTTCTGATCATCGGCTCCGGCCCGGCCGGCTATACCGCCGGCGTCTATGCCAGCCGCGCCATGCTGAACCCGCTTCTGGTGCAGGGGATCGAACCGGGCGGCCAGCTGACCACCACGACCGAGGTCGAGAACTGGCCGGGCGACACCGAGGTTCAGGGCCCCGACCTGATGGTACGGATGGAGGCCCACGCCAAGGCGATGGGCTGCGAGATCGTGGGCGACATCATCACCGCCCTGGACCTGTCGCAGCGCCCGTTCCGCGCCTCCGGCGACAGCGGCACCGCCTACACCGCCGACGCGGTGATCCTGGCGACCGGCGCCCGGGCCAAGTGGCTGGGCCTGCCGTCAGAGGAAAAGTTCAAGGGCTTCGGCGTCTCGGCCTGCGCCACCTGCGACGGGTTCTTCTATCGCGGACAGGAGATCGTGGTGGTCGGCGGCGGCAACACGGCGGTGGAAGAGGCGCTGTTCCTGACCAATTTCGCCTCGAAGGTCACGCTGATCCATCGCCGCGACGAGTTGCGCGCCGAAAAGATCCTTCAGGACCGTCTGATGAAGAACCCCAAGATCGAACCGCTGTGGTTTCACACGCTGGAAGAGGTCGTGGGCACCGACAACCCGCTGGGCGTCGAAGGCGTGCGGGTGAAGCATGTGAAAACCGGCGCGATCACCGAGATTGCGGCCAAGGGCGTGTTCATCGCCATCGGCCACGCCCCGGCAAGCGAACTGGTCAGGGATCAGCTTGAAACCCACATGGGCGGCTATGTGGTGGTCAGGCCCGGCAGCACCGAAACCAGCGTTCCGGGCGTCTTCGCCGCCGGCGATCTGACCGACCATGTCTATCGCCAAGCCGTGACCAGCGCGGGAATGGGCTGCATGGCGGCGCTGGATGCCGAGCGTTTCCTGGCGCAGGCCGGCGAGGTGTCGGGCCGGGACATGACGGAACCGCTGGGCTACGGTGCCGAGGCCACGGCAGAGTAGCCGCGGCTATCTCACTTGAACGCCCGTGCTGCGGTAGATGCCCCGGTTCTGGTTGCCGGCCAGCCAGCGCCGGGCGGCCGCCCAGATATGTGCCGGCGTGCCGCCCGCGCCGAACCGGCCCTCCTCGCGGCGAAGCTCGTTCACCAGCCCGTAGGCGTGCCGGTCGTCCCAGTGCAGCAGCGCGCTGAAATACTCGTTGTAGCCCCAGCCATCCCACAGCCCGGTGCCGAAGAAATGGGGCGAATTATTGCGCTCGACCTCGTTCATGATGAACTGGACCGCGCCCGCCGGGGCATTCCGGCGAAGGATGTCAAAGGCCGAGTCCACGCTCTGGTGCCGGCGGTTGTGCAGGCGCTGGACCAGTTGCAGATCCAGGTAGCGGTCCGAAATCTGGCGGCCCCAGGCCCTGAGCAGCGCCCGGATGCGCGCCTTGTCGAGATGAACGGGCGCATAGTCGCAGCGGAACGTGCCGTCGCCGATCCGGCAGCGCAGCACATCCCCCGGCGGATTGCGGGCCCCGGCCACCGCCACGACGCGGGTCCACTCGCGATCGACCTTGCCCAGCAGCCGGCGGGTGAATTCGGCGCGGCGCGTCCGAAATGGATGAATGTCTTGGGCGAAGCTGCCCATCGCGGCCTCCGTTCCCGGGTTGGAAACAGCATACCAGTCTTCGGCGCGCGGGACAAACCCGGCGCGCCCGACCGCGCAACCGTGACCTTTTCGCCGCGGACATCCGAACGCACCCCTGCCCGCTTGAACTCGGCCCATGACCGGCGTTAAAGGCGGTCCGACCGATCGCGGGAGGGATGTTGGTCGCCCGATCAACTCAAGGAACCGAAACACCATGCCGATGTCCAGCAACCTCGCTCCGATCCCGGAGCTTTATGTTTCCTACGAAAGCGCGCAGAAGCTCAAGCAGGAGGCGGGCGACCTGCCGTCCTGGGACCTGAGCCCGCGCCAGATCTGCGATCTGGAACTGCTGCTGAACGGCGGGTTCAGCCCGCTCAAGGGTTTCCTGAGCGAAAAGGACTATGACGGCGTCGTCGAGAACATGCGCCTGGCCGACGGAACGCTCTGGCCCATGCCGATCACGCTCGACGTGGACGAGACATTCGCCGAGACGCTCGATATCGGGCAGGATATCGCCCTGCGCGACCAGGAAGGCGTGATTCTGGCCACCATGACCGTCACCGACCGCTGGACCCCGGACAAGGCGCGCGAGGCGGTGCATGTGTTTGGCGCCGACGACAGCGCCCACCCGGCGGTGAACTATCTGCACAACACCGCCGGAAAGGTCTACCTGGGCGGCCCGCTCACCGGCATCCAGCAGCCCGTTCACTACGATTTCCGCGGCCGCCGCGACACGCCCAACGAACTGCGCGCGCTGTTCCGCAAGCTGGGCTGGCGGCGCATCGTCGCCTTCCAGACCCGCAATCCGCTGCACCGCGCGCATCAGGAACTGACCTTCCGCGCCGCCAAGGAAGCCCAGGCCAACCTGCTGATCCACCCTGTCGTCGGCATGACCAAGCCCGGCGACGTGGATCACTTCACCCGCGTGCGCTGCTATGAGGCGGTGCTTGACAAATACCCCGCCGCCACCACCACCATGAGCCTGCTGAACCTGGCCATGCGCATGGCCGGCCCGCGCGAGGCGGTGTGGCACGGGATTATCCGCAAGAACCACGGCTGCACGCATTTCATTGTCGGGCGCGACCATGCCGGGCCCGGCAAGAACAGCAAGGGCGAGGATTTCTACGGCCCCTACGACGCTCAGGATCTGGTGCGCAGGCACCAGGACGAGATCGGCATCGAGATGGTCGATTTCAAACACATGGTCTATGTGCAGGAACGCGCCCAGTACGAACCCGCCGACGAGATCGAGAAGGGTGTGACCGTGCTCAACATCTCGGGGACCGAACTGCGCCGCCGCCTGCGCGAGGGGCTGGAAATTCCCGAATGGTTCTCCTTTCCCGAGGTGGTGGAGCAACTGCGCCTGCGCTATCCGCCGCGCAGCCAGCAGGGCTTTACCGTGTTCTTCACGGGCTTTTCCGGTTCCGGCAAGTCCACCATCGCCAACGCGCTGATGGTCAAGCTGATGGAGATGGGCGGACGGCCGGTCACGCTGCTGGATGGCGACATCGTGCGCAAGAACCTCAGCTCCGAGCTCGGCTTTTCCAAGGAACACCGCGACCTCAATATCCGCCGCATCGGCTATGTCGCCTCGGAGATCACCAAGAACGGCGGCATCGCGCTGTGCGCGCCGATCGCCCCCTACGCCACCACGCGGCGCGCGGTGCGCGAGGATGTCGAGAGTTTCGGCGCCTTCGTCGAGGTGCATGTGGCGACCAGCATCGAGGAATGCGAGCGCCGCGACCGCAAGGGTCTCTACAAGCTGGCGCGCGAAGGCAAGATCAAGGAATTCACCGGCATCTCCGACCCCTACGACGTGCCCGAAAACCCCGAACTGCGCGTCGAGACCGAAGGCACCGAGGTGGACAACTGCGCCCATCAGGTGCTTTTGAAACTCGAAAGCATGGGGCTGATCGCCGGCTGACCGGCCGCCCGGATGCACCGGCCGCCCCGGGCGGGGCGGTCCGGCGCCGCTTGCGTCCGCGCCCCTCAGCCGAAGGGCGGGAAGCGGAGGGCGAAAAGATGCGCATGAATTCAATCGGGTAGCGCGCGCCGTCCGGGCCGTGTTTGGCGCAGCGATGGGCAAGCGGCTTTCAATCGGAAAAAAGTGAACTCGGGAATTGCGCGTTGCATGTTAGATTCCGCGCATGAATTTTTCATGATCGGAGTCCATTATGCCGCTTTTCCACCTGGGTACGCCGGTTGAAACCGGCGATTTGAATCTGTCCGTCGCCCTGTCGGATGGCCGCATTCTCGTGGCCGGCAACAACGGCCCCGGCGTCGGTGTCTTCTCGATCCAATATCATGCCGCCGACGGCACCGCCCTTGGCCCCATCGCCGAGATCGGCCATGACGGCATGCCCGGCGCGCCGTTCACCGCCTCGCTGCTGGCGCTGCCCGGCGGCGGCGCGCTGGCGCTGGCGCAGTCGGCGTCGGGCTCGGCGATCGGCCTGCAACCCGACGAGGTATTCATACGCTCAATCGGCGCCAACGGCAGCGCCGCGCCGTCGTTCCGCCAGGTCAACGCGGTCAGCGACGACTTTCAGGCCAATGCCTATGGGGCCGTCGCGCCGGACGGTTCATTCGCGGTCGCCTTCACCGACGCGAGCCTGAAGGACCAGGTTTACGAACCGTTGCTGGCCGGCGTGACCGTCGGCCCCAACCGCGACAGCCGCGCCAGCGACCCGCTGATCGCGCGGTTCGACACCGGCGGCGACCTGTCCTTCGGCCCGGCGGTGGCCTTCGACGACAGCGGCCCGCACAATCCGCGCGCCGGCGCCCAGATTTCCGGTCAGCCGGCCTTTCTGGACGGCGGTGCCGTGGTGGTGCCCTACTATGACGTGAAATACGGCGTCGGCCCGGACGGGCGCCTGGCCTCGGCCGGCAGCGTCTCGATCAGCATCGACGGGGTCGAGAAATCGGTGTTCAACCCCGAAGTGCCGGCGCCCGCGGGGGCCGATTTCATCTGGGCCTCGGAAGATCCGATGGCCGTGGCGCTTCCCGGGGGCGGCTTCGCCGTGACCTGGCTGATGCGCGAGCGCGACGGCGGCGTCATTCTCGAAACGACGAAGATCCGCTATTTCGACTCGGCGGGCAGCGCCCTCACCGATCCCATCGACATCATCCAGCGCGGCCAGAACGCGGCCGGCGACATCGGCCTCGCCGCCCTGTCGGACGGCAGCATCGCGGCGGTCTACGACCTGGCGGCACCGGGCGAGTTCAACAACGTGCATGTCAACCTGATCGCGCCCATGGGCACCTCGCTTTCGGACATTCAGGTGGCCGGGGGCGCAGGGAACCAGCGCTGGCAGTCGGTCTCGGTCACGCCGAACGACGATGTGATCGTCAGCTATCTCGATGGCGCGGCGGGCCGGGTTCAAACCCTGGTGGCCGCCGACAGCGCGGCGGCGGTCGGAAGCGGATCGGCCGCCGACGACCGCTATGGCGGCACCGATGGCGGCGACGTGTTCTCGGGCGGGGCCGGCGACGATCTGGCGATTCTCGGCGCCGGCGGCGACCGCGCCATGGGCGGGGCCGGCAGCGACCGCCTGCTGGGCGAGGCTGGCGACGATACCCTGATGGGCGGCGACGGGGCCGACACGCTCAACGGCGGCGACGGCGACGACCTGATTCGCGGCGGCACCACCGAGGCGGATCTGCGCGACGTGATCTATGCCGGCGCAGGCAACGATTCGGTCGATGGCGGGCATGGCAACGACCAGATCTATGGCCAGGGCGGCAACGACACGCTGGCGGGCGGATTCGGCGCCGACACGCTAGAAGGGCAGGACGGCGACGATGTCATCACCGGTTCTGCCCTTGGCGATATCGTGTTCGGCAATGCGGGTGACGATTTCGTCAATGGCGGGTTCGGGCACGACCTGATCAATGGCGGCTCGGGGGCGGACAAGTTCTTCCACGCCGGCGGCGATGCCGACGCCATCCTGGGCCACGGCAGCGACTGGGTACAGGATTACGATGCCGCCGAGGGTGACGTTCTGGTGTTCGGCGGTGCCGCGTCGGCCGCCGATTTCCAGGTCAACTTCACCCATACCGCCAACCGCGAGACCGGCGAGCGTTCGGGCGAGGATGACGTTCAGGAGGCGTTCGTGATCTACAGGCCCACCGGGCAGATCCTCTGGGCGCTGGTGGATGGCGGGGGCCAGGGCAGCATCAACCTCCAGATCGGGGCGGATGTGTTCGACCTGCTGGCCTGAGGCCCGTTTCGCCTGAACGCATGCACCCGCCGGGCGCTGGCGGCGGCAAGGGGCGCCTACAAGCAGGATGCAACCAAGGGTTGTCCCCGCGGGGACAGCGTTGATTTCATTGGATTCCCCCGTTTCCTCTCACAGGCAGTCGCGAATCGCCTGCGCCGCGCGCCGCTCGAGGTCGCAATAGCGGTCCAGCACCGGCTGCACCGCCCGGAGCGCGGGCAGGCGCGCGGCGAAATCCGCGGGCGAGGCCGCCTCCACCGCGCGGCGTATATCGGCCTCGTCGCGGCATTCGACGATGCCAGCGGTGTCGATGAAATCGCCCAGGTTGGGGCAGCCCCAATAGATCGGCACGGTGTTGCACAGCACCGCATCCACCAGCTTTTCCGAGAAATAGTTCCGCTCGCGCACGTTCTCGATCACGACCGAATAGCGATAGGGCGCCAGCCCCTCCGCCTTGGCCGCGAACGGGGTATAGCCGCGCCCCATGATCGCCACGTCCTGCCCGGTTTCGCGCGCCCAGCCGGCCACCGCGTGGCGCAGCCGGTGACCCTGCGAATCGCGCTTGGCCGAGGCGATGAGCGAACAGCTGGCCGACTTGCGGAACGGCAGGTCGCGCCATTCGGGCACCCAAGTGGTGCCCAGCGGAAAGAAGATACCGTTGGGAATGCGCGCCAGCAGATCCTCGTTGAACGTCAGCACGCGGTAGAAGCGCCGGTGCGACAGACGCAGCAGCGCCAGGTGCTTGGCATGGATCGCCGACGGTTCGCCCAGGATCAGCGATACCTGCGCCGCCGTGCCGCGCCGCAATCCCAGATGCGTGGCGGTCCTGGGAAACACGATCAGATGGTCGCCCCGGCCCAGATCGCCCACGCTCGCCCCCCGCAGCCGTCCGGGGCAGCCCAGCGGCCAGGCCAGGTCCGAGACCGGCCGTGCCGCCAGCCGCGGGCCAAGGCCCTGCCCGTAGGGCAGCACGGCGATGGCGGGTTCGCTCATCCCGGATGCGGCGCCGGGCGGCGGCGCGTGCCGCTCCCGGACCGGGCCGGTCCGCCAGTCACGCCGCGCACGTCGCCGCGCCCGGGCGCGTCAATGCACCGCCACGGGTGACAGATCGTGCTGGCGGGCCAGCATGAAGGCCAGCTTGCGGTCGGCGACCAGCGCCAGTTGCTGCCCGTCGGCGTCATGCACCGCGTAAAGATGATCGCGGCCCGCCGCCTCGGCCTGGACCGCCTGGGGCAGGTCGGCCACATCCACCGCCTTGACATAGACGATGCGGCGGCCCTCGGTGTTGAAATCAATCGGCGTGTTCATCGCTCAGCCCTTTCTGATCTGGATCGTCTGCACCACGGAATCCGGCCGGGCGCGGGTCAGGTCCACATGCAGCAGACCGTTCTCGATCACCGCCTCGCCGACCTCGACCCCGTCGGCCAGCACGAACATGCGCTGGAACTGCCGCGCGGCGATACCGCGGTGCAGGAACAGGCGGCCGTCGTCGTCCTCGCTCTGGCGGCCGCGGATCACCAGTTGCCGGTCCTCGACCGTGATCGACAGATCGTCCTCGCCAAACCCCGCCACGGCCAGCGTGATGCGGTAGGAATGTTCCGAGGTCTGTTCGATGTTGTAGGGTGGATAGCCGTCATTGCCCGACTTGGCCGAGCGTTCGAGAAGGCGCTCCAACTGCTCGAATCCCAGCATGTGGGGATAGGAGGCAAGCGTAAGTTTCGACACGTCATTCGTCCTTTTCAAAAGCGACGTTTCGCGCGGTCCCGGCAGAGGCAACCGCGCTTGTCTGGAATATGGGAAGAAAATGCCGGCTTAACAAGGTCTAGGCGAAATCGCCTGTTCGACGTATCCTGTCGCATGACACCAGCAACAAGACCCGAGTCGCCGCAATGAACGCTCCGTCCGACCTGTCCATGAAAACCGACGATGTGCTGCGCATCGAACTCGAGGTGTTCCGGCGCCAGCACAGCGACCTGGACCAGGCGATTTCCGCCCTGACCGATCGCGGCACCGGCGACCAGCTGACGATCAAGCGGCTGAAAAAGCAGAAGCTGCGCCTGAAGGACCGGATCGCCCAGATCGAGGACCGGCTGACCCCCGACATAATCGCCTGACCGGCACCGGGACGGCGCGGGCGATCCAGACTTCCCTCCGACTTCGGTGCTCGACGTGACCTTGGACGAGGACCGCGCCGACAACGGCCCGGAAAACCTCGCCATCCTGAGAGGACGCGCCCGCGACCTGCCGCGAACCGCAAGCCCGAAGCGCCCCATCCCCCGAAAACGAAAGCGATCAGGACGATCCGATGCCGTCGCCCGATCCGTCATCGGTCAAGCGCGATAGCCATGGGCGCGGCCGGGCGCACTTGCAGGACCCTTGGCCCGGGTGCTAGACGAACCCAAAGGCGCCTGGCTGGCAGGCGACCGCAAGCCAGGAGACGCGGCAGCATGGCCCAGTACCCCACCAGCTTCGACAGGGAGGCGCTGCTCGAATGCGCCCGGGGCGAGCTGTTCGGCCCCGGCAATGCGCAGCTGCCCGAGCCGCCGATGCTGATGATGGACCGCATCACCGAGGTCAGCGCCGATGGCGGCAGCCACGGCAAGGGGCATGTGGTGGCCGAGTTCGACATCCACCCCGACCTGTGGTTCTTCAAGTGCCACTTTCCCGGCAACCCGATCATGCCGGGCTGTCTGGGGCTCGACGGGCTGTGGCAGCTGACCGGGTTCAATCTCGGCTGGCGCGGCATGCAGGGGCGCGGAATGGCGATGGGCGTGGGCGAGGTCAGGCTCAAGGGCATGGTGCGGCCCGACCGCAGGATGCTGACCTACTACGTCGACATGACCCGGATCATCGACCGCAAGCTGAAGCTGGGCGTCGCCGACGGACGGGTTGTCGCGGATGGCGAAGAGATTTATTCCGTGAAGGACATGAAGGTGGGTCTGGCCGCCGCCGATACCTGATCGCGCGACCAGCATACCCGCCATCCAGAGGAGGCCGCCGATGCGCCGTGTCGTCGTCACAGGGTTGGGCATTGTCTCATCCATCGGAAACAACGCCGCCGAGGTTCTCGCCGCGCTGAAGGCGGGCCGTTCGGGCATCGAGGCGAGCCCCGAGATGGCCGAGCACGGCTTTCGCAGCCGGATCGCCGGCACCCTCAAGATCGACCCCGCCCAGCATGTGGACAAGCGCGCGCTGCGCTTCATGGGCCCCGGTGCCGCCTATGCCCATATCGCCATGGCCGAGGCGATCGCCGATGCCGGGCTTGAGGAGGCCGACATCGTCAACCCGCGCACCGGGCTGGTGGCCGGATCGGGCGGGCCCTCGACCAGCGCCATGCTGGCCGCGCACCAGACGGTGCTGAAGACCGGCGCCACCAAGCGCATCGGCCCCTTCGCGGTGCCCAAGTGCATGTCATCGACGATCAGCGCGAACCTGGCCACCGCCTACCGGATCAAGGGCATCAACTATTCGATCACCTCGGCCTGTTCGACCAGCCTGCATTGCATCGGCAATGCCGCCGAGCAGATCATTCTGGGCAAGCAGGACGTGATGTTCGCGGGCGGCGGCGAGGAACTGGACTGGACGCTGTCCTGCCTGTTCGACGCGATGGGCGCCATGTCCAGCAAGTACAACGACACGCCCGAACGCGCCAGCCGCGCCTTCGACGCGGGCCGCGACGGGTTCGTGATCTCGGGCGGCGGCGGCATCCTGGTGCTGGAAGAGCTTGAACACGCCCGCGCCCGGGGTGCGAAAATCCATGCCGAAGTCACCGGCTACGGCGCCACCAGCGACGGGCACGACATGGTGGCGCCCTCGGGCGAGGGCGGCGAACGGGCGATGCGGCTGGCGCTGTCGACCCTGCCCGAGGGACGCCGCGTCGGCTATATCAACGCGCATGGCACAAGCACGCCGGTGGGCGATGTGGGCGAGGTCGAGGCGGTGCGCCGGGTGTTCGGACGCGGCTCCACGCCGCCGATCAGTTCCACCAAGTCGATGACCGGCCACGCCCAGGGGGCGGCCGGCGCGCTCGAGGCGATCTTCAGCCTGCTGATGCTGGAACACGATTTCATCGCCCGCTCGATCAATGTCGAAACGCTCGACCCGGCGCTGGAGAGCTCCGAGATCGCCCTGGAAACGGTTTCGGATGCCGGGCTGGACAGCGTGATGACGAACAGCTTCGGCTTTGGCGGCACCAACGGATCCATGATCCTGTCGAAATACGAGGGATAGGATCGGGCCATGTCCAACACGCTTACCGGAAAACGCGGCCTGATCATGGGGGTTGCCAACGACCGTTCGATCGCCTGGGGAATCGCGCGCGCCATGCACGAGGCCGGCGCCGAACTGGCCTTTACCCATCAGGGCGAGGCCTTCGGCAAACGCCTTGAGCCGCTGGCCCAGAGCGTCGGTTCCGATTTCATGGTCGACGTGGACGTGACCGATGATGCCTCGCTTGACGCAGCCTTTGAACAACTGGCCGCGCGCTGGCCCAGCATCGACTTTCTGGTGCATGCCATCGCGTTTTCCGATAAGTCGGAGCTTACGGGCCGGTTCCTGAACACCAGCCGCGCCAATTTCAAGCATTCGCTGGACATCAGCGCCTATTCCTTCATCGAGGTCGCGCGCCGCGCGCACCCGCTGATGCGCGAGAACGGCGGCACGCTGATCACCCTGACCTATCAGGGCAGCAACCGGGTGGTGCCGAACTACAACGTGATGGGCGTGGCCAAGGCGGCGCTGGAATCGATTACCCGCTATCTGGCGAACGACCTCGGCCCGGACGGAATCCGGGTGAACGCCATTTCGCCGGGGCCGATGCGTACGCTTGCCGGGGCCGCCATCGGGGGCGCGCGCAAGACCTACAAGTACACCGAGGCCAACACACCCCTGCGCCGCAACGCGACGCTGGAGGCGGTGGGCGGCACGGCGGTCTACCTCGTGTCGGACGCGGGCGAATTCACCACCGGCGAGATTATCCGCGTCGATGGCGGATATCACGTTCTGGGCATGCCGCAGCCGGAATCGATGTAGGCCGCCCGACACCCGAATCCGCCGCGGGCGGGGCCGGGCGCGGCGGGGATTTTCCGAAAATTTTCACGGGCTTGCCCCGGGTTGGCCACACTCTGGCGCTATCCCGTGGCCATGATGCAATACGACGATATTCTGGATGACACGCCCGACGCGCCACGCCGCCGTCCGCTGGTCTTTCGCCTGACGCTTTGGGCCGCGATGGCCCTTTGCGCCACCCTGATCGCGACCGTCCTGCTGTCCGATCCCTTCATTGCCCGCCGCGTGCAGGACGCCGCCGACACGCTGTCGATGCGCCTTGACGGGCTGCGCCCCGACCGGCCCGCCGTGGCGCGCAGCGACGAGCCGCCCGAGGGGCGCCCGGCGGTCCGGTCCATGCCGTCGGACCGCATTCCGGTGCGGCGCGCGGGCATCACCGGCCAGGAGTGATCCGGCGCGGCATGCCCCGAGCGGCCGCGCGCCCGCTCAGCCGATCGCCACAACCTCGATGTCGAATACCAGATCCTGCCCGGCCAGCGGGTGATTGGCATCCAGCGTCACCGTCTCTTCGCTGAACTCGACGACCGTGACCGGCAGCACCTGCCCCTCCGGGGTCTGCATCTGAAGCTGGGAACCGCGCTCCAGCGGGATATCGTCGGGAATGCCCGATCGCGGCACGTCCTGGCGCATGTCCGGGTTGACCGGCCCGTAGGCGTCTTCGCACGGCACGTTCACCGTCTTCTTTTCGCCCACACTCATGCCCGGCAGGGCCTCGTCGAGCCCCGGAATGATCTGGCCCGATCCGACCTCGAATTCGAGCGGATCACGGCCCTGCGACGAATCGAAGGTCTTTCCGTCAGTCAGGCTTCCGGTGTAGTGGATTTGTACGGTGTCGCCGCTCTTGACCTGGGTCATGTTCGCTCCGATCTGTGGGGTTGCAGGAAACGTCCAGCCTACAGGTCTGAACGCGGGTGTAAACCCGATGGCCCGATCCGGCTTGCGCCCCTTTCGCCGCCCGCCCGGTTGTGCCAGTCTGCGCCGCAAACGAAAGGCGGCGCATGCCCATCACCACCTGCATCTTCGATGCCTATGGCACGCTGTTCGATGTCGCGGCGGCGGCGCAGCAGGCCGCGAACGACCCCCGCTTTGCGGTCCTGCGCGAGAACTGGGCCGATCTGGCTGCGCAATGGCGGCTGAAACAGCTGCAATACAGCTGGCTGCGCGCCGTGGCGGGCGCGCATACCGATTTCTGGGCCGTCACCTGCGACGGGCTGGACTGGGCGCTGGAGGCCGCCGGAATGGATGATGACGCGGCCCTGCGCCAACGCCTTCTCGATCTCTACCGGGAACTTGGCGCCTACCCCGAAGTCCCGGCCATGCTGGCGGCGCTGAAGGCCGCCGGGATGCGGACGGCGATCCTGTCCAACGGATCGCCGGGGATGCTCGCGGGCGCGGTGCGCTCGGCCGGGATCGGCGATCTTCTCGACGATGTCCTGTCGGTCGAGAGCGTCGGCGTCTTCAAGCCCGACCGCCGGGTCTATGACCTGGTGGGCGCGCGGTTCGGCTGCGATGCGGGCGAGGTGCTGTTCGTATCCTCCAACGGCTGGGACGCGGCGGCGGCGGCCGGCTACGGCTTTGTCGCCGCCTGGGTCAACCGCGCGGGCGAACCGATGGAGCGCCTGCCCTGGACCCCGGCGCATGTGCTGGGCGACCTGACCGGCATCGCGGCACTGGCGGAGGACTGATGGCGGAATTCACCACGTCCGACGGGCTGCGCCTGCATTACGAGGACACCGGCAGCGGCCAGCCGCTGCTGTGCCTGGCCGGGCTGACCCGCACCACCCGCGATTTCGATTTCCTCGCCCCGCATCTGGGCGGGCTGCGCATGATCGCGATGGATTATCGCGGCCGCGGCCGGTCGGATCGCGCCCCCGACCCGGCCAGCTATGACGTGATGCGCGAAATGCGCGACGCGGTCGAACTGCTGGATCATCTCGGGCTGGGCCGCCTGACGGTGCTGGGCACGTCGCGCGGCGGGCTGATCGCGATGGCGATGGCGGCGATGGCGCCCGACCGGCTGACCGGGGTGATCCTGAACGATGTCGGCCCGGAAATCAGCGCCGAGGGCATCGCCCGGATCATGGATTACGTCGGCCGCCCGCCGGTGTGGCGCGATCTCGACAGCGCCGCCGCAGGGCTTGCCGAGGCCCTGGGGCCGCAATTTCCCGGCGTGCCGCCAACGCGCTGGCGCGCCGTCGCCGCCGCCCAGTTCGACGAGACCCCGGAGGGGCTGCAACTGCGCTATGACCCGCGCCTGCGCGAGGCGCTGGCGGCCCAGGCCGAGGCCGGGCCGCCGCCCGATCTGTGGCCGCTGTTCGATGCGCTGAAGCCGTTGCCGGCTGGCGTGCTGCGCGGCGCCAATTCCGACATTCTGAGCGTGCAGACCCTGGCCGAAATGCGCCGACGCCACCCGGGCCTGCATGTCGGGGAAATCCCCGATCGCGGCCACGCGCCGTTTCTGGACGAGCCGGAATCGCTGGCCGTGATCCACACCGTGCTGCGGCTTGCCCGATGACATCGCTTGGCATGATCGAGGCCGCCGCCGGCCGGCTTGAGGGCCATGCGCGGCGCACGCCGATGCTGAACTCGCCGTTTCTGGACGAGATCGCCGGCCGCCGGGTGCTGGTGAAACCGGAATGCCTGCAACATACCGGCAGTTTCAAGTTCCGCGGCGGCTGGTCGGCGGTGTCGGCACTGGAACCGCAGGTGCGGGCGCGCGGCGTGATCGCCTTTTCCAGCGGCAACCACGCGCAGGGCGTGGCGATGGCGGCGCGCCAACACCGCATCGGGGCGGTGATCGTGATGCCATCGGACGCGCCGGCGACCAAGATCGCCAACACCCGCGCGCTGGGGGCCGAGGTGGTGCTTTATGATCGTGCCACGCAGGACCGCGATGCCATCGGCGCCGATCTGGCCGGCAAGCGCGGGCTGAGCCTGATCCGGCCGTTCGACGAACCGCAGGTGATTGCGGGCCAGGGAACCGTCGGGCTGGAGATCGCGCAGCAGGCGGCGGCACACGGCGTGAGCGAGGCCGACGTGCTGATCCCCTGCGGCGGCGGCGGGCTCAGTTCGGGGATCGCGCTGGCCCTGGAAGGCCGCGCGCCGGGCTTGCGGGCGCGCACCGTCGAACCGGCGGGTTTCGACGATGTGGCGCGTTCGCTGGCCTCGGGCCGGATCGAGCGCAACAACCGTCTGTCGGGCTCGATCTGCGATGCCATCGTCACGCCCGAGCCGGGGCGGATCACGTTTCCCATCCTGCAACGGCTGTGCGGCCCCGGCCTTGCGGTCAGCGACGACGACGCGCTGCACGCGATGGCGCTGGGGTTCTCCCGCCTCAGGATCGTCGCCGAACCCGGCGGCGCGGTCGCGCTCGCCGCCGCCCTGCTGCACGGTAGCGAACTTCGCGGCGACGCGGTGATCGCGGTCGTCTCGGGCGGCAATGTCGATGCCGCCCTGTTTTGCACCGCGCTGGAACGGTTCGCGCCATGACTGCGACCCGGCGCGACCGGACGGCGGCACCCGCATCTGCCCGCCTTGACGATATCGCGCTTTCCTGACCCCCGCCCCTTCGCTAGCCTGACAGAGGAATTCCGCCGGGCCGATTGATCCTGCTCCTGCATTTCGAGATTTTGCATTGCGCCTTCCCATCCTGTTCATTCTGGCGACGGTGATGATCGACGCGATCGGCGTCGGGCTGATCATGCCGATCATGCCCGATCTGATCCGCGAGGTTGAGGGCGGCAGCCTGGCGGATGCCGCGCTGTGGGGCGGGGTTCTGGCCACGGTCTTTGCGGTGATGCAGTTCCTGTTCGCGCCGGTGGTGGGCAGCCTTTCGGACGCGCTGGGGCGCCGCCCGGTGCTGCTGGTGTCGCTGGCGGTGCTGACGCTCGACTATCTGGTGATGGCGCTGGCGGGAAGCATCTGGCTCCTGTTGCTGGGCCGGATCGTCGGCGGCATCACCTCGGCCACGCATTCCACCGCCTCGGCCTATGTGGCCGACATATCCGAACCCGGCGAACGGGCCGCCAATTTCGGCCTGATCGGCGCCGCCTTCGGCATCGGCTTCGTGCTGGGGCCGGTGATCGGCGGCACGCTGGGCGAATTCGGCACCCGCGCGCCGTTCTACGCGGCCGCCGCGCTGGCGGCCGCGAATTTCGCGCTGGGCTGCAAGGTGATGCGCGAATCCGTCACCGCGCGCACCCGCCGCGCCTTTTCCTGGAGCCGTGCCAACCCGTTCGGGGCCTTCCGGCAGATGGCGCGCCTGCCCGGCATCGCGCCGCTGATGACGGTCTATTTCGTCTATTCCGTGGCGCTTTACGTCTATCCCGCGATCTGGGCCTATTACACGCAGGCGCGGTTCGGCTGGACGCCGCAGGTGATCGGCCTGTCGCTGGCGATCTACGGCATCTCGATGGCGCTGGTGCAGGGCGTTCTGATGCGCCCGCTGCTGCGCCGGTTCGGCGAACGCCGCACGGTGGTCTGGGGCCAGGTCTTCGACCTCGTCACCTTCGGCCTTCTGGCAAGCATCGCCAGCGGCGCGCTGGCGCTGGTGCTGACCCCGGTCGCGGCGCTGGGCGTGGTGGTCACGCCGGCCTTGCAGGGGATCATGTCGCGCCGGGTGGCCGACGACGCCCAGGGCGAATTGCAGGGGGTGCTGACCAGCCTGCACGCCCTTTCGGTGATCGTTGCGCCGATGGTGATGACGTCGGTGTTTGCCGCCTTCACGCGGCCGGGCGCGGCGATCCATCTGCCCGGCGCCCCCTTCGTGCTGTCGATGGCGCTGATCGTTCTCGGCCTGGCGATCTTTTCGCGCACCCGCGCCGGACCGCCGGGATGACCCGCACCCCGGTTTCGCCCTTGCGAAGCGGGGCGGTGCGGTCCACCTTGTGGCGGAACGAACCGGGGAATGCGCATATGCAAACCATCAGGGCGGCGGTATGCCGCGAATTCGGCACACCGCTAATGATCGAGGATATCCGGCTGGCCGAACCCGGCCAGGGCCAGGTCGAGGTGACGCTGGATGCCGTGGCGATCTGCCATTCCGACATCTCCTATGCCGACGGCGCTTGGGGCGGACATCTGCCGGCGGTCTATGGCCACGAGGCGGCGGGCGTGATCACGCGCACCGGCCCCGGCGCGGGCGCGTTCGCGACCGGCGATTCGGTCGTGGTCACGCTGATCCGCGCGTGCGGGGTCTGCCCCAACTGCGCCTCGGGCCGCCCCACGATCTGCGAAACCCCGACCGACGGCACCAAGGGGGCGATCGCCACCGCAGATGGCGGGCCGCTGTTGCAGGCGATGGCCTGCGGCGCGTTCGCCGAAAAGGTCGTGGTCGATCACAGCCAGATCGTGAAGATCCCCGAAACCCTGTCGAAAGAGGCCGCCTGCCTCCTGTCCTGCGGCGTCATCACCGGGATCGGCGCGGCGGTCAACGCCGCCGGGCTGCGGGCCGGGCAGGACGTGGTGGTGATCGGCGCCGGCGGCGTCGGGCTGAACGCCATACAGGGCGCGCGCATCGCCGGCGCGCGGCGCATCGTGGCCGTGGACATGACCGAGGAGAAGCTGGCGATCGCCCGCGAATTCGGCGCGACCGACGGCATTCTGGCGTCTCACGGCAAACCCTGGCGCGCGGCCCACGAGGCGCTGGGCCGGGGCGCCGACGCGGTGCTGGTCACGGTCGGCGCGATCCCGGCCTATGATCAGGCGCCGCGCTATCTTGGATGGGGCGGCAAGGTGGTGATGATCGGCATGCCCCATGCCGATGGTATGGCCGAATACAATCCGATGGGCATGTCCTATCAGGGCCAGGCGCTGATCGGCTCGAAGATGGGCGATGTGGTGATCCAGCGCGACATCCCCTGGATGATAGATCTGTACCGGCAGGGGCGGCTGAAACTCGATGAACTGATCTCGGGGCGCTGGCGGCTGGAGCAGATCAACGAAGCCATCGCCGACACCCGTACCGGGGCGGCCAGGCGCAACGTCATCGTATTCTGAAAACGGTGTTCCGAAACGGAGAGGACGACATGACACAGGTTTGCGCAACCGTAGAGGAAGACGGGACGGTACTGCGGCTCGTCGAGCCGGGCCGGCCCGATACGCGGTTTCATGCCATCTGGCTGCGCGACAATGCGCCCGACCCGGCCACGCGCGACCCCGGCAACGGGCAGCGCCTGATCACGCTGGGCGACATCCCCGAGGATATCCGCCTGACGGCGGCCCATGCCGGGACGGACGCGATCACCTGCACCTTCGCCCCCGAAGGCAAGACCGTCGCGTTCGACCCGGCCTGGCTGCGCGCGCATGCCTATGACCGGCCCCGCGACCGCACGCCGGGGCATCTGCCCCCTGGCGCCGAGACCTGGGACAGCACGCTGAACGCAAACGTGCCCGGCGGCGACATGCGGGCCTTGCAATCGGACCCCGCCGCCCTGCGCGACTGGCTGGCGGCGGTGCGCCGGTTCGGCTTTGCCAGGGTCACGGGCATGGAGCCGCGTCCGGGGGGGCTGTTCGATATCGTGGATCTGTTCGGCCATGTGCGCGAAACCAATTACGGGCGGCATTTCGAGGTCCGCACCGAAGTGAACCCGACCAACCTGGCCTATACCGGGCTTGGCCTTCAGGCCCATACCGACAACCCCTACCGCGATCCGGTGCCGACGCTGCAAATCCTGGCCTGCCTGGAAAACTCGGCCAGCGGCGGGGAAAACATGGTGGTGGACGGCTTTGCCGCCGCGCGCAGGCTGCGCGATGACGACCCCGAGGGGTTCGACCTGCTGGCGGGGCATCCGGCGCGTTTCGCCTATGAAGGCAGCGCCGGGATCGCCCTGCATTCCCGCCGCCCGGTGATCGAACTGGCCCCGGACGGGCAGTTGCAGGCGATCCGGTTCAACGCGCGCTCGGCCGCGCCCGTGACCGATGTGCCGTTTGCCGACATGCCCGCCTGGTACGCCGCCTGCCGGCGCCTCGGCGACATCGTCGACGACCCGGCGATGCAGGTGACCTTCAAGCTGGCCCCCGGCGAGGCGTTCATCGTCGACAACACCCGCGTTCTGCATGCCCGCAAGGGCTATTCCGGCGAAGGCCATCGCTGGCTTCAGGGCTGCTATGCCGACAAGGACGGGCTGCTTTCGAAACTGGCCGTGCTGGAGGCCGGGACATGAGTGCGCCCGCGCCCCCGACGCGCGAGACCATCGTTGCCTTTCTGGGCGACATCTTCGCGCGCCTGGGCGATACCGAATACCTCGGCGAACCGGTGACGATGGCCCAGCACATGCTTCAGGGCGCCAGCATCGCCGAGACGAAGGGCCTGGGCGACGAGATCGTCGTCGCCGCGTTGCTGCACGATATCGGCCATTTCACCTCGGAATTCGGCACCTATTCCCCCGAGGACACCGAAGACCGCCACCACGAGGACGCCGGGGCGCGGGTTCTGGCGCCGTTCCTTCCGCCGGTCGTCATTGACTGCGTGCGCCACCACGTCGCCGCCAAACGCTATCTCTGCGCCACCAGACCCGAATATTTCAGGCGCCTGTCGGCGGCGTCCGTGCATTCGCTTTCCCTGCAGGGCGGCCCGATGAGCGACGAGGAAGTCGCCGAATTCGAAAGAAACCCGCATCTCGAAGCGATCGTTCAGGTGCGCTATCTCGACGAGGCCGGCAAGAAACCGGACATGCAGACGCCCGGTTTCGCCCATTTCGCCCCGATCGTGCAGCGCCTGGTGGATGCCCATTGCGCCGGGGGCAACCGGTGAAACTGCACGACCTCGACATCATCGTCACCGCGCCCCCCGCCCCCGGCTGGGGCGGGCGGTACTGGATACTGGTCAAACTGCGCACCGATACCGGCATCACCGGCTGGGGCGAATGCTATGCCGCCTCGGTCGGGCCGGAGGCGATGAAACAGGTCATCGCCGACGTGTTCGAACGCCACATGCAGAACGAAAACCCCGAAGACGTCGAAAGGCTGTTCCGCCGCGCCTATTCCAGCGGCTTCACCCAGCGCCCCGACCTGAGCGTCATGGGCGCGTTCTCGGGGCTGGAAATCGCCTGCTGGGATATCCTGGGCAAGGATCGCGACCGCCCCGTGCACGCGCTGATCGGCGGGCGCATGAACCAGAACATGCGCGCCTATACCTATCTCTACCCCCTGCCCGGTCACGCGATGGCCGAATTCTGGATCTCTCCCGACATGGCCGCCCAGGCGGCGGCCGATTGCGTGGCGCGCGGGTTCACGGCCGTCAAGTTCGACCCCGCCGGCCCCTACACGATGCGCGGCGGCCATATGCCGGCGATGTCCGACATCGCCCGGTCGGCCGCCTTCTGCCGCGCCATCCGCGAGGCGGTGGGCGATCGGGCCGACCTGCTGTTCGGCACCCACGGGCAGTTTTCCTCCGCCGGCGCCATCCGGCTGGGCCAGGCGATCGAACCCTACGCGCCGCTCTGGTTCGAAGAGCCGATCCCGCCCGACAACATCGACGAGATGGCGAGGGTGGCGCGCGCGGTACGCATCCCCGTCGCCACCGGCGAACGCCTGACCACCAAGGCCGAATTCGCCGCCGTGCTGCACGCCGGCGCGGCCAGCATCCTGCAACCCGCGCTCGGGCGCGCCGGGGGCATCTGGGAATGCCGCAAGATCGCCGCCATCGCCGAGGCCCACAACGCCCAGCTGGCGCCCCATCTCTATGCCGGGCCGGTGGAATGGGCGGCCAACATCCAGCTTGGCGCGGCGATCCCGAACCTTCTGATGCTCGAAACCATCGAAACACCGTTCCACGATGCGCTGATCAAGGGCGCGATTCGCGTCGAGGACGGGTTCATAACCCCGCCCGAGGCCCCCGGCCTTGGTATCGAGGTGGACGAGGATCTGGCCCGCGCCCATCCCTATACCGGCTCCGGGCTGCACCTGGAAATGCGCGACGCGCCGTGTGACTACAGGGGCAACAACGCCTTTCAGGGCGGCGCCCCGCCCCCGGAGGAGTGACTTCACAACCCCCGATCCGTCGTGATAGTATAGCGCGAATTGAATGTTTCAGGATGCCCGATTTCAGGATGCCCGAGCCGTGATCACGCAGACCGCGCCCAACATGCCGGCCGACGCCACCAGCGCGATGGCGACGAACGCCACCGACGCGGCGGCCTACCTCAAGACTTTGGCGCACGAGGGGCGGCTGATGATCCTGTGCCATCTGGGCGCGGGCGAGAAATCGGTCGGCGAGCTCGAGGATCTGCTCAACATCCGCCAGGCCGCGGTCAGCCAGATGCTGGCGCGCCTTCGCGAGGAAGGCCTGGTCGCCACCCGGCGCGACGGCAAGACGATCTATTACTCGCTGTCCGACGACCGGACCGAAAAGGTGATCGGCCTGCTTTATTCGCTGTTCTGCGGGGCGGACGGGGCGGGGGCCTAGCGGGACCGGGCGAGGCAGCGCCTGATTGCGGCGTGTCGACCATCCGGCTTCGGACCGGCGCATCTCCCGTCACTTCGAGACATACCCCGCCACCACCTGCAACAGCTTGAAGGCCGTCGCGGCGTCGTTCTCGACCACGGCCATGAATTCCTCTTCGCCGATGCGCAGGCAGGTCAGGGCGGTCTCGGCGATCATGCTGAGGGCGCGGGGTTCGTTGCGGATCAGGCCCAGTTCGCCCACCAGCGTGCCGGGGCCGAC
>JAGRMG010000172.1 GCA_020441385.1 Paracoccaceae bacterium
CCGGGTGGAAACGCTGGAAAGGATCATCCGCTACAGCCAGGATCCGGCGAACGGCATGTGGCTGGCCCCGGTCCGCGAGGTGGTGGACCACATCCGCTGGCGGCGCTCGATCGCGATGCTCCCGGATCGCGCGAGCCAGGTCAGCGTTCTCGGCAGGTGAGGTCCTGCCGGGATCAGCACGTCAGGCCGAGATAGGCGGCGATCCCGGGCACGATCAGGCGCGAGGCCGCCGTTTCGCCCGGATGCAGCCCGTCCTCCTGCCGGCGCGCCTTTCTGGGCAGGGCGCGCCATCGCGGATAGAGATCGAGAAGCCCGGTATCCAGATCCCGGGCCAGATCGCGGTAGAGGCCGTAATAGGCCGGCAGCCGCGGGCGCAAAAGACGGCGCAGCCCGTGCGCGGGGCTCATGGTCATCAGGACGATCCGCGCCCCGGGCAGCCGCGCCCGCAGGGCCCCGATCAGCCGGCGATGGTTGTCCGCGCTGCGGCGCAGCGAAATGCCGTGGCGCAGATCGGCGTCGTTGACGGAAAATTCGATGAAGACGACATCGGGGCGCTGCGCGATCACGTCCTGCGCCCGGGCCAGGCCCCAGTCCGATGCCGCGCCCGGGCGCGCGATGCGCGACACCGCGACCGGGTGCGCGGCGCAGCCCTCGACCTGGTCCGGCCAGCCGTAGGACGCCGTCAGGCTGGTGCCGAGAAAGACGATCCGCAACGGGCCGTCCGGGCGGGACACCTGCACCGGCCGGTCGGCGGGCTCACCTTCGAAGCCCAGGCCGAGATAGGCCGGCACCGCCCACAGGAGCGGCATCGCCAGCACCGCGGCGGCAAGCCAGAACGGCCATCTCATGCCAGCCCTTGTTCGGCCAGCGCGCTTTCTGTGGCATCGGCGTCCAGGAACCGCCCGTATTCTCCCACCTCGATATCCGAGCGGATGACCCGTGCGGGGTTGCCGGCGACGATCGAACGCGCCGGCACATGTCTGGTAACGACGGATCCCGCGCCGACGATGCAATTGTCGCCGATCTCGACGCCGGGGAGGATCAGGCTGCACCCGCCGATGAAGCAGTTCTCGCCGATCCAGGTGTGCAGATAGAGGCCGCGGGTGCGGTCGTGGGTCAGGATGCGGCTGTTGAATGCCAGATAGCTGGCGCGGCCGACGTGAACCCCGACCGGGAAGGTGCGGTCGAACTTCGCCGACAGCGAGAACTGCACGCTGGGATGGATATCCATGCCCCAGACCCGCGTGAGAAACAGCCGCTTCGCGCTCACCAGAAGAGTGCGCAGGAACGAGAGGCGGTTCAGGCCGCGGGACTTGGCTTTCTTCAGGGGCGGGGCGGGTTGGGCCATGACAGGGCGGCGGCGCTTGCTTTTTTGAAGGGACGACAAAGAGGTATCGCCCTTGTGACGATCAGACAAGACCATGGCAGCGCCGAATTCCTGCTCCAATTTGTCGTGTAACTCGGCTTTGATGCTGTGTACCGTGCCTGAAACCCGGCCTGAAACCCGGCCCGGCATGAAAAGAGCCTGTCAGGAAAGCGCGCCCGCCTTGGTTGCACATGAACATACCGGTCCCGTCGGACGCCTTGCCCCGAAACCCGCGCCGCGGGCGGTGCGGGCCGTTTCCTCCGACAGGTTGCCGATTCCCGTCCTGATCTATTTCCTGGCCGTCGTGATCCCGATCCATTTCTATGCCGGGCCGCTCTACATGACCCTGGTGCGGGTGTTCCTGCTGGTGATGATCATTCCGCTGCTCGTCAACTGGCTGATGGGCAAGTATGACGGCTTCCTGGCCACCGACATCTTCTTCGTCCTCCATATCCTGTGGATGGGACTCGCCCTGGCGGTCAACAGCCCCGACAAGGTGGTGTCGCAGATGGGCTCGGTCGGGGTCGAGTTCCTGGGGGGCTATTTCCTGGCGCGGGCCTATGTGCGCAGCGCCGGGGTCTTCGTGAAGGTGGTACGGCTTCTGGTGCTCGTAGTCTGCGCGACCCTGCCCTTCGCCGTCTACGAGGCTCTGACCGGCCATCCCATAATCATCGAGACGATCTGGAAGATACCGGGGCTGCGCAGCGAGAACCTGTTTCACATTCCGGGCCGCATGGGGCTCGAACGCGCCCGGGTCATGCTGGCCCATCCCATCCATTACGGGCTGTTCTGCTCGATCGCCATTTCGCTGACCTTCGTCGGGCTCAAGGGCATCTACAGCAACACCAGGCGGTATCTGGTCACGGCAGCCATCGGCCTGTGCGTTTTCCTGTCGCTGTCAAGCGGGGCGCTGCTGGCGGCCACCCTCCAGATCGGGCTGATCTTCTGGGCCTGGAGCCTGGACCGTACAAGGGCCCGCTGGTGGCTGCTCCTGGGGCTTTTCGCCATCGCCTATGTGGTCATCGACATCCTGTCCAACCGCTCACCGGTCCAGGTCTTCATGTCCTACGCCACCTTTTCCTCCCATACCGCCTACTGGCGCGGACTCATCTTCAAATGGGGCATGGTCAATGTATGGGCCAACCCGGTCTTCGGGCTCGGCCTGAACGACTGGGTGCGGCCGGGCTACATGATGTTCATCGACAGCATGGACAATTTCTGGCTGCTGATCGCGGTGCGAATGGGCATTCCCGGCTTTCTTCTGCTGGCGGCCGGCGTCTTTCCGGCCCTGCTGCGGATGGGGCTGCGCGATTTCGACAGCGACCGGCTGTTGTGGCAGTTGCGCCGGGCATGGATGTTCACCTTTGCCGGGCTAACATTCACGCTCTGCACCGTGCATGTCTGGACGACCACCTATTCGTTCGCCTTCTTCATGTTCGGGGCGGGCATGTGGTTATTGAACGCCGTGCCCGGACGGGACTGCACCGGGGACGCGGCGCAGGATGAACCGGACACCGCCCACCCCCGGACGCGAGAGCCGTCCGCCCCCTACAGCCGCTTTTCGCCAAATCGGCGGCCGTAAACCCCGCCGGCATCCGTTGCGGCAGAAAGCCGTGGCCAGAAACAAAAAAAGAAGACGCGCGCTGCACCGGTTCAGTTTCGATATGCCCCAGACCCCATCAGGCGTTCTTGCCGCCGAATGCCAGCCTGTCCGCCTCGGGTCCGAGCCGGGCGCGGACCGTGTCCGGGGGCGCCATCCGGTTGAGACCGCGCAGCGCGCCGCCCGCCTCCTCGCGGGCCCCCTGTAGCAGGAGCCGGACAACCTTCAGGAACGAATAGGCATAGGCCACCGGATAGGCGGCGGGAAAATGGCGCTGCATGAACCACATGCGGTTGCGGTAGTTGAAGTAATTGGCAAACCCCGAGGCCAGCCGGTTCATGGAGGCGCTGCCGATCGAGGTGCCGCCATGGTGATAGACGACGGCCTCGTAACACGTTCGCAGCGGCAGGTTTCCGCGCCGGAAGGCCCAGTCCACCTCTTCGTAATAGAGGAAATAATCCTCGTTCATCAGACCGGCCGTTTCGATGAATTCGCGCGAGGCGACGAGATTCGCCCCGGCGATGAAATCCAGCGTGCCGGGGTCCGGCTGCGCGCCCTCCCCGATTGCCCGCCCGTGGTTAACGTTGCTGCATATCCCGGTCCAGCGGTTGACCCGGCCGCCTTCGGACTGAATGCGGTTGGGGGGTTCGAGATAGAGCGTGCGCCCCCCCATCAGGGAAAACCGGCCCGCCCGCGCCGCCGCCCCTGCATAGGCCGAGGCGGCCTGCGGCGTGACGATGCAATCGGGGTTCAGGATCCAGAACAGGCCGATATCGGGCTGCGCCAGCAA
>JAGRMG010000173.1 GCA_020441385.1 Paracoccaceae bacterium
GTCGAGATAGATTTTCAACCACGGCGTGAAACGTCCGGGGTGGCGGGCAACCTCGGCCAGAAGGTCGTGATAATCGACCCAGCGGGTCTGCATCACCTCTTCGGGATTCGGTTCGATCTCGATCTCGTCCCAGGCATGTGCCAGGAACACGTCCACCGCCTCGTGTTCGATCATGCCGCCGCCGACATCGGCGCGGTATTCCAGGTGGTGGCGGAACTGGGGGTAGAGCCCGGTTATGCCCAATTCCTCGCGCAGGCGCCGCACGGCGCAGGCGCAGGTGCTCTCGGACCAGCCGGGATGCGTGCAGCAGGTATTGGCCCACAGGCCCGGCGTGTGGTATTTGCCCATCGCCCGGCGCTGCATGAGAATGTCGCGGCCGCGGATCACGAAGACCGATACCGCCTTGTGCCGCAGCCCGCGCTCATGCGCCTCGATCTTGTCGACCGGGGTCAGCTTGCCATCGACCCAGGCCGGGATCGGCGCGCTCACGATGCCCACCCCTGCGGGACGGCGCGAGGAGTCGGGGGCTGGGACGGGAAACGGGGCATGACTGGCACAGGGTCCGTGATATGGCCGGAAACGGAGCGATGATTCCAGACCCGTGGGGCGGGGGCCAGTGCGCATTCTGTCGCTGCCGGGCCGGAGGGGGCAAGCGAAAGGGCCGTGGCGCTGGTCCACGGCCCATGCAATCGTTCCGGGCGGTCTTCCGAGGGGGTCCGCCGCGGGGCGGTATTACTCGGACACGCTTTCGAGATAGGCCCAGACGTCCTCGGCACCCTTCTTCAGTTTGAAGGTCATCTTCGTCTTGGCCGAACTGTCGTCCAGGTACTCGCGCAGGAAGGCGCGCGGGTCGACGACATACTTGTCGAAATTCTCTTCGTCCCACACCAGACCGGCCTCGCCCGCGGCGACGATGCTGTCACCATAGCGGAAGTCGTCGTAGGTGCCGGCGGTGCGGCCGGGAAGCCCGTAGAGGTTGGGCCCGGTCTTGCCGCCCTTGACGATCTCCTCGCCGCTGTCGGATACGATTTCGTGGCAGGACTTGCACTTGTTGAATGTCTTCTCGCCCTTTTCGGCATCGCCGCCGTCAGCCAGGACGGGTGCGGCCAGAAGCCCGATAATTGCGGTTGCGATCATTCTCTTCATGTTTGGTCTCCGGTTTTGCGCTCAACGCTCACATGTAGAACATGACTGCGGAGAGTCAACAGCCCCGTCGCCGCGCGGGCGGGTTTGCCCGGTGCGCGACCGCCCCCGAAGCCCCCCGCGTCAGGGGTTGTCCTGTGTCCAGCAGGGCAGCGTGTCGCCGGGTTCGGGGGTGGCGTGATAGATCGCCCGCGCGATGGCGCGGCTGAGACAAAGCGCCGCGGCGTGGCCGATCTCGCCCGGGCTCCGGTCGGGATCGGAAAGCGGGCGCGTGCCGGTCGAGAGCGCGAAGACCAGGTCGCCGTCGAACGGCGAGTGACAGGGCAGTATGGCGCGCGCGATGCCGTCATGGGCGGCCACGGCCATGCGCTGGCACTGGGCCTTGGTCAGGGCGGCGTCGGTGGCGACGATGGCGATGGTGGTATTGGCGCGCTCCTGCGTCCGGTCCTGCATGGATTGGATCCGGCGGCTTTGCAGGGTCCGGCCCAGCCCGGCGGCCGGATCCGGGCCCAGACCGCCGAATTCGCCGCCGATCTCGAACGGCGCGGCCCAGAAATGCCGGTTGCCGGGGGTGGTGACGCTGCCCATGGGGTTGGCCGCCACCAGCGCGCCGGTGCAGGTGCCGTCCTCCAGCACCAGCGAAGCCGACCCCAGCCCGCCCTTGTGCATCGCGCTCAGCGCCCCGGCGCCGGCGCCGGCGGTGCCGATGGCGAAATCCTCGGAGGCGGCGTCGAGCGCGGCCCGGCCCAGCGCGCGGTAGGGGTTTTCGCGCCAGTCCTTGTTGCCGCCGTTCAGAAGATCGAACAGGATCGCCCCCGGCACGATGGGGATGACCGCCGCGCCGAGGCGGAAGCCCCGGCCCCGGTCGCGCAGCCCGTCCATGACGCCCGAGCAGGCATCGAGCCCGTAGGCCGAACCGCCCGACAGCACCAGCGCATCGACCGCCGGGACGGATTTGTCGGGCGCCAGCAGGTCGGTCTCGCGGGTGCCCGGGGCGCCGCCCATGACATGAACCGATGCGACGAAGGGCGAAGCGGCGCTCAGCACGGTGGCGCCCGATTTCAGCGCCGCGTCCTGCGCGTTGCCGACCACGAGGCCGGGGACATCGGTGATCAGGTTGCGGGCGCCGGGTTTCATGCGTTTTCCCCTGTTCGGCGGTGCGTGCTGCGCACGCAAGCCGTTTGCCGGCGCCCGTTCCGGGCGCCGTTGGAGTATTTGAGACCAGAAAGAAGCAGATGGACCATCAGATGCAGCGCCCGCCATCGACCTCCAGCGCGACGCCGGTGATCATGGATGCCTCCTGCGAGCAGAGGAAGGCGGCGGCATTGCCCATGTCGGACGGCGTCGAGAACCGGCCGAGCGGGATGGTGGACAGGAACCTGGCCCGCATTTCGGGGGTATCCTCGCTCATGAAGGATTTCAGCAGCGGCGTTTCGCCCGCCACCGGGGCCAGCGCGTTGACGCGGATGCCGTGCGGGGCCAGTTCCACCGCCATCGCCCTGGTGGCGGTGATGACCCAGCCCTTGGAGGCGTTGTACCAGCTGAGATTGGGCCGGGGCGACAGGCCGGCGGTGGAGGCGATGTTGAGGATGGTGCCGGTGCGGCGCGATTTCATGTGCGCCACCAGGGCGCGCGCGCTCAGGTAGACGGATTTCATGTTGACCCGGCACACGCGGTCGAAATCGTCCTCGCCGATGTCTTCCATCGGCGCGGGCAGATGGGTGACGCCGGCGTTGTTGACGAGGATATCGACCTGGCCGAAGCCCTCCAGCGCCGCCGACGCCATCGCCCGGACCGAGGCGGCATCGCCCACGTCGACCGTCTGGGCGATGGCCGCGTCATGACGGGCGGCCAGATTCGCCGCGGCCTCGCCATTGATGTCGGCGATCATCACGCGGGCGCCTTCGGCGAGGAACTTTTCGACGATGCCCGCGCCGAAGCCCGAGGCGCCGCCGGTGACGATGGCGGTTGTTCCGTTCAGCCGCATGCGGGTCTCCCTTGATCGGTGCGGGGGCGTTTGGGGGCGAGACTAGATCGCAATCGGGGCGGGGGAAACCCGTTGCGGGCGCGACGGACAGGTTTTCACCGCGCCGATTGTGCTCTAGACAGCCAGCGACCCCATGCCCGAGAGGCCCGACATGCCCGATGACCGTCTGATCGTTGCCCTGGATCTGCCCGATGCCGTGCAGGGGCTGGCGCTGGCCGACCGGCTGGGCGGCACGGTCGGGTTCTACAAGATCGGCCTGGGCATGCTGACCGGTGGCGGCCTGGCACTGGCCGGCGAGTTGAAGCAGGAGCGGGGCAAGCGCGTCTTCCTGGACATGAAGCTGTTCGATATCGGCGCCACGATCGAGGCGGCGGTGCGCGGGCTGGCGCGGTTCGACCTGGATTTCCTCACCGTGCATGGCGATCCGCATGTGGTCCGCGCGGCACGGCAGGGGGCCTCGGGGAGCGGGCTGCGCATTCTGGCCGTGACCATCCTGACCTCGCTGGATCGCGGCGATCTGGATGAGGCGCTGATCCGGCCGGGCGGTCTGCGCGACCTGGTGCAGGAACGCGCCGGACGGGCCTTCGAGGCCGGCGCCGACGGGGTCATCGCATCGCCGCGCGAAGCGGCGGCGATCCGGGCGCTGCCGCAGGCGGCGGGCCGGCTGATCGTCACGCCCGGCGTGCGCCCGGCCGGCGCGGCGGCGCACGATCAGAAGCGCATCGCGACCCCGGCGCAGGCGATCGCCGATGGCGCCGATCATGTCGTGGTCGGCCGGCCGGTCTGGCAGGCGCCCGATCCGCGGGCCGCCGCAGAGGCCATTCTGGCGCAACTGCGCGGCGTCTGAGGCGGCCGCGCCGCCCGCAAATGCCGCTTTTGCCCCATCCGCACCTGTGCCCGCAAAGGCACATGTCGGACGCGGAATTCGGCCTGCCGGCATTCCTTCTTTGTGAATCGCCGGTTCTGGGCGAGTCTGGGGCCGAGACACTCCCCCAACGGACCTTTTCTTCCTGTGGTTCGTTACCTCCCCCCGCTATTGGCGGGGGGTTCCTTGTGAGCCCCTCTTTGATGCCCGCCCAAGGCGTCCGCGAAACCGGGCTGGGCCATGTAGCGGCGCAGCTGGTCGGCGAAATGGGGCACCGCAAGCGCGTGATCGCAATAGAGGCGCGGGGGCATCAGCCGCCAGCCCTGACCTTCCATGCCGAAGCGCACCGCCCCCCGCGCCGCCGCGGGCAGATGCGCGGCAAAGAACCAGACCCGCCCGTGCGGGCGCGTGTAGCTGTGCGCCCATGTCAGGTCTTCCGGCCTCAGCGCCAGCCCGACCTCCTCGCGGGTTTCGCGCAGCGCGCAGGTCTGGGGCGCCTCATCGCCCTCGCGCCCGCCGCCGGGCAGATCCCAGCGGCCCGGCCAGGGGATGTCGGGCCGGTCGTCGCGCAGGATCACCAGCAGGTCGGGCCCCAGGAACAGCGCCAGCTTGGCGCCCGAAAATGTCATCGCTGCGATCCTTCCGATACGATTTGCCTTGCTGACGAACCCGCAAGGGCACTCTATCCTGCTGTTCATATACGTATCCCGCCCCGGTTCTGAAACCGCCCCCGCCATGCCCGCCTTCTGCCGCGACTGTCTGAGCGTCACCGAACCCGCAAGCCGCTGCGCGGCCTGCGGCGGGCGGCGCGTTCTGGCGCACCCGGAACTGTTCAGCCTGAGCATCGCGCATATGGATTGCGATGCCTTCTATGCCAGCGTCGAAAAGCGCGACGATCCGGAGCTGGCCGACAAGCCGGTGATCATCGGCGGCGGGCGGCGGGGCGTGGTGTCCACCGCCTGCTATATCGCGCGCATCCGCGGCGTGCATTCGGCCATGCCGATGTTCCAGGCGCTGAAACTGTGCCCCGATGCGGTCGTGATCAAGCCGCGCATGGACGCCTATGCCGAAGCCAGCCGCGCCATCCGGGCGATGATGGACGAACTCACCCCCGCGGTCGAACCGCTGTCGCTGGACGAGGCGTTCATGGATCTCGGCGGCACCGCGCGGCTGCACGGGGCGCCCCCGGCGGTGATGCTGGCGCGGCTGGTCAGGCGCATGAAGGACGAACTTGGCCTGACCGGATCCATCGGTCTGAGCCACAACAAGTTCCTGGCCAAGGTGGCGTCCGATCTCGACAAGCCGCGCGGATTTTCGGTGATCGGCGTGGCCGATACCGCCGATTTCCTGCGCGACCGCCCGGTGCGTCTGATCTGGGGGATCGGGCCGGCGGGGCAGGCGGCGCTCGAGCGTGCCGGCATCCGCAGCTTTGCCGATCTGCTGCGCTGGGAGCGGACGGCGTTGCAGGCGCGCTTCGGTGCCATGGGCGACCGGCTCTGGCATGTGGCGCGCGGTGAGGACCGGCGGCGCGTCTCGGCGCATGAACCGGTCAAGTCGATTTCCAACGAAACGACGTTCTTCGAGGATACCGGCGATCCCGACATACTCGACGGGCATTTGTGGCGGATGGCGGAAAAGGTCTCGGACCGGGCCAAGGCGCGCGGCCTGGCCGGTCGTGTGGTGATGCTGAAGCTGAAACGCGCCGATCATTCGCTGCTGAGCCGGCGGACCGGGCTGCGCGACGCCACGCAGACCGCCGACCGGCTGTATCGCACGGCGCGCGCGCTGTTCGATCAGGTGGGCGGGCAGGGGCCCTACCGGCTGCTTGGCGTCGGCCTGTCCGATCTGTGCGCCCAAGCGGAAGCGGACAAGTCGGGCGATCTTCTGGATCCGGGCGCGGCACGGAGATCGCAGGCCGAACGCGCCACGGATGCGATTCGCAAACGCTTCGGGGCCGATGCGATCATGAAGGGGCGGGCGCTGCGTTGAGCGATGCCCTATTCCGCCGCCAGCGGCATGTCCTCCAGGCCGATCGCCGCGATGTCGGCGATCACGCCTCGCAGCAGGGCGCGGAAGGCTTCGAAGTCCGCCCGGGGCCGGATCGTGGTTTCGTCCATGTAGAGCGAACGGTCGATCTCGACCTGGATCGCGTGTTGTCGGCGCGACGGACGGCCATAGGTCTGGGCGACATAGGCGCCGGCAAACGGGGTGTTGCGCGCCACCACGAGACCCGCCGCGGCAAAGGCCGCCTCGATCCGGTCCACCACGTCGGCCGACGCGGCGGCGCCGAACCGGTCGCCCAGCACCACCTGGGGGCGCCGCGCGAGGCTGCGGGTCACGCCGTCCATCGCCTCGTGGGGCATCGAATGGCAGTCGATCAGGATCGCCCTGCCGAACTGCATGTGCGAGTCATCCAGCAGCGATTGCAGCGCCCCATGGTAAGGTTTCCAGTACGCCTCGATCCGGCGTTCGGCCTCGGCCCGGGCCAGTTTGCCGCGATAGATGGCGCGGCCATTGGCCACCACGCGTGGAATCACCCCCAGCCCCGAGGCGATACGCGGGTTGTGGCCGTTCCTCTGCACGTCCTCGATCAGCGCCGGGTCCAGTTCGTCGGCGCCGCGGTTCAGATCGACATAGGCGCGCGGCGCCCCGGCCAGCAGAAGCGGGGCGCCGAATTCGGGCGCGGCGTCGAACAGGCGGTCGACGAACGCATCCTCGGAGGACCGGATGGCGTTGCGGTCCAGTACCGAACGGCGCAGAAACGCATCCGGATAGTCGCTGCTGCTGTGGGGCGAGGCGAAAACCACGGCCGATTGGCGCTGGCCGGGCTGGAACAGGTGATAGGCGGCGTTCGTCATGGGCACTCCTGGATGATCCGAGCATAGCCCGGAACCGCCAGCCGCCAAAAGCCCTTGATCACCCTGGCGACTCCTTTTATAGACGCCGCTACCGGCGCGGGTTTCCGCGCCCCATTTCGTTGGGGCTGGAGGTTTCGCATCGGCATTCATGGGCGATTAGCTCAGCGGTAGAGCACTTCGTTGACATCGAAGGGGTCACAAGTTCGAACCTTGTATCGCCCACCATGAATTCACTGGTCCGGCACGCCGGAGCACCCGCAAACCCAGGCGCTGGCCCGCGCCGCAGCAACAGGAGACGGACATGAAGGTCAGAAACTCGCTCCGCTCGCTCAAGAACCGGCATCGCGATTGCCGGATCGTGCGCCGCAAAGGCCGCGTTTACGTGATCAACAAGACGCAGCGCCGGTTCAAGGCGCGCCAGGGCTGAGGCCCGCGGGCCAATTGCCGGCAGACGATTTCAAAGGCCGCGCCCCGACCGGGCGCGGCCTTTTCGCATCTGGCCGGGGCATTGCGGCTTGTCCGATGGAATTTGTCGGAATTGAGTTGCATTCGCAGAAAAGCCCCGGTATCTGATTGTTTCAGTCGGGTAATGACCCGTATCCGAAACCAATGGGATTGAAGATGAACCGTATCACCGCAAGCCTTACCGCCCTGATCGCCGCGATGGCCGCTTCGGCCAGTGTGGCGGGAGAAGAGCTGAACCTCTACTCCTCGCGCCACTACGACACCGACGAACGGCTTTATTCCGATTTCGAGGACGCCACCGGAATCACCATCAACCGTATCGAAGGCAAGGCCGACGAGCTGTCGGCCCGGATGCGGGCCGAGGGGGCCAACAGCCCGGCCGACGTGCTGCTGACGGTGGATACCTCGCGTCTGGCGCGCGCCAAGGACATGGGCCTGTTGCAGCCAGTCGACAGCGCCATCCTGCAACAGCGCATTCCCGAGCATCTGCGCGACAGCGACAACGAGTGGTTCGGGCTGTCCCAGCGCGCCCGGATCATCTTTTACGACAAGAACGATGTAACCGACCCGCCAAAGACCTATGCCGATCTGGCCGATCCGAAATACAAGGGCCTGATCTGCATCCGCTCTTCCGGCAACACCTACAATCAGACCCTGCTGGCCGCCATCGTCACCCATGAGGGCGAGGAGGCCGCGCGCAAGTGGGCACAGGGCGTCGTCGACAACATGGCGCGCCCGCCGCAGGGGGGGGACACCGACCAGCTGCGCGGTCTGGTTTCCGGCGAATGCGAAATCGCGGTGTCCAACACCTACTATTTCGCCCGCGCCCTGCGCACCGACGTGAAGGGCGTCAGCGAACATGTCGACACGATCGGCTGGGTGTTCCCGGATCAGGACGACTATGGCACCCATGTCAACCTGAGCGGCGGCGGCGTCGCGGCACATGCGCCCAACCGCGAAAACGCGATCAAGTTCCTGGAGTATCTGACCAGCGACCAGGCGCAGGAATATTTCTCGGCCGGGAACGACGAATATCCGGTGGTCGACAGCGTTCCGATCGCGCCTTCGGTGGAAAAGCTGGGCAAGTTCAAACCGGATTCGGTCAATCTGTCCGAGGTCGCCGCGAACCTGCCCGCCGCGCAGAAGATCTTCGATCAGGTCGGCTGGAAGTAACCGGCCGTCCTGCTGGCAGGGCCGGGGCGCGGGGGGCTTCCTCCGCGCCCTTTTCGTTGCGCGCCGAACCGGGGTGAAATGAGCGGCGGATTGGTGTAGAAGGGCGATCGACGCCAGGCCCGGCCGCAGTTCGGGCGCGGCGGTTTGATTTTGTGCAATTCCTTTCCGGCCAGGCCGAGAGTTCCGGGCCGCCGCCTCATACCGGGAACCCGCTGCCATGCCGTTCGCCTGCGTCCTGATTTCCGACATCACCGGCAGCACCCGGCTCTATGAAACCGAATCAAACCGCGCCGCGCTGAGCCATGTCAGCTATGTCCTGTCGCGGATGCGCGAGATCGTCGAACAGGCCGGGGGCCATTGCGTGAAGTCGCAGGGCGACGATGTGCTGAGTTTCTTCGCCGGCCCCGAACCGGCCTTCGCGGCGGCGCTGAGCATGTTGCAGGAGGAATGGCCGGCGGGCATGTCGGTGCATGCCGGGATCTACTCCGGCGAGATCCTGAGCCACGAAAACGACATCTACGGAACCGCGGTGAATACCGCCGCGCGGCTTTCGTCGCTCGCCAAGCCCGGTGAAGTGCTGATCGGCGATCGCTGTTTCGACGATCTGCCGGCGGCGGCGCAGGCGCGGCTGGTGATGATCGGCGAACTGCATCTGCGCGGCAAATCGGCGCTGACGCGGGTGTATTCCTGTTCGCTTGCCGATCTCAGCGAACAGACCGTGCTGTTCGCCCGCACCGGGGCCGGCCGCGCGGCCCGGATCGAAATGGCCGAACTGCGCCATGACGGCCAGGTCTGGCAACTGGGAGAAGGCGACATGCTCACGCTCGGCCGCGCCACCGACTGCGATATCGTGCTGGACCTGCCCTGGGTGTCGCGCCAGCACGCCGCCCTGGCGATCCGCCGCTGGCAGCTGGAATTCAGGGATCACAGCTCGGCCGGGAGCGTGCTGAAACTGGGCGAGGCCGAGCCGTTTTCCGTGCATCGCCGCACCACCCTGATCACCGGCAGCGGCACCATCTGGCTTGGCCCCGAAGCCGGCGCCGGCCTGCCGGGCGCCATAGATTTCACGACCCAGGCCATGCAGATCCGCCATAGCCCGGCAGGTTCCCCTTGAAGGCCGCGCCTTCCCGGGGTAATTCCCGAATTCGAGATTACCTTCCTGATATGAAACCAAGACATGAAACAAGGTGCAACCCTCACAGCGCGGCTTTCCGGGCAGTTGAAGGCGCTTCGCCATGGCAACGGCTGGTCGCTCGATGATCTGGCGGCCAGAAGCGGTGTCAGCCGCGCCACCCTTTCGCGGATTGAAAACGCTGGCGTCAGCCCCACCGCCGAGGTTCTCGAACGGCTGTGCGCCGCCTTCGGTCTGCCGGTCTCGCGCCTGCTGTCGATGAGCGAGGACAGCTTTGCGCCCCATGTCCCGCTTGGCGAACAGGGCGAATGGCACGACCCAGATACCGGCCTCACCCGCCGGTCTGTTTCTCCGCCCGCCCCGGCACTGGCGGCGCAACTGCACGAATGCCACCTGCCGCCCGACACCCGGTTCGCCCCGCAGGCAACGGCGTTGCCCGGGCGCGAACATCATCTGGTGCTGCTGGACGGTGCGTTGCGCGCAACGCTTGCGGACATCACGCACGACCTGACGGCAGGCGACTGCCTGCGCCATGTCGGCCACGGCCTGTCGCTGCTGGAAACCGGCCCGCATCGTGGCGCGCGCTATCTGCTGGTCGCGGTGGGATAGGGCGGGCCGCCTTCGACCGCGTACACCCGCTCAAACGCCGCCCGCGCCCGTTCAGCGGCGCCCGACCTGGCGGCAGATCAGAATCACCGGCAACAGCCCCACCGCGACGATCACCAGCGAGGGCACGGCGGCCCCGTCGAGGCGTTCGTCGCTGGCCAGCCGGTAGGCCTGGACCGCCAGCGTGTCGTAGTTGAAGGGCCGCATGATGAGCGTGGCGGGCAATTCCTTCATCACGTCGACGAACACGATCAGCAGGGCGGTCAGCAGGCTGGGCGTGAGAATCGGCAGATGCACCCGGCGCAGCGTGCCGAACGGGGTCTGCCCCAGCGACCGCGCGGCGGCGTCCATGTTGGCGTGTACCATGCTTTGCCCGCCTTCGTAGGCGCCCAGCGCCGAGGCCAGAAAGCGCACCATGTAGGCCGCCACCAGCAGCCAGATCGACCCGGTCAACAGCAGCCCGGTCGAGATGCCGAACGTGGCGCGCATCCACGCATCGAGCGCGTTGTCGAAGGCCGCGAACGGCACCAGCAGGCCGACGGCGATCACCCCGCCCGGCACCGCATAGCCCAGCCGGGCAATATAGGCCGCCGTGGCCGTCCGGCGCCCCGGGCGCAGCCGCTGGGAGAAACCGACGCAGATCGCCGCCGCCACGGTGACGAACGCCGCCACGCTGGCCAGCGTCAGCGAATTGCCGATGAACCCGGTATAGCGCCGGCTGAACAGATCCTGTTCCGAGCCCAGGCCCATGTCGAACAGCACCACCGCCGGCAGAACGAACCCCAGCAGCACCGGGATCACGCACAGGAGGAACGCCAGCACCGCCGGCCAGCCCCCGAGTTCGGCCGGCGGCATCGCCGCATGGCGCCGGCCGGCGCCGTAGTACTTGGCCCGCCCGCGCTGAACCCGTTCGACAACCGCCAGCAGCAGCGCAAACCCCAGAAGGCACAGCGCCAGCTGCGCCGCTCCGGCGCGGTCGGCCATGGAAAACCAGCTGGTATAGATGCCGGTGGCGAAAGTCTGCACACCGAAATAGGCCACCGTGCCGAAATCGGCGATGGTTTCCATCACGGCCAGCAGCACGCCACCGGCGATCGCGGGGCGCGCCATGGGCAGGCTGACCTTCCAGAACGCCTGCCATGCGGTACTGCCCAGCGCGCGGGCGGCCAGAAAGGCGGCGGCGCTTTGTTGCAGAAAGGCGGCCCGCGCCAGCAGGTAGACATAGGGGTAGAGCACCAGGATCAGCATGATCGCGGCCCCTTCGAGCGACCGGATCTCGGGGAACCAGTAGTCGCGCGGCCCCCAGCCGGTCACGTTGCGCAGGGTGGACTGCACGATGCCGGGATGGTCCAGCAGATAGGTATAGGCATAGGCCAGCACATAGGCCGGGTAGGCCAGCGGCAGGACCAGCGCGATTTCCAGCAGCCGCACGCCGGGAAAGCGGGTCATCGTCACCAGCCAGGCGGCGCCGACGCCGATGGCGAAGGTTCCCGCCGCGACCATGACCACAAGCGCCAGCGTCGTGAGCGTATAGCTTGGCAGCACCGTTTCCATCAGGTGCGTGATGGTATCGGTGCCCCCGGTGACGGCGGCCAGCGCCACCGCCAGCATCGGCAACAGGCAGGCCGCGGCCACGGTGTAGGCCAGCGCCCCGATCACCCGCGTCCCGCGGGCATGGTGCCGGCGCGACCCGTGCGCGGCGTATTGTGTCGCCTCGGTCAACCCGTTCAGTCCTTCAGCTCAGCCGACAAGGGCGCCGCCGGCGCCCGGCCCTTATTCGATCATTTCACTCGGAATTGCCAGTGTGAAAACCACCGGTGCGCCCCCGCGCCCGGCAGATTCGCGCTGGACCGGTGCAGGCCAGTCGCCTACTGTCGCGCGGATGGAACCCCCTCGGACAAACCGGCGGCTAGCTGTGGTTTCTCATCAGGTTGTTCACCGCCGCGATTGGTGGCAGGCCTTTGAGTGCCGAGTGTGGTCTTGATCTGTTGAACCAGTCAAGCCAGCGCGGCAAGTCGGCGTTGCGGGCGTCGGA
>JAGRMG010000174.1 GCA_020441385.1 Paracoccaceae bacterium
ATGCCATGGCGGTGCTGGACGAGGAACACGAGGAGGACATCCTGCTGCTGGCAGGTGTGGGCGAGGAAAGCGCGCTGTCCGACACCGTGGCCGAAACCTCGCGGCGGCGTCTGCCCTGGCTGGTGGTCAACATGGGAACCGCGATCTTCGCATCGCTGGTGATCTCGCAGTTCGCCGCCTCGATCGCGCAACTGGTGTCGCTGGCGATCCTGATGCCGATCGTGGCGTCGATGGGCGGCAATGCCGGCACCCAGTCGCTGACGGTGACGGTGCGCGCGCTTGCCACCCGCGATCTGACCGACGCCAACGTCTGGCGCGTGATCCGGCGCGAACTGACGGTGGGGCTGCTCAACGGGCTGGTCTTTGCTACGGTGCTGGGCGTGATCGGCATGCTGTGGTTCCATTCGCCGATGCTGGGCGCGGTGATCGGCATGGCGCTGGTGTGCAACATGATCATCGCCGGATTCGCCGGAACCGTGGTGCCGGTGGTGCTGGACAAGGTCGGCGTCGATCCGGCCCTGGCCTCGGGGACGTTCGTGACCACCACCACCGATGTCATGGGCTTTTTCATCTTCCTCGGGCTGGCCTCGGTGATCCTGCTGTGAGCGAGCTTGCCGCGCGCAAGGCGGCAGCGCGCAAGGCCGCGTTCGCCCGCCGCAAGGCCGCCCATGCCGCTGCTCGTGCCGGTCGTGCCCCGGCACCCGCGGCGCGTCTGTCGTCCGTGCTGGCCGGGCATCGCGGCGTGCCGCTCGCCGGCTACATGCCGATCCGCACCGAGATCGACCCGCTCCCGGCGATGGAGGCGGCGGCGGCGCAGGGGCCGGTCGGCGTTCCGGTGATCCTTGGCGCCGGGCAGGCGCTGGCCTTTGCCCGGTGGGAGCCGGGGGCGGCGATGACGCAGGGCATGTTCGGGGCGCAGATCCCCGAGCGCCGGGAATTCATCGACCCCGAGATCGTGATCGTGCCGCTGGTGGCCTTCGATTCCTACGGTAACCGTCTGGGCTATGGCGGGGGGTTCTACGACCGCACGCTCGAGGCGCTGCGGGCGCTGCATCCGGTGCTGGCCATCGGTTTCGCGTGGGATGCGCAGCAGGGCGACGACCTGCCGATCGAACCCACCGATCAGCGCCTCGACCTGGTCGTGACCGAGCGCCGGGTGATCGACTTTCGCTGATCGCCCCCCGCATGCCGCGCGGCGCTCAGAAACCCAGCTTTTCCAGTCGCCAGGCGACGCGGCGGTGGATGACCGGCGGCAGCAGTTCCTTCAGCATTTCGTGGCGGGCGATCTTGCGGTCGGGCCGGTCGGCGCTGCCCGGGCGCGGCTTGAACAGCGTGGTGTGCGACTTGCGGGTGCTGTCCCAGGTGGCCGTGTAGTAATACAGCGCCAGCGACATGCGCGGCTCTCCCTCGGGGTGGTTCACCGGTTCGGGGTTGCCGTGCCAGCTGTTCGAACTGGTGGAAAAGATGCACATGCGGTTGAACAGCGGCACGAAGCTGTCGACCTTCCGCGTCATGTCCTCGTTCCAGACTTCGAACGCGCCGCCATATTCCGCCTTCCAGTCCCGGTTGAGATAGATCAGCAGGTTGACCCGGCGTTCCAGGTTCATCTTGGCGTGGTGGTTGAAGTCGGCATGGATGTCGAGATGCCCGCCGTTGGCCACAACATGCACGCCGCCGCCGGCGAAGTAGGGGTCGGGAATCAGTCCCCTGATGCCGGTCAGCTCCTCGACGAAGGCCAGGACGGGGCGCGAATTGAGCGCATGGAACAGCCGCCGCGTGTAGTCGGGCAGCCGTTCGGGGATATAGGAGGTCTTGAGCCGCTCCTGAGGGCGGTCAAAGCTGGTTTCGGCCTCGGGCAGCCGGGACAGTTCGGCCTTGACGCGGTCGAGAATCCCGGCCGGCAGGAAACCGTCATAGCCGCCATAGTTGTAGGGCTTGCGCGACCGGTACGCGCCGGCCAGCGGTTCGGCGGCGGCGCGTGCGTCGGCCGAGGATATCAGCAGGCTGTCCGGGTCGAGGGCGAGGACGGGCTGGGACATGGCGGATTCTCCTGTTGCGGACGGGGCCGGGCGCCTTTCGGGGATCATCCCCGTACGGGGGCGCGGTCGCAATGGTCAGGTCGCCTGCCAGCGGGGATTGCGGCCGTCCCCGGGGCAACGAAAATACAATCACGCCGCGCAAGGCCGGAATTTTGACGCTGCGGCAACAATAGGGCGGCAGCCCGGCCTGGCATATAGCAAATATCGGCTTTCTTCTTTCGCGCGAAATGGTCTAGGAAAGCGCCATGAGACTGCTTTTTCTTGGCGATGTGATGGGCCGCGCAGGGCGTCGCGCTGTGGCCGAAACCCTGCCGCGCCTGCGCGAGGAATGGCGGCTGGATTTCGTCGTGGTCAACGGCGAGAACGCCACCGGCGGCATGGGGCTGAGCGGCGATCACGCGCGCGCGCTGCTGGATGCGGGGGCCGATTGCGTCACGCTGGGCGATCATGCGTTCGATCAGAAGGACATGTTGCAGTTCATCGAGACCGAGCCGCGCATCCTGCGGCCGCTGAATTTCGCCAAGGGGGCGCCGGGGCACGGGCATCGCCTGTTTGACGGCCCCGGCGGACGCAAGGTGCTGGTGGTGCAGGTGCTGGGGCAGGTGTTCATGAAGCGCCCCTTCGACGATCCGTTCTCGGCGCTCGAACCGGTGCTCAAGGCATATCCGCGCGGCGGGCTCGCGCAGGCGGTGATCGTGGACGTGCATTGCGAGGCGACATCGGAAAAGATGGCGATCGGGCATTATTGCGACGGCCGCGCCAGCATGGTGGCGGGCACGCATACGCATGTGCCCACGGCGGATGCGCAGGTGTTGACGGGGGGCACCGGCTATATCAGCGACGCCGGCATGTGCGGCGATTACGACAGCATCATCGGCATGGACAAGGTCGAACCCATGCGCCGCTTCATCACCGGCATGGCCAGGGCCCGGTTCTCGCCCGCACTGGGCGAGGCGACGCTCTCGGGCCTTTATGTCGAGACCGACGACCGCAGCGGCGCGGCGAAGGTGGCGCGCATGGTGCGGCTGGGCGGGCGGCTGGAACAGGCCGCCCCGTGACGCCGCGCCTGGCGGCCTTCTACACCTTGATGCTGGTCGTGCTGGGTGCCGGCTGGGGCATGACCGTGCCGCTTTCCAAGATCGCGGTCAGCACCGGGCACCGCCATTTCGGGCTGATCTTCTGGGACGTGACGATCGGGGCGGCCTTTCTGGCCGTGGTCCTGCGGATGCGCGGGCGGCCCCTGCCGCTGAGCCTGCCGGCGCTTCAGGTCTATGTGGTGATCGCGCTGCTGGGCACGCTGGTTCCCAATTCGACATCGTACATGGCGATCCGGAACCTGCCGGCCGGGGTCATGGCGATCCTGCTGTCGCTGGTGCCGATGCTGGCCTTTCCCATCGCGCTGGGGCTCGGGCTCGAACGGTTCAGCCTGCGCCGCTTTGCGGGGCTGTTCGCGGGGCTGACCGGCGTGCTGCTGCTGGTTCTGCCAAGGGCCAGCCTGCCCGACCCGGCGATGCTGGTCTGGGTGCCGCTGGCGATGGTGGCTTCGGTCTGCTATGCGCTTGAGGGCAATGTCGTGTCGCGCTGGGGCACCGCCGGGCTTGGCCCGATGCAGGTGCTTCTGGGCGCCTCGCTGGTGGCGGGCATGCTGGCGCTGCCGCTGGCGCTGTTCACCGGCCAGTTCATCACCCCCCTGCGCAGCTACGGGCCCGCCGAATGGGCGCTGATCGCCGCCGCCATCATCCATGTGCTGACCTATTCGGGCTATGTCTGGCTGGTGACGAGGGCAGGGTCGGTCTTTGCGGTGCAGGTCAGCTATCTGGTGACGGGCTTTGGTGTGCTGTCCTCGCTTCTGGTGCTGGGCGAAACCTATTCGTCCTGGATCTGGGCGGCGCTGGGCCTGGTGCTGTTGGGGGTGTTCCTGGTGCAGCCGAGGTGGCAGCAGGGCCAGGACGAACTTGCCCCGGACGCGGCAAACGCGGTATCGGGGGGGCAGGCCGGCCCGGGCCATCCGTCCGCCAGGACAACGCCATCGCAAAGTCGATAACATGCAGCTTTTCCAGCTATCCCAGACCGGCGGCGCGATCCTGTCGCTGATCATCGTCGGCGCGATGTTCGCGGCCTTCCTGCGCGAGACGCTGCCGACCGAGGTTGTCGCCATTGCCGGCGTGGCGCTGATGCTGGTGGCGGGCATCCTGCCCTACGAGGCGGCATTGCCGGTTCTTGCCAACCCGGCGCCCTGGACCATCGCGGCGATGTTCATCATCATGGGGGCGCTGGTGCGCACCGGGGCGCTGGATGCCTTCACCAGCCTGGCGCGGCGGCAGGCGCGCACCCACCCGCGCCGGGCCATCGCGCTGATGATGGTGTTCGTAATCGCCGCCTCGGCGGTGGTGTCGAACACGCCGGTGGTGGTGGTCATGATCCCGGTGTTCACGCAACTGGCCCGGACGCTGGATGTTTCGGCATCCAAGTTATTGATCCCGCTGTCTTTTGCCGCGATCATGGGCGGCACGCTGACGCTGATCGGCACCTCGACGAACCTGCTGGTGGACGGGGTGGCGCGGGCCGGGGGGCTTGCGCCGTTCACCATCTTCGAGGTCACGCCGCTGGGCCTTGCGGTGGTGGTCTGGGGCATGATCTATCTGCGGTTCCTCGGGCCGCGCCTGCTGCCCGACCGCGACAGCATGTCTACGCTTCTCAGCGACCGCTCGAAGATGAAGTTCTTCACCGAAGCGGTGATCCCGCCCGAATCCAACCTGATCGGGCGGGAGGTGCTGGGGGTGCAGCTGTTCAAGCGTCCCGGTGTCCGGCTGATCGACGTGGTGCGCGGCGATGCCTCGCTCAGGCGCAATCTCGAGGGCGTCACGCTCCAGGTCGGCGACCGGGTGGTGCTGCGCACGCGGATGACCGAACTGCTCAGCCTGCAAAGCAACAAGGAACTCAAGCGGGTCGATCAGGTATCGGCGGTCGAAACCGCGACGGTCGAGGTGCTGATCACGCCGGGCTGCAAGATGGTCGGCCGTTCGCTGGGCGCCTTGCGGCTGCGGCGGCGCTATGGCGTCTATGTTCTGGCGGTGCACCGGCGCAATCAGAATATCGGCCGTCAACTCGATGAACTGGTGGTCCGGGTCGGCGACACGCTGCTGCTGGAAGGCGCGCCCGAAGACATAAACCGGCTGGCCGCCGACATGGATATGGTCGATGTCAGCCAGCCATCGGCGCGCGCCTTCCGGCGCGGTCACGCCCCCATCGCCATTGGCGCCCTTCTGGGCATCGTCGTACTGGCGGCGCTGGGCGTCGCGCCGATCCTGATGCTTTCGGTGCTGGCGGTGGCGGTGGTTCTGGTGACGCGCTGCATCGACGCGGACGAGGCGTTTTCCTTCGTCGACGGGCGGCTTCTGGCGCTGATCTTCTCGATGCTGGCGATCGGGGCCGCGCTCGAGGCGTCGGGCGCGGTGCGGCTGATCGTCGAGGCGATCGCGCCGGGGCTGGGGGCGCTGCCGCCATTCATGGTGGTCTGGGCCGTCTATCTGCTGACCTCGGTGCTGACCGAACTGGTGTCGAACAACGCCGTCGCGGTGGTGGTCACGCCCATCGCCATCGGGCTGGCCCATGCCATGGGGCTCGATCCGCGGCCGCTGGTGGTGGCGGTGATGGTGGCGGCCTCGGCCTCTTTCGCCACGCCCATCGGATATCAGACCAACATGCTGGTCTATGGCCCGGGCGGCTACAGGTTCACCGACTTCATGCGCGTCGGCATTCCGCTGAACCTGAGCGTCGGGTTGCTGGCCTCGGCCCTGATCCCGCTGATCTGGCCGCTGTGAGCCTGCGCATCAGCGCCCGCGCCCCTTGGCGGTTGACTTGATCCGGGCTTTGTCGGTCATATCTTGCGGACTGGCGAACCATACCGGGAAGGTTCAATGCAAAACCTGTTGTTGTCCAGGGCCGTGCTGTTGATCCGGACCCTGATACTCTCCCTGATCTTTGCAGGTGCCGCGATGGCGCAGGCCGGCACCGTCAAGGGCAGCGTCACCTATCTGGAACGCATCGCTGTGCCGCCGGGCGCGGTGCTCGAGGTGCGTCTGGCCGATGTCTCGCGCATGGACGTTGCCGCGAATATCCTGTCGCTGCAACGCTTTGCGCTGGACCATGTGCCGTTCGCGTTCACACTCGGCTATGACGACGCGCTGATCGAGCCCGCGCTGAGCTATACCCTGCAGGCCGAGATCCTTCGTGGCGGCGATGTGCTCTACCGCTCGACCCGTGCATATCCGGTGCTGACCCGCGGCGCCGGCGACAGCGTCGATATCGTGGTTGCGCGCGTGGCGGGGGCGCAGCATTCGCCGGCCGGCCTTGCGGGCACGCGCTGGCGGGTTTCCGACATTCGCGGCCGGGCGCTGATCGCCGACAAGCGCCCCTCGATCCGGTTTCTCGACGGTGGAGAGTTCGGCGCCGACAGCGGCTGCAATCAATATGTCGGCACGGCCGCGATCGAGAGCGGCGCGATCCGCTTTCCGCAGGCCATGGCCGGAACGCGGATGGCCTGCCCCGAACCCTACGGCACACTGGAACGCGATTTCATCGCGGCGCTGCACGAGGTCGCCGCCTACGTTCGCGACGGCGACAATCTGGCCCTGATCGATCAGGCCGGGAACCCGGTTCTGCGCCTGGTCGCGGCGGATTGAAGCCACGGGAGGCGGTGATGTCCCAACCGGTGGCGATTCGCGATCAGGCCACCGCATCGGACCGCCCGGCATTGCGCCCCGAAAAGATGCATCCGCCCAGAAAGGTGCCTTCGAGCGCATTGTAGCCGTGATAGCCGCCACCGCCGAACCCCGCCGCTTCGCCGGCGGCGAACAGGCCCGGAACCGGGGCGCCGTCGGCGCCGATCATCCGGCTGTCGAGATCGGTCTGGAGCCCGCCCAGCGTCTTGCGGGTGAGGACATGCAGTTTCACCGCGATCAGCGGCCCGTTTGCGGGGTCGAGAAAGCGATGCGGTCTGGCGGTGCGGATCAGCCGGTCGCCGCGATAGTTGCGCGCCGCCAGGATCGCCATGATCTGCGCGTCCTTGGTGAACGGGTTGTCCATCTGCGCGTCGCGGGCCTCGATCTGCGCCCGCAGCCCGGCCTCGTCGATCAGCCCGCCGCCGAGCCGGTTCATGCCGGCCACGAGGCCGGTCAGATCGTCCGCGACCACGAAATCCTCGCCCCGTTTCTTGAATGCCTCGACGGGGCCGGGCGCCCGCCCGCGCGACAGCAGCCGCGAGCGGATCACCTCCATCCACCGGCCCGAGGTCAGGTCGGGGTTCTGCTCTGATCCCGACAGCGCGAATTCCTTCTCGATCACCTTCTGGGTCAGCACAAACCAGCTGTAATCGTATCCGGTCCTCAGGATTTCGCGCAGCGTGGCCAGCGTATCGAAACCGGGCAGGCAGGGCGGTGTGAGGCGGTTGCCGCGGGCGTCGAACCACATCGGGGACGGCCCGGGCAAAATGCGGATACCGTGTGCGGGCCAGATCGGATCCCAGTTCTTCACGCCTTCGGTGTAATGCCACATCCGGTCGCGGTTGATGACGTGGCCGCCGGCGGCCTCGGATATGGCGATCATGCGCCCGTCGACATGAAACGGCACGCCCGCGATCATGGTTTCGGGCGGCTCGCCCAACCGGTCGCGCGGCCAGGCGGCGCGCACCAGGTCGAAATTGCCGCCGATGCCGCCGGAGGTGACGATGACCGAAGGTGCCTTCACTTCGAAGAGGCCGGTTTCATCGCGGTTCGTCCTTTGCCCGCGCCCGGCGCCATCCGGTGCGAGAACCTCGCCCGAAACGCCGCGGGCGGCGCCGTTTTCCATTTCGATCCGGCTGACGCGGTGGCGGAACCGCATCTCGATCAGGCCGGCTGCGGCATGCGCGCGAACGCGCGCCACGAACGGGGCGATCACGCCCGGCCCCGTGCCCCAGGTGACGTGGAAACGGGGCACCGAATTGCCGTGGCCGGTTGCAAACGAACCGCCGCGTTCGGCCCAGCCGACCACCGGAAACCAGCGCAGGCCCATGTCGTGCAGCCAGGGGCGCATCGGGCCCGCGGCGAAATCCAGGTAGGCCTCTGCCCAGCGGCGCGGCCAGGCGTCCTCGGGCCGGTCGAACCGGGCGCTGCCGCTCCAGTCCAGCGCCGCGAGGTCACGGCTGTCGCGGATGCCCATGCGCCGCTGTTCGGGCGTGTCCACCATGAACAGTCCGCCCAAAGACCAGAACGCCTGCCCGCCCAAAAAGGTCTCGGGCTCCTGATCGAGCAGGATCACCCGCTTGCCCCGGTCGCCCAGTTCCGCCGCCGCCGCCAGCCCGGCAAGGCCGCCGCCCACGACGATGGCATCCGCGTTGTCCATGGCCCGTTTCCCCCTTTGCCTGCGCCCGAGCCTAATGCGCTTGCCGGGGTCAAGGAAACATCCGATGCGCGCGGCGTCAGCCGTAGCGTTCGGCGAACCGCCTCAGGATCTCGCCGGGTATCGTGACCGATGCGGCATGGCAGGTGGCGATCAGATCCTCGGCCGTTTCGGGCGGAAAATAGCCGTGATCGCGGTAGATGCGGATGCGCTGTTCGAAATCGCGCGCATCCGCCTCGGGGTGGAACTGCGTGGCATAGACGTTGCGGCCCCAGCGGATCATCTGGAACGGGCAGGGCTCGGCGGCGACCAGATGCACGCAACCGGGCGGCAGCGCCTGCACCGCCTCCTTGTGGCCGACGAAGGCGTCCCAGCGCGCGGGCAGCCCGGCGGTCAGCGGATCGGCGCCCGCCGCCGGGGTCAGTTCGCACGCGACCGGCCCTACCGGTTCGCCGAACCGCGCCTTGGAGACCGTTCCGCCCAGATGGCTGGCCAGAATGCCCAGGCCATAGCAGCAGCCGAGATAGGGGTGATCGGCGGCGATGATCCGGGGCATCAGCGACATGACGGCCGCCTCGATCCGCGCGTCCTGCCGCGATTTCGCCCCGGGCGGGTCGCTGACGCATCCCGGCCCGCCGCCGACGATGACGCCGCAATAATCGGTGACGCAAAGCCCGTCGGGGAGGGCTTCGCAATCGAGGCGGATGCGGCGCGTGCGCCCCGGCGCGAGGCCCGCGCGTTTCAGGATCGAGGCGTATTCGGCATCGGCCGCGTCTCGTTCGGGGCGCAGTTGCAGGATCAGGAAGCGTTTCACCGGCGCGCGCCCCGGCCCGCTCAGGGTTGCGGATTGTGGCAGGCGAACGCATGCGTTCCGCCTGTCAGTTCGGGCCGGTCGACGCGGCAGACATCCTGCACGCGCCAGCAACGCGGCGCGAAGGGACAGCCGGGGATGATATCCATCGGCGAGGGCAGTTCGCCTTCCAGCTTGATCCGCTGGCGGTCGCCGGCCGGTTCGGCGCGGGGCGTGGCCGAGATCAGCGCCACCGAATAGGGGTGGCGCGGATGGGCGAAGAGGTCCGCCGCAGGCGCCTGTTCGACGACGCGGCCGAGATACATCACCAGCACGTCGTCGGCGAAATGGCGCACCACCGAAAGATCGTGCGATATGAACAGATAGGCCAGATCCAGCCGTTCCTGCAATTCCACCAGCAGGTTGAGGATCTGGCTCTGGATCGACACGTCGAGAGCCGAGATCGGTTCGTCCAGCACCAGGATCGCCGGATCCAGCATCAGCGCGCGGGCGATGGATATACGCTGCCGCTGGCCGCCGGAAAACATGTGCGGGAAGCGGTCGTAATGTTCGGGGCGCAGACCCACCAGCGCCAGTTTCTCGCGCGCCAGCCTGTCGCGCTCGCGCGCGCCGAGGTCGGGGCGGTTGATCTTCAGCGGCTCCTGAAGGATGGTGCCGACCCGCTGGCGCGGATTGAGAGAACCGTAGGGATCCTGGAACACGATCTGCACCGAACTGCGCAAACCGGCCCATTGGTCGGGCGTGACCTCGGTGCCGCGAATGCGCAGATCGCCCGCGGTCGGTTCCTCGATCAGCGTGACCAGCCGGGCGAGGGTGGATTTGCCGCAGCCCGATTCGCCGACCACGGCCAGCGTCTGGCCGGGGCGCAGATCAAAGCTGACACCGGACAGCGCGCGCACCTTGGCGGGTTTCGCCAGCAGCCCCTGGCGCACGTCGTAGTGCCGCGTCAGGTCGCGTGCGGTGACGATCTGATCGGTCATGACGATGCGACCTCCTGTTTGACGTTCAGCGGGTAGTGGCAGCGGGCATGGCCGATGTCGGGGCCGCGCGGCTCCGGCGGCACGGTGTGGCATTTCTCGTCGGCATATTGGCAGCGTGGCGCGAACAGGCACCCCCTGGGGCGGTCGAACTGGCCCGGAACCACGCCCGGAATCGTCGGCAGCAGCTTTTGCGTGGCCCGCTCGGGCAGCGCGTTCAGCAGCGCGGCGGTATAAGGATGGTGCGGGGTGGCGAACAAATCGCCGACCGGCTGTTCCTCGACCTTCTGGCCCGAATACATCACCGTCACCCGTTCGGCGGTTTCGGCCACCACGCCCATGTCATGGGTGATCAGCGCCAGCGCCATGCCGTGACGTTCGCGCAATTCGACCAGAAGGTCGAGGATCTGCGCCTGGATCGTCACATCGAGCGCGGTGGTCGGTTCGTCGGCGATCAGCACCTTGGGATTGCAGGCGATGGCCATGGCGATCATCACCCGCTGGTTCATGCCGCCCGACATCTGGTGCGGGAAGATGCCCAGACGCTTTTCCGCCGCCGGGATGCCGACCTGTTCGAACAGCTCGATCGCGCGGGCGTGGCGTGCCTTACGGTCCAGCCCCATGTGCTGGCGCAGCGCCTCCTTGATCTGGAAGCCGACGGTAAAGCACGGGTTCAGCGACGACATGGGCTCCTGAAAGATCATCGCGATGTCCTTGCCGATGATCTTGCGCCGCTCGTTCGCCGTGATTTGGCGCAGGTCGCGGCCCTCGAATTCCATGCGCTCGGCGGTGATCGTCGCAGTCCAGGGCAGCAGCCCCATGATCGCCAGCATCGACACCGACTTGCCCGAGCCGCTTTCGCCCACGATGGCCAGAACATCGCCCTTGTCGAGCGACAGATCCACCGCCTCGACCGCCCGGAACGGGCCGGAAGAGGTGCTGAACTCGACCGTGAGGTTGCGGATATCGAGAAGGCTCATCGGCTCAGCTCCGCTTGAGTTTCGGATCGAGCGCATCGCGCAGCCCGTCGCCCATCAGGTTGATCGACAGCACCGTGATCAGGATGGCGAGGCCGGGGAAGGTCACGACCCACCAGGCGCGCAGGATGAATTCGCGCGCCTCGGCCAGCATGGTGCCCCATTCCGGCGTCGGCGGCTGCGCCCCCATGCCCAGAAAGCCAAGCGCCGCGGCATCGAGAATCGCGGTGGAAAACGACAGCGCCGCCTGCACGATGATCGGCGCCAGGCAGTTGGGCAGGACGGTGATGAACATCAGCCGCGCCCGACCGGCCCCGACGACGCGGGCCGAGGTAACATAGTCCTTCTGCAATTCGCCCATCGCCGAGGCGCGGGTCAGGCGGACGTAATGGGGCTGGGCGACGATGGCGATGGCGATCATGGCATTGGTCAGCGACGGCCCGAGGATCGCCACCAGCACCAGCGCGAGCAGCAGCGAGGGAAAGGCCAGGATGATGTCCATGATGCGCATGATGATGGCGTCGGCCCATTTCGGCGCGAAGGCCGAAAGCAGCCCGACGAGGATCCCGCCCGTGGCCGAGACCGTGACCACCACGACGCCGACGAAGAAGGAATAGCGCGCGCCATGCAGCAGCCGGCTGAGCATGTCGCGGCCCAGCGGATCGGTGCCCAGCGGAAAGGACCAGTTGCCGCCCTCCTCCCAGACCGGCGGGATCAGCGTGAAGTCGCGGAACTGTTCGGTCGGATCGTGCGGCGCCAGCCACGGCGCGAAGGCGGCGACGAAGACGAATCCGGCAAAGATCCACATGCCGAACACGGCGCCGCGGTTCTCGCGGAAATAGTGGTAGAACTCGCGGAACCGGCCGGGACGTTCGACGGTGGCGGCAGGGGCGGTCGCGGTCATCAGCGTCTCCGGATTTTCGGGTTGATCAGACCGTAGAGCACATCGACGGACAGGTTGACGACCATCACCATTGTCGCGATCAGCAAGAGCCCGCCCTGCACCACCGGATAGTCGCGCCGATAGATCGAATCGACCATCCATTTGCCGATCCCCGGCCAGGAAAAGATGGTTTCGGTCAGGATCGCGCCGGCCAGCAGGGTGCCGACCGAGAGGCCGATCACCGTGATGACGGGTATCAGCGCGTTCCTGAGCGCGTGCAGCCCGTTGATGCGCGCCGGCGTCAGGCCCTTGGCGCGGGCGGTGCGGATATAGTCCTCGCCCAGCACTTCGAGCATGGCCGAACGGGTCTGGCGCGCGATCACCGCCAGCGGGATGGTGCCCAGCACGATCGCCGGCAGGATCAGGTGGCGCACCGCCGAGCCGAAGGCGCCCTTCTGCCCCGACAGCGCGCTGTCGATCAGCATGAAGCCGGTCGGCGTGTCGAAGAAGTATTGCAGGCTGATGCGGCCCGAGACCGGGGTCCAGCCCAGCTTGCCGGAAAAGAAGATGATCATCAGCAGCGCCCACCAGAAGATCGGCATCGAATAGCCCACCAGCGCCGATGACATGAACACCCGGTCGGCCAGCTTGCCGCGGTTGACGGCGGCGATCACGCCCGCCGGCAGGCCCAGCGCCACGGCGAAGATCATCGCGCAGATCGACAGTTCCAGCGTTGCCGGAAACAGCGAGAAGAATTCGTCCCAGACCGGTTTCTTGGTCACGAAGGATGCGCCAAGATCGCCATGCAGAACGCCGGCCAGGTAGTCGATGTACTGTTGCAGCACCGGTTCGTCGAACCCGTACTGCTTGACCAGTTCGTTGTAGCGCGCTTCCGACAGGCCGCGTTCGCCGGCCATCACGATGATCGGGTCGCCCGGCAGCACGCGGATGAAGGCGAAGGAAATGAGCGTGACCCCGAAGAAGGTCGGCAGAAAGGTCAGCAGCCTGGACAGGAAGTATCTGAGCATCAGCCCCCCACGATCGTCAGGTCTTTGGGAAAGGTCGTCAGCGACCGGCAGCCGTCGGCGGTGATCAGCACGTCGTCCTCGATTCTGACCCCGAAGGCGCCGGACGCATAAAGGCCCGGTTCGTTGGTGTAAACCGTGCCGGCCGGCAGGGGCATGTGATTGCCGCGCATGATATAGGGCGCCTCGTGCACGTCGCGGCCCAGGCCGTGCCCGGTCTTGGTGCGGATGCGGTCGGCATAGGGCGAGGCTTCCAGCACACCGGTCACGGCGTCGTCGATCTGGTGCGCGGTCACGCCCGGGCGGGTGATGTCAAAGCCCTTGAGGTTGGCGCGCAGGACCGTGTCGTAGACTTCCCGCGCCTCGTCATCGGCATGGCCGACAAAGACCGTGCGCGTGATATCGGCGCAAAAGCCGTGCTTGCGCGCGCCGAAATCCAGCAGCAGCGCATCGCCCGGCTGCACGGCGTATTCGGCGCGGGCATGGGCGTGGGGGCGGGCTGAATTGTCGCCCGCGGCGACGATGGGGCCGAATGCCAGCCCGTCGGCGCCTTCGGCGAACAGCGCCCGGATCAGCGCCTGTTCGATCGCCGCTTCGCTCTGGCCCGGCCGCACGCCGGCCAGCACCTGCGCCAGGGCGCGTTCGGAAATGGCGATCGCGGCCTCGAGCGCCGCGACATCCCCGGCCGTCTTGATCATGCGCAGGCCCGAGATCTCGCGCTCGGCGTCGATGATCTCGAGCGCGGGCATCGCCGCCTTCAGCGCGTGATGCACGAAGACGCGCATCACCTGGCCTTCTACGGCCAGCCGGCGCATGGGATGGCTGCGCGCCAGCGCGTGAAAGGCATCCATGTACCCGCTCTGGTCGCGCCAGTCGTGTACGTCGCCGTCAAAGCCGACCAGATCCCAGCTGCGCATTTCGAGGTTGGGCACGATGGCCGCGGGCCGTCCCTCTGCCGGGATCACGGCAAGGAACGGGCGTTCGTGGCTCATGAAGGAATGGCCCAGCGCGCGGGTGAAATTGGGGCCGGGCACCAGCGCCACCGCGTCAACCTCCAGATCCCGGGCGATCCGGGAATAGTCGTCGAGAATTGGGGGCATGGGCGGCTCCGGAACGGGACGGGGCCGCGTGAGGCGGCCCCGCCAGGTCTTGCAGGTTCAGTTATCGAGGCTCACGCCATAGAAGATGTGGCTGCCCAGCGGGTGAACCTTGTAGCCCTTGACCTCGGGGCGCATCGGCATGAACACGACCGAATGCGCGATGGTGGCCCAGGGCGCCTGTTCCTTGAAGATCACCTGCGCTTCCTCGTACAGCTTGGTGCGCTCGGCCTTGTCGCTGATCACCTTGGCCTTCTGGATCACGTCCTCGAACGGCTGATAGCACCACTGTGCCCGGTTCGATGCGCCGACGCCATCACAGCCCAGCAGCACGGCCAGGAAGTTGTCCGGATCGCCGTTGTCGCCGGTCCAGCCCAGCAGGACGGCGCCGTCGCGGTCCAGTTCCTTGGAACGCGACAGGTATTCGCCCCATTCGTAGGAGACGATTTCGACATCGACGCCGATCTTGGAGAAATCCTCCTGGATCAGTTCGGCCATGCGCCGTGCGTTGGGGTTGTAGGGGCGTTGCACCGGCATCGCCCAGACCTTCATGGAAAGATCGCCGACGCCTTCCTCTTCCAGCATCTTCCGGGCCGCTTCGGGGTCGTAGGGGTCGTCCTTGACGGCGTTGTTGTAAGACCACATGGTCGGCGGGATCGGGTTCTTGGCGATCTGGCCCGAGCCCTGGAACACCACGTCGATGATGGCCTGCTTGTCCATCGCCATGTTCAGCGCCTTGCGCACCTTGGCGTTGTCGAAGGGCGGCATCTGGGTGTTGTAGGCCAGATAGCCGACGTTCAGGCCCTCCTGTTCCATCACCACGATGTCCTTGTCGTCCTTCATCGCCTGGATGTCGGCCGGGTTGGGGTAGGGCATGACGTGGCATTCGCCGGCCTTGAGCTTTTGATAGCGCACGCTGGCATCGGGCGTGATGGCGAAGATCAGGTTGTCGATATCGGCCTTGCCGCGCCAGTAGTCGGGGTTGGCCGCGTAACGGATCACCGCGTCTTTCTGATAGGCCTGGAAGATGAACGGGCCGGTGCCGATGGGCTTCTGGTTCAGCATCTCGGGCGTGCCGGCATCAAGCATCGCGTCGGCATATTCCTTCGACATGATCGAGGCGAAATCCATCGCCATGTTGGCGATGAACGGCGCTTCGGGGCGGGTCAGCACGAACTTGACCGTGTAGTCGTCGACCTTGACGATATCCTTGATCAGGTCGGGCATGCTCATGCCCGCGAAATATTCCCAGGTGCCACCGGACACCTTGTTGTAGGGGTTGTCCGGGTTGTTCTGCCGGTCGAAGGAAAAGATCACGTCGTCGGCGTTGAAATCGCGCGTCGGCGTGAAGGTGTCGCTGGAGTGGAACTTGACACCCTTGCGCAGCTTGAACGTGTACTCGGTGCCGTCGTCGGATACCTCGACCTCTTCGGCCAGGCCCGGAATCACGTTGGTGGTTCCGGTCTCGAACTCCATCAGGCGGCTGTAGACCGGGTGCGAGGACGCATCGAAGGTCGTGCCCGAGGTGAACAGCGCCGGGTCGAAGCCTTCGGGCGAGCCTTCGGAACAGTAGATCAGATTGCCGCCGGCGACCGCGGCGGTGCTGCCCAGCATCAGGGCAGCGGCCCCGGCCAGGAGGGATGATTTGATCGACATCTTGGATTTTCTCCCCATTTACAATTGGTTATACCGTCATCTTGATCGGTTGCGAGGCCGGTTCCCTTGCGGCAACTTGGCCTATTGCATCCAATATCGACAGGATTCGAGCTACGGTTCCCGGCATGTGGAGTCAAGCAAAATCCCGATCCCGCCCCCGGGCTCGCGCGGCCCCGTCGCCCGGTGCAGGGCGGCGGCCCGTGCACGGCCACGGGCGCCGAAATGTCGCGGCCGGGCCGGCGCACGCGCGAAGGCCGAGGGCGTGGCAATGGGCCGCAAGGTGCATGCAGGCCCGCCGTCCTCCGATTGCCGGCCAACGTTCATCTTGCCGGGCGGCGGGGGATTGTACCTTTGAAACCAAGGCTTTCAACGCCCGTCCGCCACCCGTTCTCGACCCTTCCCGAAGGCGGCGAGACGGGTAACCAGGCCCGACCTGCCCGGGTTGACGGTGCACCGGATTCGGGCCAGTTGCGCGGCCCAGGGCCGAAGCGCGGCAAAATCCGGATCCCTTGATTTGGAACAATGCCGATGCAGATCAAACGGCGTAAGTGAGACCGGCAAGACGAAAGCGACACAGATGGCGATCCGCAGGCCCCCTTTGTCACTTGCCCCACGTTCGGGTGTCTGCCGCCGGTGGCGGGATCGCCGCCAGGGAATTGACCGAGGTCAAGGAGACAGGTCCGGAGAAGAGAGATATCCGGCCCGCGACCAGAAATTGCGAAACGACTGACCATGGCAACGAGAACAGGCAAAACCGGAACCGGAGACGGCATCGCGCTGACGGCGCGGTTTGTCCTTGGCGTTCTGGCGGCCCTGATGATGGTTGTCGTCCAGACCATGCCGGCCGTCGCGTCACAGGGCGGGGGCGCAATCTCGTGGATCGAGATTTGCAGCGATGGCGGCGCCAGCTACGTTCCGTCCACCGACGGGCACGGTCCGGCCAATGACGAATGCGACCGCTGCGACTGCTGCCTGAGCCGGAGCGACCACGGGGCCATCTTGACCGCGCCTGCGGCCCCGGCGGCGCGTGGCCTGCGCTTTCCGGCTTCTGTCGCGGCACCCGTCGCGAACGACGCTCCGGCCGCGGAGCGTGCCCTCTGGCCGGAAAAACGCGGTCCACCTGCAACCATGAAGTCCGAGAACATGACCTCCCCACGCACTACACGTTTCCGTCGATATCAAGGTGATCTTTCAGACATGGGGGGCGTCCCATGCGTCTGACCATGGCTCTGAGATCACCGGCCCGACCCCTCCTTGGAAAACTGGCGAACGCCCTGGCGCTGATGCAGCTGGCGCTTTTGGCCATCGCCTTGCCGCTGGCCGCCAGCGCCGCGCCCGACAAGGTCTATCTGGGCAAGTTCACCGGCATGGTCGCCGCCGCCGATCTGGTGCCGGGGGCGGACAAGTATGGCGCCGCCCTGGAAGACGCGCCGATCGTGCCGGTGCTGAAGGGCGGACAAACCGTTGCCTGGGCCTATGTGACCTCCGATTTCGTCTCGACCATCGGATATTCGGGCAAGCCCATTCACGTCATGGTCGCCATCGACAAGGATGCGCGCATCGTCGGCGCCAAGCTGGTGGAGCATTCCGAACCGATCGTTCTGATCGGCATTCCCAACAGCAAGATGGAACGCCTGACCGAAAGCTATGTCGGCACCGACATCGCCGCCGAGGCTGCCGCGCGGGGTACGGCGCACGATCTCGACATCATTTCGGGCGCCACCGTGACCGTGATGATCATGGACGATTCGATCCTGCGTTCGGCGATCAAGGTGGCGCGCGAGCTTGGCCTGGGCGGGCTGGAACCCGATGCCGATACCGGCCCCGCGTTCGAGATCAACCCCGATGCAACCGCCGAGGGCAGCTGGATGGACCTGCTGGGCGACGGCACGGTACGCCGGCTGTCGCTCGATGTCGGGCAGGTCAACGCGGCCTTCGAGGCCAGCGGCGACGAGCGCGCCATCGCGCGCCCCGAGAAGGGCGAACCCGACGCCCGCTTCATCGACATGTATGTGAGCCTGGTTTCGGTGCCGGCGATCGGCAAGGCGCTGCTGGGGCCGGCCGAATATGCCAATCAGGAAAATTTCCTGAAACCGGGCGACAACGCCATCGTGGTGGCCGGGCGCGGGCGCTATTCCTTCAAGGGCTCGGGCTATGTCCGGGGCGGCATTTTCGATCGCGTCGCGCTGGTTCAGGATGACGTCACGGTGCGCTTTCATGACCGCGACAACCGCCGTATCGCCACCCTGGCGGTGCCCGGGGCGCCCGAGTTTCCCGAACTGGATGTCTTCCGCATTCCCGCCGAAAGCGAATTCGATCCCACCAAACCGTTCAGCATCGAGTTGCTGGTGCAGCGCCCGGTCGGCGCGGTGGACAAGGCGTTCACCACGTTCGACCTGGGCTACCGGCTGCCCGACCGTTTCCTGCGCAAGGTCGTTTCGGCCCCCGCCGCGCAGCCCGTGACGGCCGAGGGCGAAGCCGAGGAACAGGCCGCGCGAACCGGGCTGTGGAAACGCATCTGGGAAAGCAAGCGGGTCGAGATCGCCGTGCTGCTGGGCATGCTCGGCGTGCTGACCGGCGCCTTCTTCTTCCAGATGTGGGCGACGGTGAACGCGCGGCTCTATTTCTGGTTCCGCATGGGGTTCCTGACCATGACGCTGGTGTTCGTCGGCTGGATGCAGAACGCCCAGCTTTCGGTGGTCAACCTCATGGCGCTGGCCGCCTCGGTGCGCGAGGGATTCACCTGGGATGCCTTCCTGATGGATCCGCTGGTGTTCATCCTGTGGTTCTCGGTCGCCGCCGCGCTGCTGTTCTGGGGGCGGGGCGCCTATTGCGGCTGGCTGTGCCCGTTCGGCGCGCTACAGGAACTGACCAACCGTATCGCGCGCTTCTTCAAGGTGCCGCAATGGACGGTGCCATGGGGGCTGCACGAACGGCTCTGGCCGATCAAGTACATCATCTTCCTGGCGCTGTTCGGCCTGTCGCTGGTGTCCTTGCCGCTGGCCGAACATTATGCCGAGGTCGAGCCGTTCAAGACCGCGATCATCCTGAAATTCGCCCGCGCCTGGCCCTTCGTGCTGTTCGCCGTCGTGCTGCTGCTGATCGGCCTGTTCGTCGAACGGTTCTACTGCCGCTACATGTGCCCGCTGGGCGCGGCGCTGGCGATCCCGGCGCGGATCCGCATGTTCGACTGGCTGAAACGCTACAAGGAATGCGGCAGCCCGTGCCAGACCTGCGCGATCGAATGCCCGGTTCAGGCGATCCACCCCACGGGCGAGATCAACCCCAACGAATGCGTCGACTGCCTGCATTGCCAGGTGCTCTACCAGAGCAAGACGAAATGTCCGGTCGTCATCAAGAAACTCAAACGGCGCGAAAGGGACCGCGCCGCTATGGAGGCCGGAAAGGGCGCGCTCGATCACGTCCTGACCGGAAACTAGAAAGGGAAAAAAGGAGAACCCCCATGTCCGAATCCGATCACAAGACCGGCCTGACCCGTCGCGGTCTGTTCGGGGCCACCGCGGCCGGTGCGATTGCCACCGCCACCGCCGGCTCCTGGCTGGCCAGCGTCAAGGAAGCCCGCGCCGCCGCCGGCAAGCTCGAAAAGGCACCGGGCGAGCTTGACGAATATTACGGCTTCTGGTCTTCGGGCCAGACCGGCGAGCTGCGCATCCTCGGCTTTCCGTCGATGCGCGAACTGATGCGGGTGCCGGTGTTCAACCGCTGCTCGGCCACCGGCTGGGGCCAGACCAACGAATCGCTGAAGATCCTGACCGAAGGTCTGACCGAGGAAACCAAGGAATTCCTCGCCAAGAAGGGCATGAAGACCTACGACAACGGCGATCTGCACCACCCGCACATGTCGTTCACCGACGGCACCTATGACGGCCGTTACCTGTTCATGAACGACAAGGCCAACACCCGCGTCGCCCGCGTGCGCTGCGACGTGATGAAATGCGACAAGATCCTCGAGATCCCCAACGCCCACGCGATCCACGGGCTGCGGCCGCAGAAATTCCCGCGCACGGGCTATGTGTTCGCCAATGGCGAGGACGAGACGCCGATCGTCAACGACGGCAAGATTCTCGACGATCCGTCGCAATACGTGAACTTCTTCTCGGCCATCGACGGCGACGAGATGAAGGTCGCCTGGCAGGTCATGGTCTCGGGCAACCTCGACAACACCGACTGCGACTATCAGGGCAAATACGCCTTCTCGACCAGCTACAACTCGGAAATGGGCATGAACCTGGCCGAGATGACCGCCAACGAGATGGACCATGTCGTGATCTTCAACATCAAGGAGATCGAAAAGGGCGTGGCCAATGGCGATGTCCAGATGCTGAACGGCATTCCGGTGATCGACGGGCGCAAGGGCCAGAACAAGAACTATACCCGCTACGTTCCGATCCCCAACAGCCCGCATGGCTGCAACACCGCGCCCGACGGCAACTATGTCGTCATCAACGGCAAGCTGTCGCCGACCTGTTCGGTGATCGACGTGCGCAAGGTCGACGCGCTGTTTGAAAGCGATGCCGACCCGCGGTCGTGCATCGTGGCCGAACCGGAACTGGGCCTCGGCCCGCTCCATACCGCGTTCGACGGCAAGGGCATGGCCTATACCACGCTGTTCCTCGACAGCCAGATGGTGAAGTGGAACATCGAGAAGGCGATCAAGGCCTATGCCGGCGAGGATGTCGACCCGATCGTGAGCAAGGTGGACGTGCACTATCAGCCCGGCCACAACCACACCACCATGGGCGAAACCAAGGAAGCAGATGGCAACTGGCTGATCTCGCTCAACAAGTTCTCGAAGGACCGGTTCATCAACGTCGGGCCGCTCAAGCCCGAGAACGAGCAGATCATCGACATCTCGACCGACGACATGAAGGTGGTTCATGACGGGCCGACCTTCGCCGAACCCCATGACGTTATTCTGGTGCGCTCCGACATCGTCAACCCGGTCAACGTCTGGGACCGCAACGACCCGATGTGGGAAGATGCCCGCAAGCAGGCCGAGGCCGATGGCGTCATCCTCGAGGACGGCTCGGACGAGATCATTCGCGACGGCAACAAGGTGCGCGTCTACATGTGGTCGCAGGCGCCGACGTTCAGCCTCGAGAAGTTCACGGTCAAGCAGGGCGACGAGGTGACGGTCTATATCACCAACCTCGACGATGTCGACGATGTGACCCACGGCTTTACGCTGAACAACTACGGCATTGCGATGGAGGTCGCACCCCAGGCCACCGCTTCGGTGACCTTCACCGCCGACCGTCCGGGCGTGCACTGGTTCTACTGCCAGTGGTTCTGCCATGCGCTGCACATGGAAATGCGCGGCCGCATGCTGGTCGAACCGGCGTAAGGGGTCTGAACCGATGCTGCGTTCCCTGATCCTTTCGGCCCTTATGGCCCTGCCCGGCTTCGCCGCGGCAGAGGTCGTTTCGGTGCCGGCCGGGCAGGGGGCGCTGGCCTCGGCCATGAGAACGGCCGGCGCGGGGGCGGAATTGCGCCTCGCGCCGGGCATCCATTCCGGCCCGGTCACGATCGGGCGCGCCCTGACGCTGACCTGCGAACCCGGCGCCGTGATCGACGGCGGCGAAAAGGGCAGCGTGATAGAAGTGACGGCGCCCGGTGTCACGGTGCAGGGCTGCATCATCCGCGGCTCGGGCTCGTCGCACGAGACCATCGACAGCGGCATCCAGATGACCAGCGGCGCAACCGGCGCGCAGGTGCTCGACAACCGCCTCGAGGGCAATCTTTACGGCGTCGATATCCACGGCGCCCGCGACAGCCTGGTGGCGCGCAACACCATCCTCGGGCGCCAGGACCACCGCATGAACGCACGCGGCAACGGCGTCTATGTCTGGAACGCGCCCGGCGCGCGGGTTGAAGACAACGACATAAGGTTCGGGCGCGACGGCATTTTCACCAATACCTCGCGCGACAACGTGTTCGCGCGCAACCTGTTCCGCGATCTGCGCTTTGCGGTGCATTACATGTACACCAATGACAGCGAAGTGATCGGCAACGTCTCGATCGGAAATCATCTCGGCTATGCGCTGATGTTTTCCGACCGCATCAGCGCGCGCGACAACCTTTCGTTGAACGACCGCGATCATGGCGTGATGCTGAACTATGCCAACAAGTCCGACATCACCGGCAATCTGGTGCGCGGCGGACAGGAGAAATGCACCTTCATCTACAACGCGCACAAGAACCTGATCTTTGGCAACCGGTTCGAGGGCTGCGATATCGGCATCCATTTCACCGCCGGATCTGAGTCCAACGCCGTGACCGGCAACGCCTTCATCGGCAATCGCACGCAGGTCAAGTATGTCGGCTCGCGCGTGGTGGAATGGAGCCTGGACGGGCGCGGCAACTACTGGTCGGACAACCCGGCCTTCGATCTGGACGGCGACGGCATCGCCGATGGCGTCTATCGGCCCAACGACCTGATGGACCATATCCTGTGGTCGCAACCGGCCGCGCGGCTGCTGCTGGGATCGCCCGCCGTCCAGCTGGTGCGCTGGAGCCAGTCGAGCTTTCCCGCCACCCTGCCGGGCGGGGTGATCGACAGCCATCCGCTGATGGAGCCGGTGGTGATCCCCGTGGCGCCCGGGATCAGGGCGCTCGAGGAACAAACCCGCGGTGAGAACCGCAAGGAAGGGTCGTGAGATGCACAACCTGACGATCGACGGCGTAAGCAAGAGCTTTGACGGCATTTCGGCGCTGCGCGATGTGTCCTTTAGCGTCGATGCCGGGCAGAAGGTGGCGCTGCTGGGCCATAACGGCGCCGGCAAGACCACGCTGATGAAGGCGATCCTGGGGCTCCAGGGCGCCGACAGCGGCCGAATCGAGGTTCTCGGCTCGGCGCCCGGCAGCGCCAGGGCACGCGCCAGCGTGGCCTACCTGCCGGAGAACGTGGCGTTTCATTCCGCGCTCACGGGGCGCGAACAGATGCGCCTCTACCTGCGGCTGCGCCGCCAGCCGGCGCGCCTGGCCGACGATCTGCTCGACCGGGTCGGGCTTGGCCCCGCCGCGGGGCGCCGCATCGGCACCTATTCCAAGGGCATGCGCCAGAAGGTCGGGCTGGCACAGGCGCTGATCGGGCAGCCCAGGCTGCTGATCCTGGACGAACCGACCAGCGGGCTCGACCCGGTGGCGCGGCGCGATTTCTATGCCATTCTCGACGATCTGGCCAGGGGCGGCGCGTCGATCCTGCTGTCCAGCCACGCGCTGACCGAGGTCGAGGCGCGCACCGACCGCATCGTGATCCTGTCCAAAGGCGCGGTGGTTGCCGATGACACGCTGATCGGGCTGCGGGCGCAGGCGGGCCTGCCCACCCATATCCAGGTCGCCGCGCGGCAGGGGGCCGCCGACGAGGTGGCGCAGCGGCTCAGCGCCGGGCGCAGGAACGGCGTGATGGTCGAACTGACCTGCACGCCCGAGGACAAGCTGGCGCGGCTCGGCGAGATCACGGCGCTCGGGCCGCTGGTGCGCGATCTCGACGTGGTGCCGCCCAGCCTTGACGACATCTACGAGCATTTCAGCCGGAGGGCGGAGCGATGAGCGGTATCCTGGGCTTTGCCGATGCCGAGTTCCGCATCGCGCTGCGCAACCGCTGGGTGGCGATCCTGACCGTCACGATGGCGCTGTTCGCGCTTGTTCTTACGCTTGCGGGCAGCGGCCCGACCGGCACGCTGGGGGCCGACCAGCTTTCGGTGACGGTGGCCAGCCTGACCGGGCTGGCCGTCTATCTGGTGCCGCTGATCGCGCTGCTGGTCAGCTTCGATGCGGTGGCCGGCGAGGTCGAGCGCGGCACGCTGGCGCTGACGCTGGCCTATCCGGTGACGCGCTGGGGCGTGCTGATGGGCAAGTTCCTGGCCCATATCGCCATTCTGGCGGTGGCGCTGCTGGTGGGCTACGGCGTGGCCGCCGCCACCGCCTTCGGGCTGGATCCGGACGCGGCGCGCGGGCTGGAGGCGCTGGTGCGGCTCTACTGGTCCTCGCTGCTTCTGGGGGCGTCCTTCATCGGCATCGGCTATCTGGCCTCGACCGTGGCGCGCCGCCCGGCGACGGCGGCGGGGCTGGTGATCGGCGTTTGGCTGATCCTGATCGTGCTTTACGACCTGGGGCTTCTCGCCGGGGTGGTGGCCGACGATGGCGGTGCCTTCACGACGCGGGTGTTTCCGTGGATGCTGATCGGCAACCCCGCCGACGCCTTCCGCCTGTTCAACCTTGCCGCCTCGGACGCCACGGCCGCCGCCGCCGGGGTCGATGGTGCGGCCAATTCGATCATGCCCTTGCAGGCGCTGGCCAGCATCGCCATCTGGCCCTTTGCGGCCTTTGCCCTGGCCGCCTGGCGGTTCCGGAGGATCGTGCCATGAAACCCGTTGCCCTGATCTCGGCCTGTCTGCTGGCGCTTGCCGCCTGCAAGGAGGAACAGGCCGCACTGCCCCTGCCGGTCGCCATGTCGGGCGATGCCCTGGGCTTCTACTGCCAGATGAACCTGGGCGAACATGACGGCCCCAAGGCGCAGGTGCATCTGGCCGGCACCCCCGCGCCGCTGTTCTTTTCCCAGGTGCGCGACGCCATCGCCTATCAGCGGATGCCGGAACAGGACGCCGCCATCGAAGTGATCTATGTCAGCGACATGGGCCGCGCCCACAGCTGGGACAATCCCGGCGTCGACAACTGGATCGCGGCGCACGAGGCGTTCTATGTCGTCGGCTCGGACGCCACGGGCGGCATGGGCGCTAGCGAACTGGTGCCCTTTGCCCGGCGCGAGGCCGCCGACAGTTTCGCCCGCCAGCGCGGCGGCCGCATCGCCACGCTGGAGGAGATTGCCGATACCGAGGTTCTGGCCCCGGCCGGCGGCGCGACCCAAGACCCCGAAAAAGACGACTACCTGAGCCGGCTCAGGGCATTGACTTCCGAAGGAAACAGTTGACATGACACAGCTTTCCCGCCGCCGCTTTCTGGCGATCAGCGCCGCCGCAACCGCCCTTGCCGGGCCGGGACGGGCGGGCGATCTCTACCGCTGGCAGGGCAGCGCGCTCGGCGCGCGCGCCTCGATCACCCTGGACCACCCCGACGCCGCGCGCATCGCAAGCCGCGCCCGGGCCGAGATCGAGCGTCTGGAAGGGGTGTTCAGCCTCTATCGCCCCGACAGCGCGCTGGCGCGGCTCAATCGCGACGGCCACCTGGCCGGACCGCCCTTCGAACTGCTGGAATGCCTCGGCCTGTGCGGCGCCGTCCACGATGCGACGGCGGGCGCGTTCGATCCGACGGTGCAGCCGCTCTGGCAGCTCTACGCGCAGCGCCTCGAACGGGGCGAGGCCCCGGCGCCCGATGAGGTGGCCGGCATGCTCGGGCGCATCGGCTGGCACCATGTGGCCTATGACGCGGGCGCGGTGCGCCTGACCCGGCCGGGCATGGCGCTGACGCTGAACGGCATCGCGCAGGGCTATATCGCCGACCGGGTCGCCGCGATGCTGCGCCGCGAGGGGCTGAGGGATGTGCTGGTCGATACCGGCGAGCTGCGCGCGCTGGGCGGGCGGCCCGGCGGCGGGGCCTGGCCGGTATCGCTTCAGGCCGGGACCGAGCGCATCCCCGGTGCGGTGGCGCTGCGCGACATGGCGCTGGCCAGTTCGGCGCCACTGGGCACGGTTCTGGATGCGCAAGGCAAGGTCGGGCATGTCATCGACCCGTCGACCGGGCGGACGGCGCCGGCGCGCTGGACGCTGGTCAGCGTCACCGCCCCCAGCGCGGCGGTTGCCGACGCGCTTTCCACCGCCGGGTGCCTGATGGCTCGCGATGCCTTCGCCAGCGCCGTCGGCGGGTTCCGCGGCGCCGCCATCGCATATCTGGGCTGACCGCCTGCGGCGTTCGGGTCAAGCCGCTTGGAAGCGGCTTGGCGCCCGTGTCTCCGGGCGCCAAGCGGTTTGCAAACCGCTTGCTTCAAGCCGCCGCGCGGCGGCTTGAAGCAAGAGCCTTCGAAGGCTCTTGTCAGCGCAGTCTGCGGATCGGCAGGGGATTGCAGAACACCACGAAGTGACGCCCGTTCTCGACCGCCTGGAAACCGCGGCGCTCGACTTCCCGGGTGAAGGCGGCGCGCCCGACCAGGCGCTCGACGTCGCGGATGCGCCGCTTGACAACGCCGCCAGACAGCGCCTCTCGCGAGGCGAAGATCTGTGCCATCCAGCGTTCGGGCGAAAGATGTGCGGGCAGGGCGGCCATGTCGGCAGTAATTCGCAAGACCGGTTAAGGCCGGGTTAAGACGCTGCCTCAGAGCGGCCAGAACACCAGTATGGTCGGGACGCTGACCGCGATCACCAGCAGTTCGAGCGGCAGGCCCATGCGCCAGTAGTCGGCGAAGCGATAGCCGCCGGGGCCGAGGATCAGCGTGTTGTTCTTGTGTCCGATCGGGGTCAGGAAGGCCGACGATGCCGCCACCGCCACCGCCATCAGGAACGGGTCGGGGCTGACCGCGAGCGTCTGCGCCATCTGGATGCCGACGGGTGCGGCGACGATGGTCGTGGCGGTGTTGTTGAGCACGTCCGACAGCGTCATCGTCACCACCATCAGCACGCAAAGAACCGCCCAGGCGGGAAACCCCTGGGTCAGCCCCACCAGCGCGCCGGCGATCAGCGCGCTGCCCCCCGAATCGTCCAGCGCCGCGCCCAGCGGGATCATCGAGCCCAGCAGCACCACCACCGGCCATTCGACATTGGTATAGATCTCGGAGGCCGGAAGGATGCGGACCAGCACATAGCCCACCACGACCAGCCCCAGCGCGATGGGCAGGTAGATCAGGCCCAAACTCGCCGCCGCCACCGCCGCGCCGAAGATGCCTATGGCCAGCCAGACCTTTTCGTTGGCGGTGACGCTCAGCCCGCGCTGGGCCAGCGGAAGGCAGCCCAGCCATTCGGTGACCACCGGCCCCTGGCCCTGCGGACACAGCAGCAGCAGGATGTCGCCGGGCAGCACGTGGGTCTTGCGCACCTGTTCGGTGATGCGCCTGCCCTGGCGCGATATGCCCAGCATGATCGTGTTCTGCCGCCAGGACAGGCCCAGCGCCTGCGCGGTCTTGCCGGCGATGCGCGCACCTTCGGGCACCACCACCTCGAACACGTCGAGCCCCTCGCCGGCGGCGGTCAGCTTGTCCTGCCGCTGGCTGTCGGAGAACCCCAGCGAAAGCGCGCTGCGGAACTCGTCCAGCGCCTCGGGGGTGGCTTCGATCACCACCGCATCCTCGGCGCGCAGGATCGAGTGCGCGGAGCGCCCGTAGCGGCGCCTGCCGTCGCGGATCAGGCCCAGGATGGCGACATCGGCCTTTTCCGCGGTCTCGTCCAGTTCGGCCAGGCGCCGGCCGATCAGGTCGGAGTCCTCGGGGATCGTCAGTTCGGCGATGTACTGGGCCAGTTCCGATCTGGAATCGCCGGGATCGCCGCGCATCGGGATCAGCCGCCAGCCGATCAGCGCCACGAAGGCCAGCCCGGCGATGGCGGTCAGCCCGCCGACGGGGGCGAAGTCGAACATCGAGAACGGCGCGCCCAGGGCATCGGCGCGGAACTGGGCGATGATGATGTTGGGCGGCGTGCCGATCAGGGTGGCCATGCCGCCGAGGATGGTGGCGAAACTCAGCGGCATCAGCGACAGGCCCGGCGCGCGCCCGGCCTTGCGCGCGGTCTGCATGTCCACCGGCATCAGCAGCGCAAGCGCCGCGACGTTGTTCATGAAGGCCGACAGCACCGCCCCGATACCGCCCATCAGCGCGATGTGACTGCCCAGCCCGCGGGCGCTGTCCACCATGGTGCGGGTGATCAGGAACACCGCGCCCGAGCGCACCAGCCCGGCCGACACGATCAGCACCAGCGCCACCACCAGGGTCGCCGGGTGGCCGAACCCGGAAAACGCGTCTTCGACCGGCACCACGCCCAGCACGACCCCGGCCAGCAATGCCGTGAAGGCCACCAGATCATAGCGGAACCGGCCCCAGAGCAGCAGGCCGAACACCGCGGCGAAGAGGGCGAAAAGCATGATCTGGTCGGCTGTCATGACCGCCACCATAACCAAGCGCGCGGCACCGGCAAGCGGTGCCTTGAACAGGGCAGGGCGGGCGGTATATATGGGCGCCGAACACGCAGCATTTACGGGAACGCGACATGGCCGGCCATTCCAAATGGGCAAACATCCAGCACCGCAAGGGGCGTCAGGACGCCGTGCGGGCCAAGCTGTTTTCGAAATTGTCCAAGGAAATCACGGTTGCCGCCAAGATGGGCGATCCCGACCCCGACAAGAACCCGCGCCTGCGCCTGGCGGTGAAAGAGGCCAAGTCGGCCTCGTGCCCCAAGGACGTGATCGACCGGGCGATCAAGAAGTCGATCCAGGGCGAGGGCGACGAATACGAGGAAATCCGCTATGAGGGCTACGGGCCCGGCGGGGTCGCGGTGATCGTCGAGGCGATGACCGACAACCGCAACCGGACCGCATCGAACGTGCGTTCGACCTTCACCAAGAACGGCGGCAACCTGGGCGAGACCGGCAGCGTCGGCTTCATGTTCGAGCGCAAGGGCGAGGTGACCTATCCCGCCGACGTGGCCGATGCCGATACGGTGTTCGAGGCCGCGATCGAGGCCGGGGCCGAGGACGTCGAGAGCAGCGAGGACGGCCATGTGATATGGTGCGCGGACACCGATCTGAACGATGTCGCCACCGCGCTCGAGGCGGAACTGGGCGAATCGGAGTCCACCAAGCTGGTGTGGAAGCCCCGGACCACCACCGATCTCGATCTCGACGGCATGCAGAAGCTGATGAAGCTGATCGACGCGCTGGAAGACGACGACGACGTGCAGCGCGTCACCGCCAATTTCGACGCCTCCGACGAGGTGATGGCGCAGCTTTGAGGCGGTGCAAGCCGTGCCAATCGGTCAGTGATATTGCGAGCCCCATCGCTTGGTGCCGGCAGGGTCATCGCGGGATCGAACGGCGGTCATTCCCATGACCGCTTTTTCTCGACCGGGGCCGGCGCCGCCACGGGTTCGGGCGGCAGCGGGCAATTCTGACTGCGCATCCGGGTCGTGATGGCGTCGTAGTTGCCCTTTGCGGCAGATAGCGCGGTCGAGTTGTCTTTGGTCGCAGCCAGCGCGAATGCAGCGGGCCAGAAGATCACCAAAGCGACGCCGGTGGCCACGGCATCGGTTGTGGCGGCATCGCTTTGTTCCTTGTTCAGCGCGTTGACGCGGCTGGCGATCTCGTTTCGTTCAGCCGTGAGCTGCTGGCAATTGCGCCCCGCGAACGTCGTCGGGCTGACATAGCTGGCTTCGATCTGGTCGGGTTGCTGGGCGCACCCGGCGAGGAGCGAGACAGCAACCAGCGGCGCGGTAAGGGAGTGTTGCTTCATCGAAGTCTTGGCCTTTCCTGGAGGTTACAGGCGCGAGACTTGGCTTGTACAGGTTAAAGGGCGGTGTATGTGAGACCGGGCGTCCGGCAGGAAAAGTCGGAGGATTCGGAAAGCTTCACTCAAAAACGCTCGAAATCACCTCGAACGGCTTCTTGATCTTGGCCGCCGACGGCACCGTCGCATCCGCCGCCGGGTGCCCGACGGCGATGATCATGGTGGGCTTTTCCGAGGCCGGGCGGCCAAGCGCGCCGTTCAGGAACTTCATCGGGTTGGGCGTATGCGTCAGCGTGCAAAGCCCGGCATGGTGCAGCGCCGCCAGCAGGAACCCGGTGGCGATGCCGACGCTTTCGGGCACATAATAGTTCTTGTAGCGGGTGCCGTCGTCGAATTCGCCCCAGCGCTGGGCAAAGACCACGATCAGCCAGGGCGCGATCGTCAGGTGCGGCTTCTCGGCATTGGTGCCGATCGGTTCCAGCGCCTTGATCCACTCGTCGCCCGCGCCGCCGGCATAGAAGCGGCGCTCCTCCTCTTCGGCCTCGGCGCGGATCCGTGCCTTCAGCCCCGGCTCGGCGATCGCGGCGAAGTGCCAGGGCTGGTGATTGGCGCCGGACGGCGCGGTGCCGGCGGCCCGGATGCAGGCTTCGATCACGGCGCGGTCCACGGGACGGCCGGTGTAGTCGCGCACCGAATGGCGGGTGCGCATCCGCGCAAGGAACGCCTGCGCCTCGGCCTGCATCTGCGCATCGTCCATGTCGGCCCGGTCGGGCAGCGGGATCGCCGAATAGTCGAGCTTTTCGCGGGCGAACATGGGGTATCCTCCTCCGGTTGCGCCGCCGTTCTGGCGCGGGAATCACTCTCTGGCAAGGTGCTTTCGCGCCGCTGCCCGCACCGCCCGCGTCACCGGTTCCAGCGCCGGGGCCATGATCCGGCTGACCTGCCAGGTCAGCGCCACATCCAGCGGCGCATGCTGGGCCAGCGCCACCAGCCGCCCGTTGCGAATATGCCCGCGCACCAGCGCCAGCGGGTTCATGCCCCAGCCCATGCCGCGCCGCGCGGCTTCGACGAACGCCTGCGCCGATGGCAGGTAATGGGCGGGCGGCGCGATCCGCAGGCCGAAGCGCTGGGCGATCCAGGCGCGTTGCAGCCCGTCCTTGGCGTTGTAGGTCAGGCAGGGCGCATGGGCCAGCGCCTCGGGCGTCACGCCGTCGGGAAACCAGCGCGCCACAAAGCCGGGGCTGGCGGTGGCGACATAGCGCTGCGCACCCAGATCGGTGGCGTCGCAGCCGGTCACGGGCCTGCCCCCGGCACAGATGGCGGCGCTGACCTCTCCGCGCCGCAGCCAGTCGGCGCTGTGGTCCTGATCGTCGATGACCAGATCGAAAAGCACATCGCGCACCACCGCCAGCGCCGGGACGAACCATGTCGCCAGGCTGTCGGCATTGACGGCGATGCGAAGGCGGGCCGGGCCGGGCTGGCCGTCCAGCGCCAGTTCGCGGCCCAGCTGCGCCTCGAGCAGACCGACATCCTCGGCGTGCTTGGCCAGGCGCAGCCCCGGCGGAGTGCCGGTACAGGGCGCGCCGCGATTGATCAGCGAGACGCCGACGCGATCCTCCAGCGCCTTGATCCTCTGCGAGATCGCCGACGGCGTGACCTTGAGATCGGCCGCCGCGGCCTCGAAACTGCCCA